>CAZYEA010000289.1:0-5564 GCA_964646485.1 uncultured Acidobacteriota bacterium
CCCCGCTCCTCACCGTGGTCGGCGTCTCCGGCGACGTGGTTCACCAGTGGTTCGCCCGGCGCAACTACCCGACCTACTACCAGCCGTACGCGCAGGAACCGCGCGCCAGTCTCTCATTCGTCGTTCGCACCACGACCGCGCTCCCGGAATCCCTCTCGCGCGACCTTCGCCAGGCTGTGGCCGCGGTCGATCCCAACCAGCCCGCCTACGACGTGTGGAGCATGCGACGGTCGCTCACGATCTCGACCGCGGGCATTCGCTTCGTGGCCGCGACCATGGCCGCCCTCTCGGCCCTCGCCCTGGTGCTCGCGCTGAGCGGCGTCTACGGGGTCATGGCCTACCGGGCGAGTCTGCGCACCCTGGAGATCGGCATCCGTCGGGCGCTCGGCGCGTCGGCCCGCGACATCCTCGGTCTCACCATGGACCAGGCGATCAGGCTCACCGCGACGGGGCTCGCTCTGGGCGGCCTTCTCGGCCTGGCCATGGCGAGAGGCCTGACCGGCCTGTTGCAGGGAGCGATCGCAATCGACCTCTCAACCGTGGGCGCAAGCGCTCTGGTCCTGGCCGCGGCGGCGCTCCTCGCCGCCTACATTCCGGCGCGACGCTCCCTGACGGTCGAGCCGACGCGCGCGCTGCGCGCCGAGTAGACCGCCAGAGAGCGAAGGATCGCCTACTTCTTCGCGGGAGCCGGGTCCGTCTTCTTCCGCATGGTCTCCTTGATCGGGACCGCGCAGCCGCCCTTGCCCTTGCAGTCGTTCTTGCCCTGGCAGCCGGCTTCCTTGGTGCCGCAGCCGCCCTGACCCTTGCAGTCGTTCTTGCCGCGACACTCGTGATGGGCCGAGGTGGCGCAGCCGCCCTTGCCCTTGCACGAGTTCTTCCCGGGAGCGCCGCCTTCGCCGGTCTTGCAGCCCCCCTGGCCCTTGCATTCGTTGAAGCCTTTGCACACGTGCTTCGGGGCCTTGTCATCCGCCTTCTTGTCCTGGGCCATGGCGCGCGCGCCCGCCACGAGACTCGCGCCCACCGCACCGAGCACCTTGTTGAATTCGCGTCGATTCATTTCGTTAATCCCTCAATGTGAACTGTGAACCTGGTTTCCGTTTCCGCCTCCAAGAAAGGCGGACAAACAGGTTCTCAGGAAGAACGAGGCGGAGTCAACCGGTTCGCCGGGACACCAGTCAAGGGGGGGCTTTTCCCCACCGCGATCAGGCTTCGGGCCGAACCAGTTCCGCGGTGGGCGCGTTGAGGTCAGGCGCGGGGCGGGCCAGGCGCTCGCCGATGAGCCTGCCGAAGATGATGGCCGGCCCCAGCACCATGCCTCCGCAAAAGGCGTTGCCGCTGGTGGCGGCCGCGCCGAGGATCTCGCCCGCGGCGTAGAGCCCCTCGACCGTGGACCCGTCTTCGCGGCGGACGCACAGCGTGGTGTCGACGTCGACTCCGGAGAAGGTAATCAGGGAGATGCCGTGATTGCGCATGGCGAAGAAGGGCGGGCGTTCGATCAGAGCGGGAAGGAACTTTCGCCCGAAGTCGGCGTCGCGCCCGTCGCGCACGAAGTTGTTGTAGCGCTCCACGGTGGTGAGAAGGCCGAAGGCGTCGATGCCGGCGAGGCGCGCCAGCTCCTCGAGGGTTCGGGCCTGGTGCACGCCCTCGCGGTGTCCCGCCTGGGCCCGCAGGTCGTCCTTCGACCAGCCGGCCACCATGCCCTCCGACTTCTCCACCGCGCGGTCATCGAACACGGTGAAGAAGGTGAGGCCGTCCACCTTCAGCAGGGCGCGCTCCTTGAGGTCGATGCTGTCCGCGTCCTCGGCGACCCAGCGCTTGCCGAAGCGATCGACATAGATCTCGTAGGGCGGGCGCTCCTTCGCGATCAGACGCGGACGGTCCTTCCAAAGGGCGCGACTGGGGTCGTCCGGATGCGGGAGGCCGCCGAAGGTGGGAAGGTAGGAGCCCTGGCCGGCGATGTGAGCGCCCATGCCTCTCGCCATCACGAGGCCGTCGCCGGTCGAAGACTCGCGCGCCGCGGAGACGAGGGGAAAGCCTTCGATCTCCCGGAAGAGGGCGGGGTCAGAGGCGAAGCCGCCCGTCGCGAGGACCACGCCCCGCTTCGCGCGCGCAGTGAGGACCTCGCCGTTTCGCGCGTACTGGGCGCCCACCACCTTTCCGCGGTCGGTGAGCAGGCCCTTCACCTTCGCGCTCACGACCAGGGTGATCGCGCCCGAGGCGACCAGGGGCTCGAGCAGGCGGGCGAAGACCTTCAGCACCGACCGCCCCTCGTCGACGCCGTAGTACGTGCGCGGCGTGGAGTAGGGCTCGTGACCATGAACGATGCGGGGTGTATCGGGGGCGAACTCGAACCCCTCGTCTTCCAGCCAGTCGATGAGCCACGCGGAGTGATTCAAGGCGAGGCGGACGAGATCTTCGCGGATGGTGCGGTGGGAGATCCTCTGGATGTCCTGGAGGTGGGCTTCGAGTGAATCCTGAAGGCCGCGCGCCTTCTGACGCCTGGTCCCCGCGGCCGACATGTGTCCGCCCGAGAGGTGCAAGGTGCCGCCGATCTCAGCCTGCTTCTCGATCAGGAGCACGCGCGCCCCCGCCCTGGCCCCGAAGATGGCGCAGGGCAGGCCCGCGGTGCCCGCTCCGACCACGATGAAGTCGTAGATCTCCATGCCTCAACCGTGGAGTCTTCCACGTTGCGAGCCATCCGGCAACGGGAACTTTGCCGAAAGCTACAATCGCCGCTTGAGCGAGGGTCAAAGCGGATACGGTCGGAACGCGGTCTTCTTCAGGGCGCTGCTCCTTCTCTACGGGGTTCACCTCGTGGCCGCGGTGTGGACGGAGCGCGCGCTGTGGCTCGACGGCGCTTACTACTTCACCCGCCTTCTGGAGACCCAGGGCTTCGTGCTCGGCGATTCGAGCCGCGCGGGGGCCGACGTGCTGGTCGAGATCCCGGTGGTGGCCGCGTTGCGGGCCGGGATCACCAACCTCTCCCTCCTGAAGGTCCTCTTCGGCCTGCCTCCCTTCCTGCTGACGCCCGTGTGCCTCGTTCTATGCGTCTGGATCGCGGGGCCGCGCCCCGAGCTCGTCACCTGGCCTCTCGCCACCATCGCGGCCGGCCTCCTCAACACCGAGCTTCTGGTCATCCACGAGTCGCGCGCCGCGGTCGCCTTGTTCTGGCCCGCCCTCTTCGCCCTCGTCGATCCGCTTCGGCGGACCTCGACCCTGATCGTCGGACTGCTGGTCAGCCTGCCTCTCATCGCCTCCTACGAATCCGCGATCGCCCTCGGGCCGATCCTGATCCTCACCGCCTTCAGGCGGATGGGGCAGGACCCTTCGATCCCGAACCGCCGGCTTCTCTGGGCCATCGTGACCTGCGCGGTCTTCGCCACCTTCGTGGCCGCCGCCTCGATCCTGCGCCCGACCCATCCCGCGAACCTCACCTCCTTTCAGGGGAGCTGGAGAGTGATCCTCGAGCCGGAGAGCGTCTCCTTGCAGCTGTCTCTCTTCGTGGTCGGAGCCGCGGCCTTGGGGGCGCTCCTCCCCCGCGCCGCCGCACCCTGGTTCACCCTGATCGCGAGCGTGGCCATCGCCCTGGGTGTGCTCCAGGCCTTGAGCGACCCCATGGGGATCGCGGTCACTGCTCAGTACCGCGCGCGGATCGTGAATGTGGTCCTGCCCGTCGTGGCCGCGGCGCCGGTGGTGATGGGCGGACTCCGGGTCGAGACCATGACCATGATGCGGCGGGTCTTCGGCCTTCTCTTCGCGGCCCAGATCGTGTTCCAGCTTCAGCTCACTTCGCAATGGCACGCCTTTCGGAACCTGGCGCGGGAGCGGACTTCGTGCGTGAGCGGCCTCGTGCCTGTGGACGTGGCCCTGGCCTCGGGCCTTCAGGAGCTGCGGATCTCGCCGCAGTGGATGCACGGCTGGCAGCACCCGACGGTGAGCCTGCTCGATCGCGCGGGGCCGGTGCGCGGGCTCATCGGCCGCGCGCGCGGGTACACGGAGTGGCAGCCCTACGATCCGCTCGATCCGCTCGCCCTGCCCGACCTGGCGCGTTATGGAGTCGACACGTCTCTTTATAAGGAGGCCCTCGCGAGGCGAAGAAGCGAGGGCGGCGCCGCTTTTGAGCCGCTCCCCGAGTGCCGCAACGCCGCCTGGATGGTCGGAAGATGAGCGGCGCGGTTTGACGGCGGCGGCTCTCCCCTTCTAGCGTTTGGGGATGGACCTCTCCAAGCTGTTCCGCGATCACGTCGCCTCGAAGGCCGCCTCGGCGGCGAAGACACTTTCCGAATCGGGCTTCGATGCCCTGGTGCTGGGCGCCGGATCGCAGATGGTCTATTACGCGGACGACATGGAACCGCCCTTCAAGACCAACCCGCACTTCGCGAGCTGGTCTCCGATCCGCGGACCGCATCACGCGCTGGTGGTGAAGCCGGGAGCCAAACCCCGACTCATCCGCTGGGCCCCGAAAGACTACTGGTACGAGCGGGCCCCCTTCGCGGCCGACTTCTGGACCGGCGAGTTCGACATCGACGAGGCGGACAGCGCCGCGGGCGTGTTCAAGAAGATCGGATCTTCCGGTCGCACCGCTTTCGTGGGCGATGACGAGGCGGGGGCCCGGGCCGCGGGCCTCGAGGTGAATCCCGAGCTTCTGGTGAAGCGCCTCGACTGGGATCGCGCGATAAAGACCGCCTATGAAGTCGAGTGCCTCAGCCGGGCCAGTGTGGCCGGGGCGAGAGGGCATGTCGCCGCGCGGGCGGCGTTCGCTTCGGGGCAAAGCGAACTCGCGATCCACCACGCCTTCGTTCAGGGCGCAGGCTGCACCGATGACGTGCTTCCCTACCCGACCATCGTCTGCCTCGACGCGAAGGCCGCGATCCTCCACTACCACGCGAAACGCGCGACCGGATCCGGAAAGCTCCTGCTCCTCGACGCGGGAGTCAGCGACAACGGCTACGGCTGCGACATCACCCGCACCACCGCGGCGCCCGGCTGCGACCCCAGGTTCAAGGCGCTCATCGACGCGCTTGACGCCCTGCAGCTCGAGCTGTGCGCGATGGTGACCCCCGGCCGTTCCTATGTCGACATCCACCTCGAAGCGCACCGGAAGATCGGGGCCGCCCTCATCCAGCACGGGGTGCTGAAGTGCTCGCTCGACGCCGCGATCGAGAAGCGTTACACCTCGGCCTTCTTCCCCCACGGCATCGGTCATCACCTCGGCATCCAGGTTCACGACATCGGAGGACACCAGAAGACGCGCGACGGCGGCGTCCTCGCCCCGCCCGAGGGGCATCCTTACCTGCGGAACACGCGGATCATGGAAGTGGGGCAGGTGTTCACCATCGAGCCCGGCATCTATTTCGTGCAGATGCTGCTGGAGCCGCATCGGTCCGGCGCCGCCGCCCAGGACTTCAACTGGGCCCTCATCGATGCCCTCGCGCCCTTCGGGGGCATCCGGGTCGAAGACAATGTGGTGGTCACGGACAAGGGTCACCGCAACCTGACACGGGAACAGCTTCCGAACTAAGGGTCGCGGGTCAGAAGCTCCCGTCCCGAGCGACTCGCCGTTT
>CAZYEA010000290.1:0-5554 GCA_964646485.1 uncultured Acidobacteriota bacterium
CCGCGATGACGGTGTTTGACAGAACCGAGACTGGGTGGGATTCGACGCCGAGCGATAGCGAGGCGCTCCACGTGATCTGACGGCCTTCGGCCGGCAGATCAACTTGGTAACCCTCGATCGCAGATGGAGGGTTCGATTCCCGGAGGGGTGGTAACCCCGGAGGGATTCGAACCCTCGATCTTCGCCTTGAAAGGGCGACGTGCTAACCGCTGCACTACGGGGTCATTGCTCGGAAGCAACGGCCTGGGAAGACCGCGGAGTTTACCGCAGCAGAGTCGGTTGTCGAACGACGCTTACGCGGCGCGAGGCAGGCTGAAGGTCTCAGCCTGAACCCGATCGGCCTCGGCCTGCAGGGCGAGGCGCTGCGCGGTGCGAGGGCTGATCACGGCAGGGTCGCCGGCATCGGAGCCAGGCTCGGCGAAACGGAGCGAATCGAGCCATACGAATCTCAGGATCGCGGCGGCGCCGATGGTAAGGGAGACGAGGGAGAGGATTTCGAGAGCAGACATTTTGGAGCGACCTCTTTCTTTGACGCGCCCAAGGTACCCTCGGTTGCATCCGGTTCGGGTCCGACCGAACGAAAGAATTTTCGCTTTGTTTTCGCCTTTCTGTCAAGCCTCGCCGAAGAAAGCCTAAGAATCGGTGTGGAAGAAGTCCCGAACCTGCTGAATCGATGTCACTTGACGAGCCGGCGGCAGGCTCGAAAGGAAGCGCTTGCCGTAGCCCTTCGTTGTAAGCCGGGAGTCGAGAATGGCCAGGATTCCGCGATCCGAGGCGGTGCGGATCAGCCGGCCCAGTCCCTGTTTCAGCATCAGGACCGCCTCGGGGACCTGGTAGTCGGAGAAGGCATTGCCGCCCTGGGCGTTCAGCTTCTCGATGCGCGCCGCGACCACGGGCTCGGACGGAGAGGCGAAGGGAAGCTTGTCGATGATGACGGCGCTCAACTGGTCTCCGGCCACGTCCACACCCTGCCAGAACGATGAGGTTGCGAGCAGAACCGGATTCTTCTTGCGACGGAAGAGCTGCAGCAGTCGCGCGCGCGACTCTTCGCCTTGAACCAGGATCGGATGCGGGATCCGGCCGGCCAGACGTTCCGCCGCCGCGTGCAGGTTCGCGTAGGACGTGAACAGCACGAAGGCCCGGCCTTCCGTGATCTCCACGATGTCCGCGATCTCGTCGACCGCGCGGTCGATGAAGCCCGCCTCGCGCGGATCGGGAACGCCGGGCGGCAGGTAGAGCACGGCCTGCTTCGAGAAGTCGAAGGGCGAATCGAGGGCGAGGTCGGCGGTGTGGTCGCCCTCGATGCCCAGACGCGAGCGGATGTAGGAGAAGTTGCGGTCGACGGTGAGGGTGGCCGAGGTGAGGACCGCGCCGAAGACCTGGTCGAAGAGCTTCTCCTTGAGAATGCGCGAAACGTCGATGGGGGTCGCGCGCAGGACGACATTGCGGCCGCGGGCCTCGGCGAAATACACGTGAGTGTGATCCTCGGCCTTGAGGATGAAGAGCAGGTGGTCGCGCAGCTCCATGGCGCGGCCCTCGAGCGCGCGCACGGGCTCCGGCCGGTCGGCGAGAACCGCCAGGGCGGTCTTCACCCCCTCGAGACGCAGGGCAAACGCGTTCGCGTCCTCCTCGAGCGCGCTCGTCACCCACTTCGCGCGAAGACGCCGGCCCGCCTCCCGGGTGAGGATCTTGAAGAAGCGCTCGGCGCGATTGCGCAGGTTCGAGACCTCGGCCAGGATCTCCGGAGAGTTGATGCGCGCCGCCGCGAGTTCGCGCTCGATATCGCGGCAGAGCTCCTCGGTCCGGTTCCATGAGACCTGTGCCCCGAAGTGCTGGGTGGCCGCGGCCTCGAGCTGATGGGCTTCGTCGAGGATCAGGACGTCGTAGGCGGGGATGACCTCGCCGAAATCGTTTTCCCGCACCGCGAGGTCGGCCACGAGCAGATGGTGATTCACCACCACGATCTCGGCCTCGGCGCCACGCTTGCGCATCTCGGTCACGAAGCAGCGCTGGTACTCGGCGCATTTCTGCCCGATGCAGTTCTCGCTGCTCGCGGAGATCTCGCGCCAGAAGTGGACGGAGTCCGGCAAGCCGTCGATTTCCGAGCGGTCGCCGACCACAGTCTCCTTCGCCCACTCCTCCACCGCGCGGAACATGGGGATCTCGTCCATCTTCTGAAACTGGCCGGAGGTCTGAAACGAAGCGAAGCGAAGTTTGCAGAGGTAGTTCCCGCGGCCCTTCATGAGGGCCACCCTCACCTCGCGGCCGAGAGCTTCGGCCACGAGCGGTATGTCCTTCTCGACGAGCTGGTCCTGCAGGTTCTTGGTGCCGGTGGAGATCACGATGCGCTTCCCCGCCGCGATCGCGGGCACGAGGTACGCCACGGTCTTGCCCGTGCCCGTGCCCGCTTCGGCGAGGAGAATGCCGCCGTTGGTGATGGTCTCGGCGATGGCGAGGCAGAGCTGCTGCTGCGAGATCCGCTCTTCGTAGGAGGGAAAGACGGAGGCGAGCCGGCCGCCCGGACCGAAGAAGTTTGCGTCGAGTCTCACGCCCGCGCGGTCAGCAGATTCGAATAGAGCGGGAAGCGGGCGCAGAGGGTTTCCACGGACTTGCGGACTTCGGCGATCGTGGTCTCGTGGTCCGAGCCCTTGAGCGCCTTGCCGATGAGGCGGCCGATCTCCTCCATCTCCTTCGTTCCCATGCCGCGAGTGGTGAGGGCGGGCGTGCCCACGCGAACTCCCGAGGCGGTCATGGGCGGATTGGGGTCAAAAGGAATGGTGTTCTTGTTGACGGTGGTGCCCGCGTGTTCGAGCGTCTTCTCCGCGGCTTTGCCGGTGAGGCCGCGCGAGAACACGTCGATGAGCACGAGGTGGTTGTCGGTGCCGCCGGACACGATGCGGAAGCCTTCATCCGCGATGGTCTTCGCAAGGACGGCCGCGTTTGCGACCACGCGCTGCTGGTAGGCCTTGAAGTCGGGCTGAAGCGCCTCCTTGAAGGCCACCGCCTTGGCCGCGATCACGTGCATGAGCGGGCCGCCCTGCACGCCCGGGAACACCGCGCGGTCGAGATCCTTCGCGTGGGCGGCCTTGCACATGGCGAGGCCGCCGCGCGGTCCGCGCAGGGTCTTGTGGGTGGTGGTGGTCACGTAATCCGCATGGGGCACGGGCGAAGGATGGAGCCCGCTGACCACCAGCCCCGCGATGTGCGCGATGTCGGCCATGAGCAAAGCGCCCACCTCGTCCGCGATGCGCTTCAGGGCCATGAAGTCGATGGTGCGCGGATACGCGGAAGCGCCGCAGATGATCAGCCGGGGCTTCGTTTCGAGCGCCTTGGCCCGCAGGGCATCGAGGTCGATCCTCTCGTCCTCCTTGCGCACGCCGTAGGGCACGATCTTGAAGTAGAGGCCGGAGAAGTTCAGTGGATGCCCGTGGCTCAGGTGGCCGCCGTGCGAGAGATCCATCCCCATGATGGTGTCGCCGGGCTTGAGGCTCGCCACCAGCACCGACATGTTGGCCTGGGCGCCCGAGTGGGGCTGGACGTTCGCGTGGTCGCAGCCGAAGAGCTGCTTCACCCGGTCGCGCGCGAGATCCTCGATGACGTCCGCGAACTCGCATCCTCCGTAGTACCGCTTCCCCGGATACCCCTCCGCATACTTGTTGGTGAGGACCGTTCCCATGGCCTCGAGCACGGCCTCGGAAACGAAATTCTCGGAGGCGATCATCTCGAGCTGGGCGCCCTGCCGCCGCACTTCGTTTCGAATGGCCTGGGCGACGTCGGAATCGGTCTTTTGAAGGGCGCTCATGCGTTGATGTTACTAGGGCGACAGGCCGGGGGCCGATGCGATAAGTTGTCCGTCGTGAGCCACGAGGCCGAGCGCCACGCCATCGTCGAACTGGGCCGCCGGCTGCACCAGAAGGGCCTGGTGACCGCCACCGAAGGCAACATCTCGGTGCGCGTCGAGGACGGACATCTCGTCACCGCGAGCGGGGTCGGCAAAGGCGACCTGCGTCCCGAACACGTGGTGTTCATCGACCGGGAGGGCCGGCGCCCATCGGCCGGGCCCACCGCCTCGTCCGAGGACATGATGCACACCGCGATCTACGAGAGCCGCGAGGATGTGCACGCGGTGATCCACGCTCACCCTCCCACCGCCACCGCCTTCGCGGTGGCTCACCTCGGCCTCGACGCCCGCATCCTGGCCGAGTCCGTGCTGGTCCTTGGAGAGGTGCCCCTCATTCCCTACGCGGCTCCCGGCACGAGAGCGCTCGCCAACGCGGTGGCGCGGGGCCTGCGCACCGCCCACGCCGCCCTTCTTGCAAATCACGGCGCGGTCACCGTGGGGAAGTCGCTCGACCAGGCGCATCAACGCATGGAAACCCTGGAGCATGTGGCGCGGGTGGCGTTCATGGCGAGGCTTCTGGGAGGGGCTAGGGAGTTGTCGCCTAAGGATATTGATCAGTTGCTGGGGATGACGAGCGGGCCGTATCGGTAGTTTTTGGGGCCCTCTTTGGGGGCTCTGCGATTCAGGGGGTTCGGTCCAGGCGGTACATGGTGAGGCTCAGGCCCACCACTTCCGCGGTTCCGTGCGCCTGATAGCCGAGCCGCCTGGCCAGGGCGGCGGATCGGTGGTTGTTCGGGTGGATGAGGCTCACCAGATGGTCCCAACCGAGCGGGCCGAAGGCGTGTGCTATCGCCGCACGGGCGGCTTCGCTCGCGTAGCCGCGGCCCCAGAAGCGGCGCGCGATGGTCCAGCCCAGTTCGCGATCCGGCCAGCCTTCCGGATAGTGAAGCCCGACGCGGCCCACGAAATCCCCGGTCGCCCGCTCCGCCACCGCCCAGGTGCCGAAGCCCCGAAGATCCCAGTGTCCGAGATACATCGCCATCTGTCGCCAGGCTTCGGCCCGCGAGAGCGGTGAGCCCGCGGCATTCAGGAACGCCATCACTTCGGGATCCGCGCAGAGGTCGGCATAGGCATCGATATCGGACTCGCGGAAGGGCCGCAGCACGAGCCGTTCGGTCTCGAGGATCACCCGAGGATCCTCGCATACAATCGCGCCGTGCCTTCTCTCTCCACGAGTGCGGTGGATCTGTACACCCGGCTGCTTCGAGATGAGCGGGCGCTCGGGCAGGAGATCGAGGAGACCCTCGAATCCCGGCTGCGGGATGGGAAGGCGACCTTCGGAGGCCGCGTCCTCTGCCCTTTCGCCATGCCTCAATTCGTGTCCCGCGAGGACTACGACCATGTCCGGAAGACCGCGCGCGGCATCTACGGGGCCACTCTCACCGCCTGGAAGGCCCTCGGCCCGAAGCTCAACGACCTCGTGGGCCTGAGCGAAGCGGAGCGGGAACTCGTGGCCCTGGACCCCGGCACCGCTTCGCCCTCCCCCCTGTCGCGGCTTGACTCTTTCCTGACCCCGAACGCGTACTCCTTCGTCGAGCTCAACGCCGAGACCCCGGCCGGTCTCGGCTACGCCGAAGTCCTCTCCGATGTCTTCATGGGCCTCGGAGTCATGCGCGAACTCCAGAAATCCCTGAGGATCCATCGCCCGCGCCC
>CAZYEA010000291.1:0-5545 GCA_964646485.1 uncultured Acidobacteriota bacterium
ATGCGGCGCATCGCCCGCGCGCTTCTGGCTCCCTTCCTGCCCAAAGTCGAGGGCCGCACGCGGCGGATCCTCGACGCCGGTTGCGGCACGGGCTGGAATCTCCAGGACCTCGCGATCTTCGGCGAGACTCATGGTGTCGACCTTTCGCCGCTCGCGGTGAGCACCACGAGACGACGGGGCGGGCGGGTGAGTCAGGGAAACCTGCTGGCCCTCCCCTACGCCTCTGAGAGCTTCGAAGTCGTCACGTCCTTCGATGTTCTCTATCACGCCTGGGTCCGGGACGACGCCCAGGCGGTGCGGGAGCTCGCGAGAGTGCTGAAGCCGGGAGGCCTCCTCCTCGTGAAGGTTCCAGCCCTCAAGATCCTGTGGGGCGCGCATGACGAGGCGGTTCATTCGAGGCACCGCTACACGCGCGGCGAACTCGAGGAGCTGGTGGAGGGCGCGGGGCTGCGGGTGGTGCGATCGACCTACGCCAACTCGCTTCTCTTCCCCGTGCTGCTCACCCGCCGCTTCCTCGACCGCGCCCTGAACCGGCACGGGTCGGACGTGGCCCTGCTGCCGCCGTTTCTGGAATCGCTCTTCGGCGGCCTGCTCTCGGTCGAGGCGGGTCTGCTCAGCCTCCTCGATCTGCCCATCGGCGCGAGCGCCTTCGCGGTCGCCCGAAAACCGGACGCATAGAATCGGAGCCTCGACATGACGCCCGAAGAGTTCGAACGCGAGCGCCTCGAAAGCGCCGCCGCCCTGCGGAAGGCCGCGGACGGCGCGCGTCCGGATCTTCGGCCGCGAACTTCGGCCGAAGTCCTCGGACCGGCCCCTGACCCTGGGGCCTTGCCCGCGCCCGTCGTCGCGGCGGAGCTTCCGCCGTGGAACCCTCCCTCTCCGCCCGACCTTCGTCCCGTGAACGACTCCTGGCAGACCGAAGGCAAAGGCGGTTCAGGCTCGCTGCTCGCCGCCCTCGACGGCCGCGAGGCCCGGCAGGCCCAGGCCCGCTTCAACTCCGACCAGGTGCAGCTCGACAACGCCCTCGTCTCCTGGACCGCCGAGCACTTCGCGGCCACCCATCGCCACTACGACGCGGTGATCGCGCTCATGCAGAAGCGGATGGACGAGATCGACACCCGGCATCGCGAACTCGAAAAAGAGCTCGTGCGCCACGTTCACGAGATGGCCCGCCGGATCGACGTGGTTCTGGGCGAAGGCGAGAAGGGACGGGTCTCGCACGAGGCCGCGCTGCGCTCGATCCGCGAAAGGCTGAAGGCCCTCGAAGAGAAGCTCGGTTGAAGCGCGTCCTCATCTGCGCCGCGCAGGCTCCGTTCATCAACGGCGGCGCCGAGATGCTCGTGGCCTCCTTGCAGCGCGAACTCACCCGTCGCGGCTTCCTCGCCGACGTTGCTCAGGTGCCGTTCAAGTGGTACCCGCCCGAGGAGATCGTCCGGCAGGCCCTCGCCTGGCGCCTCATCGACGTGACCGAGAGCAACGGGGCGAAGATCGACCTCGTCATCGCCACGAAGTTCCCGACCTTCCTGGCCGAGCACACCTGCAAGGTGGCGTGGATCTTCCACCAGCATCGCGAGGTCTATGACCTCTTCGGCACCGAGTACTGCTCTTTCACGGACTCGAAGGACCATGAAGAGATCAAGGCCACCATCCACTCCCTCGACACCAGGGCCTTGTCGGAGTGCCGCGATCGATTCACCATCTCGAGGACCGTCTCCGACCGCCTGCGCGCCTTCAACGACCTCGAGTCGACCACGCTCTATCCGCCTCCGCCCCTCGCCGGCCGATACCGCTTCGACGCCCAGGGCGACTTCCTGCTGTTCGCGGGCCGGCTCGATCGTCTCAAGCGCGTGGACCTTCTCATCGAGGCGCTCGCCCACGCCGGGAAGGACGTGCGGTTGAAGATCGCGGGCCGCGGACCGCTCGAGCCGGCTCTCCGCGAGTTGGCCGAAGCGAGGGGTGTCGCGTCGCGTGTCGATTTCCTGGGCTTCGTGTCCGATGAGGACCTGCTGACTCTTCTCGCCACCGCGCGGGCCGCGGTCTACACGCCGGTCAACGAGGACTACGGCTACGTGACCCTGGAAGCCTTCCTCTCCTCGAAGACCCTCGTCACCACCAGCGATACGGGCGGCGTCCTCGAATTCGCCACCAAGGAGAGCGGCTTCATCGCCGCGCCGGACGCGCGGAGTCTGGGCGAAGCCATGTCCAGCGCGTGGAATACGCCGCCTTCAAGACTCCGCGAAATGGCCGAGGTCGGGCGAGCGAAAGTGGCTCCCATCCAGTGGGATGCGGTCATCGACGCTTTGACCGCACAGATCCGGAAGTGAAGCTCCCCCTCGAACTCTGGTCGCCCCTGCCGCCTCTGGCTTCGGGCATCGCGGACTATGTCCATGAGCAGCTCGAGACCCTGAGTCGCGAATTCGACCTCACTCTGGTCGGTGAAGTCGTGGATGACGTCGACGCCGAACTGCGCCGTCGGTACAAGGTGATCGCTCCCTTGCAAAGCGATGGCGCGACCCTGCGCGTGTACCACGTCGGCAATTCCCCGGTTCACGGTTTCATCTATCGGGAGGCGCGGCGCTGCCCGGGAGTGGTGGTTCTGCACGAGTGGAACCTTCACGAACTCGTGCTCGGCTTCGCGGTCACCTCGAACAACTTCGACGATTACCGGCGACAGATGCGACGCGAGCACGGAGAGCGCGGGGCCATAGCGGCCGAAACCATCGCCGCCGCCCTCGGCTTTCGGCACTGGACGTGTGTTTTTCCCCTGAACGCGGAAATCCTCGAAGGCGCGCTTGGGGTCGTCTGCCTGTCTGCTTCCACCGCGAAAAAAGCCGCCGCCCGCATTCCGGGGACTCCTCTCCTCCATCTTCCTCATCACGCGCTCCTCCAAGCGAACGCCGCCACCCGGGCGAACGCACGGACGCTCCTGGGCTTCGGACCCGACGAACGCATCGTCCTCGCTCCTGGACTTGGAACGGTGTCGAAGTCGCTCGACGTGGCGCGGGCGGCCATCGGGTCCATCCACTCCCGGATCCCTAAAGCGATTCTGGTCACGGTTGGAGGCGGTTCCGGGCCGGGCGAGGGTGCCGTCTCGGACCGGGAGCGCGTCCTTGGTCGCGTGGATTTGAAGACTCTGGGCGACGCACTGCTCGCAGCCGATGTCGTGCTGGCCCTGCGTTTTCCGAGTCGCGGCGAAACCTCCGGCGTCCTGATGCGGGCGCTCGCCGCCGGGCGTGCGGCCGTTGTGTCCGCGGGAGCGACCGCCGACGAGGACCTGAAGGAAGGCGTGGTGGCGCGCGTGAATCCCGGCCCCGCGGAGACAGCCGAACTCGCAGCGGTGCTGGAGTTGCTCCTCGGCGATGGGGACGCGCGTTCACGGATGGAGCGGCTGGCTCGAGAGGAAGGGCAGACCCGCCCGGTCGGCGCCCTGACCTTGAAGCTCGCGGAGTTCGTGCGCTCCCTCGCCGCGCAGAGGCAGAAGCTGGAGGCGAGAGTCCGGGCCCGGGCGGAGGAGGGCCGGCTGGTCCGCGGACGCATCAAGGACGAACTCGAGGCCGCGGCCTCGAGCCTTGGCCTCACTCATCTCCCCTCGAATGTCTTTGAGAGACTTGCCGGCCTGTGACCGCACCGGTTTCCCTGTCCGTAGTCATTCCCGCCTTCAACGAGGAGAAGCGCCTGCCTCGGACCCTCGCGAGCATCCTCGCCTTCCTTCGCGGGCGTGGGGAGAGTTTCGAAGTCGTGGTCGTCGACGACGGCTCAACAGATGGCACAGCGGAGGTGGCGCGGCAGGCCGGACCAGAGGTGCGCGTCCTGCAAAACCCCGGAAACCGCGGCAAGGGCTATTCCGTCCGCAATGGAATGCTGAACGCGAGCGGAGCGTGGCGCCTGATGTCGGACGCCGACCTGTCGACGCCGATCGAAGAGCTCGACCGGCTGAAAGAGGCGCTCACCCGCGGCGGCGAAGTCGCGATCGCTTCGCGCGCGGTGGTGGGCGCAAACCTCGAGAAGCGCCAGTCGTCGGCCCGGGAATTCTCGGGGCGCTTCTTCAATCTCCTCGTGCGCATCCTTCATCTTCCCGGGATCAAGGACACCCAGTGCGGCTTCAAGCTCTTCTCCAAGGCGGCCGCGGAGGCGGCCTTCCAGGACGCCCGGCTCGACGGCTTCGCCTTCGACGTGGAAGCCCTGGTGCGGGCGCGACGGGCGGGCTTTCAGATTCTCGAAGTGCCCGTGACCTGGCGCAACGATGAACAGAGCCGCGTGAGCCTGGGCCGGGGCCTCGCCGCCTTCGTCGACCTGTTCCGCCTGAAGTTCAGGCGCTGAGAGTCAGGGCCGCGCGCCCACGCGCCTGATGTCTTCGCGCCTTCGGAGCGAGGCCACCCACTCCTCGACCTTCTCATCGAGTGAGCGCTGCTCGAGCGACTCGCGGATCGCGTCGGCCACCAGATTGAAGGGAGGAGGCTCGGGGTCGTTCAGGACTCTCTCGTTGAACACCCGGCGCACCTCGGCGTCTTCGACGCGCACCTGGGGGCGCAACCGAAGATCGATGTAGTTCGCGATGGTGAGCTGAACCAGGGCCTTGCGCCGCAGGGCGTGAAAGGAGAAGCCCGCGCCTGCCTTTTCGCTCAGACCCTGCATCGCGCGCACCACCACGTCCTCGGGCGGCGTCTGAGTGATGAGGCGCGAAGCCTCCTCGAACATCAGGGTTTCGTCGATGGTCCGCTCGAGCGCCTGGGCCTCGTCGAGCTTGAGGAGCACCCGGGTCAGGCCGACATCGGAAAGGAGGACGGGCTTCCTGCCCACAAACGCCAGGGTCCGCTCCACCACCGTGCCCGCCTCCGCAGTGGAGGTGGCGAGCCGGGCCATGAGCAGGAAGGAGACGAGCCCAAGGCTAGAACGCATAACCCACCCCCAGATGAAGCTGCTGGCGGGACTCGCCCGCCCGCCGATCCAGCTTGAAGCCCCAGTCGAGGCGCACCGGCCCGAAGGGGCTTCGATAGGTGAGGCCCAACCCGGCCACTTCGCGAAGGTCGGAGAGCCTGATCCCTGAGACCCGGGAAAACACGTTCCCCGTCTCCGCGAAGACCTGGACGCCGAAAGACCCGACGACATCGATCCGGGTCTCGAGGGCCGCGGCCACGAGGGCGTTGCCTCCCGCGGGCACAAAGACATTCGCGGCGTTGAAGCGACCGGGACCGACTTCATCGGTTGGAAAGCCGCGCATCACCGAGGCGCCGCCCGCGAAGAAGCGCTCCGGCAGCGGAAGCTCGTCGGAAGAACCGAGGGCGGTGGACGCGCCGAAACGAAGCGCGCCCGCGAGGACCGTGCCCGCGCGCACTTCCTCGTAGTGGGCGAGGAACCCGGTGCCTTTGAGGAACGAATCGCCTCCGAGTGCAGCCAGGGAGAGCAGGGTCTCCACCGAATACACGGTGCCGCGGCGCGGATCCACCGCGTCGTTGCGGGTATCGTGGATGAAGGCCAGCGAGGGCCCGGAGATCTTGCCGTCGCACAGTGAGCGATTGACCTCGGCGCAATCGGTCTCCACATT
>CAZYEA010000292.1:0-2482 GCA_964646485.1 uncultured Acidobacteriota bacterium
CGGCCCGGGCCGCGGGAGTGACGCTGAGGCGGCGGTCCTCGATCACCTTGAACTGTCTCTCCACGGTCAGGCCGTCGACCACCAGGCGGGCGGTGTATTCCCCGGGCAGGGCCAACGCTCCGGGGATCGGCCTCGACCGCTCCGAGCCCATGTAGCGGTAGGTCTGGGGAGGCAGGACAGGGTGGCGGAGATTCCAGACCACGCGATTGACGCCCTGATTCTTCGCGGGCTCCACCTTCGCGACTTCGGCGCCCCTGGCGTCGTGGATGGTGATCGCGATGGACGAGGGATTCGCGGACTTGAGCCAGTAGTCGATGATCGCTCCATTGGGCGGGTTCTCGCCGCGGAAGATCATGTCGCCCGCGTGGGCCTTGGGATTCGAGAGGCGGACTTCCTCGGCGTCCTCGATGGTGAAGATGTGGGCGGCCTTCGCGCGGACGTCGGGGGAGAGTTCCTGGAGGGATTGCACGTTGTCGAGGATCCAGATCCCACGATTGTGGGTGGCGAGAACAAGGTCGTTGTCCCGCGGATGGATGACCAGGTCATAGAAGGCCATCCGCGGCATGTTGTTCTTCAGTTCGCTCCAGTGCTTGCCGCCGTCGAAGCTCAGGAACAGGCCGAACTCCGAGCCGAGATAGAGGAGGTTCGGGTTCTTCGGATCCTCGCGCAGGGTGTGAAGCGAGCGATTCTTCGGCAGGTCGCCTTCGAGGGAGACCCAGGACTGGCCGTTGTCGGTGGACTTGAAGACGTAGTTCGCGTCGTCGCCGTTGCGGTGGTTGTCGGCCACGAGGTAGACGAGACCTGCGGTATGGCGCGACGCCTCGATCCCGGCGATCCACGAGGACTTCGGAAGGCCGGTGACCTTCGACGCGACGTTCGTGAAGGTGGCGCCTTCGTTGGTCGAGACCTGGACGTTCCCGTCGTCGGTGCCCGCGTAGATCCAGCCCTTGCGGAGGGGCGATTCTGCGAGAGCGGTGATGGTCGCGTAGTAAGGCACGCCGTCGTCGAGGGAGAGCGTGCGCTCGTTCGGGATCTGGCCCATGACCTTCAAGGTGCGTCGATCAACCCCGGTGGTGAGGTCACCGAGGTCCTGCCAGGTCTCCCCACGGTCGCGGGTGCGGAAGAGCCGGCGCATCCCCGCGTAGAGCGTTTTCGTGTCGTGGGGCGACATGATGATGGGGGCGTCCCAGTTCGCGGGGTACGTGAAGTCGCCCACGATCGGTTTCGGCGGGCCCCAGTTGCCGAGTTTCGGAGCCTCGCCCAGGGGGTTGTTCCAGGGGCGGATGACCCGGCCCTCACGCGTCTTGAAGTTGAAGCGATTCAGGGTGAGGTACTGACCGTTCGAATAGACCTCGCTGCCGTCGGGCTCGGGCACGCTCCAGAAGCCGTCGCCGCCGTTGGTGCGGATCCAGTCCTCGTTGAGCACGCCCCACGAGTACGGCGTGGCCGATGGCCCGGCCCAGCTGCCGTTGTCCTGCAGGCCACCGTAGACCCAGAACGGACGCTGCATGTCCACCGCCACCCGGTACCACTGGCTCACCGGCAGGGATGAGACGTAGAGCCACTTCAACCCGCGGTCGTAGCTGATGCCCACTCCCCCATCGTCGGCCTTGATAAGGCGACGTGAATCCTTCGGATCCACCCACACGTAGCGATCGTCGCCGTGCAGGGTCTGCGGCGGGGCCTTGAAGGTCCGGCCGCCGTCGTCCGAGAAGCTGAAGGGATTCTCCATGTAGACGCGCTGGTCGTCGCTCGGGTCCACCATGATCTGGCTGCCGTAGGTCGGACGCGGATTCCAGTTGCTCATGTGCTTCCACGACTCGCCCTTGTCCTCGGAGCGGAAAACGCCGGCCTCGTAGACCGCGTACTCGGTGGAGGCGTTGTAGCCCGAGCCCTGCTCGACGCAGACGTAGACGATCTTCGGATCCTTGCGGTAGATGGAGATGCCGATGCGGCCGTACTCGCCCGGGGGCAGGCCGTTCGTCAGCTTGTGGAAGGTCTCGCCGCCGTCCGTGGATTTCCAGAGGGCCGCGCCCGGACCGCCGCCGTGGAAACCGTAGGCGGTGCGCCGACGTTGATGCGAGGCCGCGTACACGATGGAGGGATCGCTCGGGTCAACCGCGACGTCGACCACACCGGTGTCCTCATCGACGTAGAGGGTGTTGCGCCAGGTCTTTCCGCCGTCCGTGGTCTTGAAGAGGCCGCGTTCCTTGTTCGGCGCGAAGAGGTTCCCCATGGCCGCGACCCACACAATGTCGGGATTCGAAGGATGGGTGGCGATGCGGCCGATGTGGCGGGAAGGCCGGTGCTGGTGGGGCCGATGGCATGCGGAGTGGGCGTGCCTCAAATGGCACCGCTGGTTTTCGATCGGTTTGCAGAAGGGCGGCTACGACTCGAACCGTGTCGCGTTCAGCGTCGCCGTCCCGTGGTTCTATTTGTACATCGGACGTGCATTCAGTCGGTGCTTCGCCGACCGCGAGTT
>CAZYEA010000292.1:2492-5545 GCA_964646485.1 uncultured Acidobacteriota bacterium
TCTTCCCCGCGTCCGTGCTCTTGTAGATGCCGTCACCCCACGAGGCGCTCTGGCGGTTAGCGCGCTCGCCCGTGCCCACCCAGAGGATGTCGGGGTTCGGCTGGAAGATCGTGATCGTGCCGACGGCGTGAACCGCCTCGTTCTCGAAGACCGGGGCCCAGGTCGTGCCGTTGTCCTTCGTGCGCCAGATGCCCCCGGTGGCGGTGGCCGCGTAGATGACGATCGGGTCCTTCTCCACCACCGCGATGTCCACGGTGCGTCCGCTCATGTTCGCGGGGCCTATGGTGCGGAGTTTGAGTCCCGCGAGTTCGGCGGAGCCCTGGGCCGCAGCGTACGAAGCAGCCAGACAGCCAAGGGCCAGGGAGAACCACTTCAGTCTCTGCATGGGGGGAGACTGTATCTCAGGTCCTTCGGACCGACGACCTACACCGCGTGAGCTTCCCCGCCCTGAGCGTGCCTCGCCAGCATGCCGCACGCGGCATGGATGTCGGGACCGCCCGAGTAGCGGCGCACGAAGGGAATGCGGTTCTCCGCGAGCGCGTTCAGGAAGAGACCCCGCTCCTCGTCGGAAGCGCGGGTGAACTGCCCGGTGGGATCGTTCACGTCGATCACGGAGAGCCGGACCCGCTCGCCCTTGAACAGGCGACCAAGCTCGCGCGCTTCGTCCGCGCCGGTGTTGATGCCGGACATCAGCACGAAGGCCAGGTTGATGACGTTGCGCTGGCGCCTGGCCAGACGCTTCATGGCTTCGGCAAGAAGGTCGACCGGCCACCTGCCCGCCACGGGCAGGAGTGACTCGCGTTTCTCCGGGAACGCGGAGGTAAGGGAGAGGATCAGGCGGTAGGGTCGGCCCTCATCGATATAGCGCTCGATCATGGGAAGAAGCCCCACCGTCGAAATGGTGATCCGGTCGCTGCCGATCCGGCCGCCGCACGGATGACGCAAAACGTCGGCCGCGGTCATCACGTTGTCGTAGTTCTGGAACGGCTCGCCCTGGCCCTGGAACACCACCCCGGTGACCGGGCGCTCGGGCGACTCGCTGCGCACGCGCAGAACCTGGTCGACGATCTCCCAGGCTTCGAGATTCCGCTCGAAGCCCATGCGGCCGGTTTCGCAGAAGGCACACTTGAGCGCGCAACCCGCCTGGGACGACACGCAGACCGAGTAGCGCGGCTGCTCAAGGGGGATACGCACGCTTTCGAACACGCGACCATCGCCCGCCCGGAAGAGGTACTTCACGAACGGATCCACCGCACTGCGTCGCCGGTCGGTGACTTCGAGCCGATCGAGGCGTCCCTCGCCCAGCAGCGCCTGCGCCTTCGATTTCTTGAGCCCGGGGACGAGGTCGAGATCGTCCCGATAATCGTGGACGAGGCGCGTGGTCACCCGACGCGCCTGGGACGGGCTGAAACCGATCTCCGGAAAGCGCTCGAGAAGACTCTCTGGGGTCAGGCCGCGCAGATGGGCCGGAGCCATGGGCAAGCGGGCTCTCGCCCGCTCAGGCAGCGGCGCTGGGGCGCTTCGGAGCCTGGCTCGCCGAGGCCGAACGGGTACGGGGCGCCCGGCCGCCTCCCACCAGGAGAACGTCGCGGGGCTCAACGCGGTGTTCGGCCCGGAGCCTCGCCATCTCGCGATGGTGCAGGAGCAGCGCGATGCACGCCCCCGCCAGCAGGACATGGACCCCAAGACCGGTGGCGAAGCCCGTGACGAGGGCCGCCACCCAGAGGAGGAGCAGGACGGTCGCGACTAGTTCAAGCATCCTTCATGTTCCTGATCCGTTGATTATAAGCACCTTTTGAACTCACACCCCGAGGGAGCGGGTTTGACCGAGCCGCTCCTTTCGGATCTACTGCCCCGACCTGCTTACCCTGGAGCCTCTGAACATGCGCGGATTCCGTCACTTCCTCGGCCTCGGCGCCCTCGCCCTGGCCTCGTCCCTGGCTTCCTCGACCGTGCCCGCCCAGGATCGCGGCGACGAGCTGAAGCCGGCGCCTAACCGGCGGTCGGACGAAGGCAAGGGACCCTTCAAGACCATGGTGATCCGCGGCGGTCTGCTCATCGACGGCACCGGCGGCCCGCCCCGCGGCCCCGTGGACATCGTGATCGAAGGGAACCGCATCGCCTCGGTGCGACCCGCGGGAACGCCGGGGCTGCCCCTGGCGCCGGGCCGCAACCCAAAGAACGCCGACCTCGAGATCGACGCCGCCGGCCAGTATGTCCTTCCCGGCTTCGTGGATGTGCACGTGCACGCGGGGTCGAAGCCCAAGAACGAAGAGGCGGAATACGCCTACAAGCTCTGGCTCGCCCACGGCGTCACCACCGTGCGCGGCGTGCCCCTCTCCGACCAGGCGTTCACGGTCAAGGAAAAGGAGCGGAGCGCGAGGAACGAGATCGTGGCCCCGCGCATCTACAACTACCAGCGCCTGGGTCAGGGCTGGGGCAAGCCCACGCCCGACACCCCGGAGGGCGCCCGCGAGTACGTGCGCTGGGCCGCGGAGAACGGCATCGACGGACTGAAGCTCGGCTCCCACCGTCCCGAGATCATGGCTGCCCTGCTCGACGAGGCGAAGAAGCTGGGCCTCGGTTCGACCGCGCATCTCGACCAGGGCGGGGTCGGGCAGATGAACGCGATCAAGGCCGCGCGCCTCGGCCTGGGCACGGTCACCCACTTCTACGGCCACTTCGAGTCCCTGCTCAAGGACTACGTGGTTCAGCCCTATCCGGTGGGGCAGAACAGCAACGACGAGTACATGCGGTTCGGCCAGGTGGCCCGGCTGTGGGACAAGATCTATCCCCCGGGATCGCCCGAGTGGAAGGCCTACCTCGAAGAGCACCTCAAGCTCGGCACCACCTTCGATCCCACCTTCACCATCTACTCGGCTGGTCGCGACCTCATGAAGTTCCGCTACGCGCCCTGGCACGTGAAGTACACCCTGCCTTCGCTCATGGCCTTCTACGAGCCCTCGCGCACCAACCACGGGGCCTACTGGTACGACTGGACCACGGAGGACGAAGTGGCCTGGCGGAACTTCTATCAGGTGTGGTTCAAGCTC
>CAZYEA010000293.1:0-3771 GCA_964646485.1 uncultured Acidobacteriota bacterium
GAGCGAACTCTTCGGACACACCAAGGGTTCCTTTACCGGAGCCACCGCCTCGCGCAAGGGCAAGTTCGAGATCGCGGATGGCGGCACGCTCTTCCTCGACGAAATCGGCGATATGACCCTCAAGACCCAGGCCAAGGTCCTGCGCGCGCTTCAGGAACAGAAGATCGAGCCGGTGGGGGGAGCCGCGAGCGTCAACGTCGACGTGCGTGTGATCGCCGCGACCAACAAGAATCTCGAGGATGAGATCCGCAAGTGGATGTTACGCGACGACCTATACTTACTGCTCAACGTCATCCCCATCCACGTCCTGCCCTTGCGCGAACGGCGCTCCGATATTCCCGTGCTAGTGAAGCACTTCAGCCGCGAATACGCGGCCGAGTACGGCCGGCACATCAAGGACTACGCGCCTGAGGCCATGGAGATGCTGGTGGCCCACGACTGGCCCGGCAATGTTCGTGAGTTGCGGAACATGGTCGAGCGGCTGGTCATCATGGCGAAGGGCGATGTGGTCCAGGTGAGCGACCTCGGCGTCCCCCGCTCGCCCCTCTCCGCCGAGACGGCACTCGGCTCGGGCTCCGCGACCTCTACCCCGGAAACCGGGCCTCCGGCCGGCGCCTCCGCGCCCATCGGCGATTTCGACACCCTGGCCCTCGCTCGCGAAGACTTCGAACGCCGCTACATCGCGAAGAAACACGAGGCCTGTCACGGCAACATGAGCCGCACCGCCGAGGCCCTCGGGGTGGAGAGGTCCTACCTCTATAAGAAGATGAAGGCGCTTGGGCTCATGGCCCCGAAGAAAGGCGTCGAAGCTCCGGAAGTCGAGAGCTGAGCCAGGGCTACGAAGAGCGCAGTTTCGTTTCCAGCACCTGCTGGGACGAAAACCCGGTGAGCTGAAGGTAATGCTCGGCCGAATCGATCAGAGCCTGGGCGGGCACGAGCCCCACGATCTCCGAGCCGCTGATCGAGACTCCGTACCGCGCGGCCTCGTTCCGGATCGTCTCGGTGACGCGGAAGAGGGGCGTCTTCGTGAAGTCGGTCATGTTCATCGAGACCTGCGCGACTTTCCGGCCCCCGATATCGACGATCAGGCCCATGGCCTTCACAAAGCGATACCCGCCGGTGCTGTGGCGGATGCCCTTGGCGATCTTCTTCGCGATCTCGACGTCGTCGGTGTTGAGATTCACGTTGTAGGCGATGAGGGGCATGCGCGCGCCCACCACCACCGCGCCAAACGAGGGATGGGGCTCCGTGGGACCGAAGTCGGGCGTCCACTGGGGATCCTTGAGCTTGGCCGCAAGCCCCTCGAACTGCCCGCGGCGGATGTCCTCGAGGCCCTTGCGATGGGGCGCGGTGGACGCGTCCTCATAGAGGAAGACGGGAATATTGTGGGTCTTTGCGATCGCCTCGCCCACCCTCCTGGCCAGAGCCACGCAGTCCGCGATGGTGGCGCCCTCCAGAGGAATGAAGGGGACCACATCCACGGCACCCATGCGCGGGTGCTCCCCGCGGTGGGTTCGGAGATCGATCGCGCCCAGGCAGGCGCCCACCAGAGCCATCACCGCCCGCGTCAGGGAGTCGGGGTCGCCCGCCAGAGTCAGGACCGAGCGGTTGTGGGAGGCGTCCGACTGGAGGTCCAGGACCCGCGCCGGGCTCTCCTGGCGGACCTTCGCCACGATCGCCTCCACCACCTCGGAGCGGGCGCCTTCGGAGAAGTTGGGGACGCATTCGATCAGCATGGCAGCGAACTTTACAGGCCCAGGACGAGGCCCGCGAGTTATCCTTCCTTCCCCCCATGAACCACGAGAACCTGCCCCGTCACATTGCCGAGCGGATCGTGTCCGACTTCGGCGCGAACACGGAGTTTGCCCTGCAGGAACTCGAGAAGTATCGGGCGGAGCCGACGAGCGTCGGGCAGGAATGGCAGGACTATTTCGCGTACGTTCTGAATCTCGAACCCCCAGCGGGATCGACCGAAACGGCCATGTTTCAGCGTCAGTCCGTTCGGGTCATGGAGGTCGATCCGAGCACCCTCTCGCCCCTGACTCCGGCGGAGGGTTCCCCCAAGGCGGCCGAGGGCGGCTGGTTTGATCCGGCGCCCACGGAAGCGGCTCCGGTCGAGCCCGCGGTCGTGGAGCCCATGGTGGTGGAGCCCGTCTCCGCTCACACCACGGAGACCCAGGTATTCGATCGCCGCGCTCAGGCGCCTCTCGCCCAGAACCCGCCCGCGCTCGCCCCCAGGTCCCGCGCGCTCGCCCCCGTGCTGCTTCCCGGCGACGTGGTCGAGCCGGTGCGCGGCGGCATGGTGAAGTTCGTCGAGAACATGGAGGCCTCGCTCTCCGTGCCCACCGCGACCTCGGTGCGCGAGATCCCGGTGCGTGCGCTCGAAGAGAACCGCGCTCTCGTCAATCGCCACCGGGCCGCAGTATCCGCCTCGAAGATCAGCTTCACCCACATCATCGCCTGGGCCATGGTGAAGGCCCTCGAGACCTTCCCGCGTCTCAACGACGCCTACGCGGAGCTCGACGGAAAGCCGCATCGCATTCATCGCGGCGACGTCCGCCTCGGGGTCGCGGTGGACGTGCAGAAGAAGGACGGCACCCGCACCCTCCTCGTCCCGAATATCCGCGGCGCCAACTCCTTGTCCTTCCCGAACTTTCTGGAGAGGTTCGACGATCTCGTGGCGCGCTCGCGCCGCGGAGCCCTCATGCCCGACGACTTCATGGGCACCACGGTGTCTCTCACCAATCCCGGCACCGTGGGCACCACGGCTTCGGCGCCGCGGCTCATGCCCGGCCAGGGATTGATCGTGGCCACCGGCAGCCTCGATTTTCCGCCCGAGTTCCGTTCGATGTCGCCCAAGACCTTGTCGATGCTCGGCATCAGCAAGGTCATGACCGTCACCTCGACCTACGATCACCGCGTGGTCCAGGGCGCCGAGTCCGGCCTGTTCCTGGGCCGGATCGAGGCCTTGCTGCGTGGCGAGGACCGCTTCTACGAGCGCCTCTTCGAGGATCTCTCCGTCCCCTACCCGCCGGTGCGGACCGAGATGGACGCGCTCGCCCCCGCCTTCATGGGCGGCGGTTCGTCGAATCGGGAAGAGGTCGAGAAGCAGGCCCGGGTCCTTCAACTGATCCACGCCTTCCGCGTGCGCGGCCACCTGCTCGCCCAGTTCGACCCGCTCGGCGCGAAGCGGCCGGCGGTGAAGGATCTCGACCCGGGCGGCTATGGCCTCACCTTGTGGGATCTGGACCGCGAGTTCTTCACCAACGGCGCGCTCGGCAAAGAGAAGGCCACCCTGCGCGAGATCATCGACGTGATGCGCGAGACGTACTGCACCACCGTCACCTCCGAGTACATGTTCATCGCCGCGCCCGGCCAGAAGGAATGGCTCCAGAACCGGCAGGAGACCTCGCGCAACAAGACCGAGCTGAGCGCGGTTCAGAAGAAGCGCGTTATGGAGAAGCTCGCCGAGGCCGAGGCCTTCGAGAGGCATCTCCACGCGAAGTACGTCGGGCACAAGCGCTTCTCCCTCGAGGGTCTCGAGACCACGATCCCCCTGCTCGACGAACTCCTCTCCCTGGCCGCGCGCGCGGGGGTGAACGACGCGGTGCTCGGCATGGCCCATCGCGGACGCCTGAACATCCTCGCGAACGTCCTCGAGAAGCCCCTGCCCCAGATCTTCGCGGAGTTCGAGGGCTCGATCGATCCCGATGAGACCCAGGGCTCAGGCGACGTGAAGTACCACCTCGGCCAGTCCGGCAAGTACGTCAG
>CAZYEA010000293.1:3781-5536 GCA_964646485.1 uncultured Acidobacteriota bacterium
CACCTCGGGGCCCAGGGAACTCACGTGGCGCCCGACGGCTCGCAGATCGCGATCGAGCTCGCGCCCAATCCTTCGCACCTCGAGTTCGTGAACCCGGTGGTCGAGGGCATGGTCCGGGCCAAGCAGGACCTGCGTGGCGACCGGGCGCACCTGACCGCCGTGCCCATCCTCCTTCACGGCGACGCCGCGTTCGCGGGACAGGGTGTGGTCGCCGAGACCCTCAATCTATCCGGGCTCAATGGATTCCGCACCGGGGGCACGATCCACATCGTCACCAACAACCAGATCGGTTTCACCACCCTCCCGGAGGACGCGCGCTCGTCCACCTACTGCACCGACGTGGCCAAGATGGTGGCGGCGCCGGTCTTCCACGTCAACGCCGACGATCCCGAGGGCGTGATCCACGTGGCCCGGATGGCCTTCGACTTCCAGCGCACCTTCAAGCACGACGTGGTGATCGACCTCGTCGGCTACCGGCGTTGGGGCCACAACGAGGGCGATGAGCCCGCGTACACCCAGCCCACCATGTACGCGAAGATCAAGAGTCACCCTTCGGTGGCCACCTTGTACGGAGAAAAGCTCGTCTCCTCGGGAGCGGTGTCCCGCGAGGATCTCGAGAGCATCTGGGCCACCAAGCGCGCCATGATGCAGCAGACCGAAGGCGGCGCCGCCGCCGAACCGAAGTCGCCGGCGTCCGAACTCCCCGAGGTCGACGCCTCGGCCCTGTCGGGGCGCCTCCGGGCCACCCTGCAGGGGCTCACCCAGATCCCCGCCGGCTTCGAGGTCCATCCCAAGCTCATGCCCTTCCTCAAGAAGAGGGCGGACCTCCTGGAGGGCCGCGGCAAGGGAGAGGTCGACTGGGCCACTGCCGAAGCCCTGGCCTTCGGGACCCTGCTTCTCGAGGGAATCTCCGTCCGTCTGTCCGGCCAGGATGTGGGCCGGGGTACCTTCTCCCAGCGCCACGCCATCCTCTACGACCATCGGGACGCGAAGGAGTTCGTTCCGCTCCAACAGGTCGCCTCGGGCGGCGCGCGCTTCGACGTCTACGATTCGCTGCTTTCGGAGTGCGCGGTCATGGGCTTCGAGTTCGGCTACTCCGCCGTCCACACGCGGGCCCTGGTCTTGTGGGAGGCGCAGTTCGGCGACTTCATGAATGGCGCCCAGGTGATCATCGACCAGTTCCTCGCCGCGAGCGAGCAGAAGTGGAAGCAGCAGGTCGGCCTCACCCTGCTTCTGCCCCACGGCCACGAAGGGCAGGGTCCCGAGCACAGTTCCGCCCGCATCGAGCGTTTTCTGAACCTGTGCGCCGAGGACAACCTGCGCGTGGCCTACCCCTCCACTCCCGCCTCCCTGTTCCATCTGCTGCGCGCCCAGGGCCGTTCGGTCTCGCGGAAGCCGCTCGTGGTGTTCACCCCGAAATCCCTCCTGCGCGCGCCCCAGTGCGTCTCGAGCCTTGGAGACCTCTCAGACGGACGGTTCCGGCCGGTTCTGGGCGACCCGAGAGTCGATCCGGGGATGGTACGGCGGGTGGTCATGACTTCGGGGAAGATCGCTTACGACCTGCAGAGAGAACGCGAGACGAAGGGAGCCCGCGACGTCGCCATCGTCCGATTGGAGCGCTTCTTCCCCTTCCCCGCCCACGAACTCGCCGAAATCCTGCGCACGTTCCCGATCACCGCCGACCTCGTGTGGACGCAGGAGGAGCCCCAGAACATGGGGGCCTGGCGCTTCGTCCGCGAACGCTTCCTCGATGGC
>CAZYEA010000294.1:0-5535 GCA_964646485.1 uncultured Acidobacteriota bacterium
GTTCCCGCTTGGGCCGATCCTGCGCTGACAGCAGGGGTACCCGCCCTGCCCGCCAGGAAGGCCACAGCGAGGGCCGCGAATTGCAAGGGCCTAGTGTCCATATGCTGATCCTTTCATAGGCTCAAGTGCGATCTGCCAGGGTGCCCGCACAACACTTAGTATGCGACGCTGTGGAAATATGCGGCGCCAGATAATTCGATAAAAGCCGTTGGCGCTCGGCCCTCTTCTCTTCCCTTCGTCTCCGTGAAGTTCCCACCAATCAGGAACTTACACCGTCTTCTCTGTGTTGAGTCAAGTGAGGGCTCAAGGACGGCGGCCTCGCGACGGAGGCGGCTGCGCGCGGGCCCAGCCACACTCGCCGGACCGACTCTCAGTCCCCGATCACACCGGCGGTGTGAGCGAGCGCTCGGAAAATATCCCCGGATTGCTGGCTATACTGAATTCAATCCACTGAACTGCCGTACGCCATCCCTCTGTCTCCTCTCCGAGGTACCGTGAATACTCAAGAATCGCCATCCCGGTTCGCGCTGTCCGCTCGTCTGGGCCCCTATGAAATCCTCGGGCCCGTCGGCAAAGGCGGCATGGGTGAGGTCTACCGCGCGAAGGACACGCGGCTCGACCGTGAAGTGGCGATCAAGCTGCTGCCTCCCTCGCTCGGCAACGACGAGCAGTTCCGGGCCCGTTTCGAGCGTGAGGCGCGGAGCGTGTCTTCCCTGAATCACCCGAACATCTGCACGCTGCACGATGTCGGGCATGAGACCGTGAACGGCGAGGCGCTGCACTACCTCGTGCTGGAGATGATCGAGGGGGAATCGCTCTCCGCCCGGCTCGCGAAGGGGCCGCTGTCCCTCGAGGACGTTCTCCGCTACGGCGCTCAGGTTGCGGGCGCGCTCGACGCCGCGCATCGTCGCGGCATCGTGCATCGGGACTTGAAACCGGGCAACGTGATGATCACCAAGACGGGGGCGAAGCTCCTCGACTTCGGTCTCGCCAAGGTTGGCGAGCGAGGGGCCATCGAGGGCCTCTCCACCGTGGAGACCATCAACAAACCCATGACCGAGAACCTGACCCAGCAGGGGACGATCATGGGGACGTTCCAGTACATGGCGCCCGAGCAGCTCGAAGGCGCGCCCGCCGATGCGCGCACCGACATCTTCGCTCTCGGCGCTCTCCTCTACGAGATGGCCACGGGCAAGAAGGCGTTCGAAGGGAAGAATCGCACCAGCCTGATCGCGGCCATCGTGTCCTCTCAGCCGCCTCCCATCTCGAATGTCCAGGGCATGAGTCCCCCGGCCCTCGATCACATCGTGCGCAAGTGTCTCGAGAAGGATCCGGATGACCGCTGGCAGAGCGCCCGCGACGTCGCCGCCGAGCTGACCTGGATCGGCGAGGGAGGCTCGCGCGCGGGTCTTCCCGCGGTGATCTCCACCCGCCGTCGTCATCGGGAGGCCTTCGCGTGGGGCGCGGCTCTGCTCGCGACTCTCGCCGCGCTCGGTTTCGCGATCGCGTGGGTGCGCCGCGCGCCCGAGCCGCTGCCCGTGGTTCGCTTCTCCGTCCCTAACCCCGACAACATCACCGCCATCGGCTCGCCCGTGATTTCGCCCGACGGCCGCACGGTGGCCTTCCACGCGGCCAACGCGAACGGCGTGAGCATGATCTGGGTCCGCCAGATGGATGCGCTCGAGCCTCGGTCTCTGCCCGGAACCGAAGGCGGACAGCGGCCCTTCTGGTCGCCCGACAGTCGATGGATCGCGTTCACGGGCGGGGGCAAGCTGCGCAAGGTGGCGCTCTCGGGCGGACCTCCCCAGACCATCTGCGACACTCAGACCGGCTCCGACGGGACCTGGAATCGGGACGGCGTGATCCTCTTCGACGGACAGGACAACGACCCCATCTGGCGCGTCGACGCGGGCGGCGGCATTCCCAAGGTCGAGATCGCTCAGACCAAGGAGTCGGGTGTCGTGGGCTGGCCCGCATTTCTCCCCGACGGGAAGCACTTCCTCTACATGAGCAACCTCACCGGCGAGAGTCCCACCTTGATGGTGCGCTCGCTCGACAAGCCCGAGCCGGTGACCCTCTTCAAAGCCACTTCGCGGGTGGCCTACGCGCCTCCCGGCTATCTCCTCTACATCCGCGACAACACTCTGGTGGCTCAGGCCTTCGACGCTTCCGGGATGAAGACCACGGGCGACCCCTTCCCCATCGGCGAGGGGCTCGGCATCGACAACGTGGGCGGGGCCTCGTTCTCTCTCTCGGAGAACGGCGTTCTCGCCTTCCGCGCGGGGGAGAAGGGCGGGCAGCGCATGCTGTGGTTCGATCGCAACGGGCGCGAGACCCCCGCACTCACCGAGGTGCAGGACTTCGCGGACACCGCGATCTCCCCCGATGGAAAGCGCTTCGCTTACGACCTGACCGGGGCCGGAGCGAACACCGACCTCTGGATCCGCGACACCATGCGCGGTGTGAGCACGCGCTTCACCTTCGAGAAGGAGCGCGACTTCTCGCCCGTGTGGTCGCCCGACGGACGCCGCATCGCCTACAGCCGCGGCAACAAGCTCGCCTGGGATCTCTACGTCAAGGACGCCGCGGGCACGGGCGAGCCCGAGCTGCTGCTCGAAAGCGCAGAAAACAAGTTCGTCACGGACTGGACGAAAGACGGCAAGTACCTGATCTACGCGAGTGCGGGCAAGGACTCCGGCTGGGACATCTACGCCCTGCCCATGACCGGGGAGAAGAAGCCCATCCCCCTGGTGAAGACGCGTTTCAGCGAGCACGGAGCCGTGGTCTCTCCCGACGGCCGCTATCTCGCCTATCGATCCAACGACTCGGGTCAGAACGAGGTCTACGTCCAGGAGTTCCCCGAGGCGAAGAGCAAGTTCCAGGTCTCCACGAACGGAGGCGTCGACCCCTTCTGGCGCGGAGACGGACGCGAGATCTTCTATCGCACCCGCGACCGGCGCATCGTGGCTGTGCCGGTTTTGCCCGGTCCCACCTTCCAGACCGGCACGCCCCAGCCGCTCTTTCAGGCGACCTTCGCGGCGGTGAACGCGCGCGGGCTGTACCGTCCCACCGCCGACGGCCAGCGATTCCTGGTGGTCTCTCCCATCGGACGCGAGGCCCTGCCGCCCGCGACCATCGTGATGAACTGGTCGGCGGCGCCGCGGTAAGTCCTACTTCAGGCTCTTGTAGACGACCCCCGCCTTCATCACGAATTGCGCCCGCTCGAGGGCGGTGATGTCGGTGAGCGGGTCGCCCGGCACCGCGATGATGTCGGCGACCTTTCCGTTCTCGAGGGTTCCGAACCGATCGGGAAGTCCCAGGAGTTCAGCCGCCACCGAGGTGGCGGAACGAATCGCGGCCATGGGGGTCATGCCGTAGTCGACATAGACCTTCAGTTCGCGCGCCTGGTGAAAGGCAGTCCACGCGAATCCGCCCGCGTCGGTCCCGAAGGCGATCCGGACTCCCTTCTTCACGGCTCGGCCGAAGGCGGCGCGCTGGGTCTCGACCATGCGCGGCCAGTTGCCCCCGCGTCCGGGAGCCACATGGGCGAGCACGGCCGCGGTGGGAACCCAGTACACCCCGCGCGCGACCATCAGGTCCATGAGTTCGTCGGTGAGGCCCACGCCGTGCTCGATGGTGTCGACGCCGGCTTGAAGCGCCGAGGCGATGCCGTCCGAGGCCATGGCGTGCGCGGCCACCCGGCGCCCGAGTCGATGGGCCTCGTCGACGAGCGCCTTCGCCTCCTCGGCGGTGAAGTTCACCCGGCTGTGCAGAACGCCGTCGGGCGTGTAGAAGTACGCGCGGTCGGCGTAGTACTTGATCCAGTCGGCGCCCTTCGAAACCTGTTCGCGAACGGCGAGGCGCACGCCGTCGACCCCGTCGACGAGCTGCACTCCGTGAGGCAGGTCGAGCTCCCACGAATACCCGCTCAGCGGATACATCCCCGTGGGCGCCATCGCGCGCGTGGCCACGAACATCCGCGAGCCGGGCACTTCCCCGCGCTCGATCGCGGCCTTCACGTCGACGTCCGCATACATCGCGCCCTCGGTCTCCAGGTCGCGCATGGTGGTGATGCCGTGCTCGAGGGCCAGGCGGGCGTTGCGTGCCGCCAGTACGGCGCGATAGGGAATCGACTGCTTGAGGAGCTGCTCGTCGTAATCCGCGGCCGTGATGTCGCCCTGCAGGAGGATGTGAGTGTGGGTGTCGATGAGACCGGGCAGGACGGTGGAGGCGGACAGGTCGATGACCTCGGCGCCCGGCGCCGGACTTCCGCCCGCGGAGACGCTCACGATCCGGTCGCCTTCGATGACGATCAAAGCGTTCGCGAGGGGCGCACCCCCTTTGCCGTCGATGAGACGTCCCGCGCGGATGGCGGTGCGCCTGGGCGGGGTCTGCGCGAAGGCGGTGGAGACGACAGCGAGCAGGGCGAGAAGCAGGGCGGCGCGGCGGATCATGGTGTCCCCTTTCGTTTGGGATCACGACGCTACAGGAATCCCGTATGCTGCGCGGCAAAGCACGCCGCTCGTCGCCTGGAAACGGGCCCCTGAGCCCCGAATTTCGAAGGAGAGTCCAATGCGATCCACCCGTGTGTCGATTCTTATCTCCGCCCTGCTGGTCGCGGGGCTCGCCCATCCGGCCCGCGCCCAGGCCGCGCGAACGGACGCCGTTCCGAAGATCGAGCCCCAGCGGTTCGCCGCGGAGATCGCCGAGTTCGACAAGGAAGGCCCGGCGCCCAAGGACGCGATCGTGGTGACGGGAGCCTCCAGCATCAAGCGCTGGCATCCGACCATCAAGGAAGACCTCGCCCCCTTGACCCTCATCCCGCGCGGCTTCGGGGGCAGCACGATGGAAGATCTCGTCTACTGGCTCGACCGGCTCGTCCTCGCCTACAAGCCGCGCGCGGTCGTGATCTACGAGGGAGACAACGACACCGGCCGCTACAACGTCCCGCCCGCGAAGATCGCCGAGCAGTTCGGCGACATCGTGAAGAAGATCCACGCCGCCCTGCCGAAGACGCGCATCTACGTCATCGGCATCAAGCCGAGCGTCCTGCGCTGGGCGGTTTGGCCCGTCTCCGTCGAAGCCAACAACATCATGAAGGCCATGGCGGAGAAGGACCCGCTCGTGACCTACATCGACGTGGCCACCCCCATGCTGCAGCCGGACGGCAAGGTGATGACCGACATCTTCGTGGAGGACAACCTGCACCTGAACCCGAAGGGCTACAAGATCTGGTCAGCGGCGGTGAGGAAAGTCCTGAACCCCGCGGAAGAGAAGCACGAACCAAAGAAGTAGAGCCGCGCGGTCGCGGGTGGAGCTCGCGCGGGGGCCAGGCTCGGAGATCGCTTCGTCGGCCGTCCCTCAATGGCCTCCTCGCGATGACGGTGCGCCCGGAAGGGTCGGGCGAAGATGGAGCGGGCCGGGTGCGGGTGATGGCGCGCTGTCAGCAGGGCGCGGTTTCGCGGCCGGTCGAAGGACCCCCGGAGCCGGGCCGTGGCGTAGGAGTCGCCGCAGTCCGTCCGCGACATTCCGAGC
>CAZYEA010000295.1:0-5527 GCA_964646485.1 uncultured Acidobacteriota bacterium
TCGAGGTCGTGTACCACGAGGCCGCGGTGCCCTCGGTCGCCCTCTCGATCGAACAGCCCTTCGCCTCCCACCAGGCGAACGCCACCGCCACCATGGCCATGCTGGTGGCGGCCAGGGAGGAAGGGGTCGAGCGCTTCATGTACGCGGGCTCCTCCTCCGTCTACGGAGACCGGAAGGAACGCTTCAAGCACGAAGGCCTCCCCACCCGACCCCTTTCGCCCTACGGGGCGGCGAAGTTCGTGGGCGAGACGTATGTCCGGATCTTCGCCGAGCTGTACGGGATGCAGACCCTCACCCTGCGTTACTTCAATGTTTTCGGACCGAGGCAGGACCCCTCCTCCCCCTACAGCGGCGTGATCAGCCGATTCTCGAAGGCCATCCTCAAGCGCGAGACGCCCGTGATCTACGGCGACGGCAAGCAGAGCCGCGACTTCACGTTCATCGCCAACGTGGTGCACGCGAATCTCCTGGCCCTCACCGCCGCGGGGCTCAAGGGCCAGACTTTGAACATCGCCACTTCAAAGGCACATACCCTGAACGAACTTCTGGCGTCGCTTGCGGGTCTCGTCGGTCGGAAGGTCGAGGCCAGGCACGAGCCCGCCCGCGCGGGCGATATCCGCCACTCCCTGGCCGACACCACGGCCGCGCGGAAGCTGCTCAAGTACCGGCCGCAGGTTGATTTCGAGTCGGGACTCGCGCGCACGTTCGAGTGGTATAGCGCGGCGGGGTTCTGACCCGCCTCTTCCCTACCTGGTGAGAGGCCGGCGCAAGGAGGCCTCCCAGGCCTGCTGCAGTTCGGCGTAGGAAAGCCCGGCCTCGAGCAGCGCCCGGTCGAACGGACGCCCTTCCCCAAGGCGCTGGATGAGAAAGAGGAGGCCGCTCCGCCCGATCCGGGACACCAGGAACGAGACCGCCGAGGCGCTCTGGCGGTACGCAACCTCACGCGAGCCTGGGTCACGCTCGCGAAACGGGCCTTCGATGCGAAACAGGGGGATCATCGGCCCGGTCTGGCGCAGGAGCCAGGCGTCGGTGGCCCGCACGTCGGTGCCGTCCAGGAACTGGGCGATACCTTCCTGGAGCCAGTGGGGACAGTTGCCCTTCGTCTTCTGGTCGATCACCGCGTGGGCCAGTTCATGACGCAGGACACGCCGCAGCTCCGGTTCCCTTTGCAGGGTCTCCACGCGGATGCGGATGGCGCCGTCCTGGTAATGGCCAGGCAGGTCGGCGCTTCCGTCGCGCGCGTCTCCGCGCACGATCTCGATGGGAGGCATGGACATGGGCGTGCCGAACCAGCCTTCCAGATAGGAGCGCGCCGCAAGCACCTCGCGGTCAAACGCCTCGGTCGGGGTCGGCGAAGGGCTCGGGGCGGAGGTGTTGCCCTCGACGCCGAGGCACAGGAGCAGGATCAGAGCGCCCCTAAACACCTGAGCGACCGCGCGCCTACTTGAGGACCGACTTCAACGGAACCGCCTTGGGCTTGGCGCCCTCGGCCGCGTAGTAGGCCGGCAGCTTCGAAACCCCCTGGGCCGCCTCGGCGGTAGTCGGGAAGAAACCGCGCATGAGACGGTGACATGGCTTCCCGGCAAGGGTTGCGTTCAGGACGAACAAGTCGGGCGAAGGATCGTTCTGTATCGCCTTCTCGATGGTCTGGGGCGAGCACGCGACCAGGAGCTGCACCGAAAACTCGGAACTTCGCGCCTGAGCCGCTTTCTCGAACGCGGCCGCGGCCTCGGCCAGCCGGCCCGCCTTGAGGGCCTCATAGGCGCCGGAGGTCGAGCGAGTAGTGGTCGCGGCCGGAGGCGCGGCCGTCGGAGCAGCAACGACCGGGGGCGCCGCGACGCGAGGCGTGGGCGACGGCTTCTCGGCCGCTTTCGTGGGGGCGGGCGTCGCCGAGGGCGCCGCGGGCTTCGACGGCTGGGCGATGGGGGACGCCGCAAGGGGCGACGGTGTAACCGCGGCCGCCGGGGGGACGGCCTCGGCGATCTGTACGGGCGAGGGGGAAACCGCGGGAGGATTCGGGGCCGGGAGAGCGGTCCGGTTCTGGGACGTGTAAGCGATCCAGCCGACGCCGGCCACCAGGACCAGAAGCAAGATCGCGCCCACTGTCTTCGCCATCTGGCCGCGCAGTTTCTCCCCCCGATCGCGGCCAGGGCGGCTTTGGGCCGAGAGGACCGGCTCCCATCTCTGCGACGGAATCGAGGCGGAGCCTGGGCGAGGCGCAGCCGCGGGCGACCCGATCAGTTCCTTCACCGCATCGAGGTCCTGAGTGGTCGCCCGTTCCCGGCGGCCTCCGCTCGCTCGCAGGGCGCCGCTCTGCGAAGGCGTGGGAGGCGCCGGCACACCGCCGCCCTCCTCCATCACGAGGGTTGAATCCCCAGGGGCATCGCCCGACGACGAGGGTGGCGCTTCATCGGCCTGGCCGAAGGCGAGCGTCTCCGAGTTGTCCGGGACCTGGCCGAAGCCGATCGTCTCAGCTTCGGCCTCTCCAGAGCCGGAGATTCCCCCCACCTCAAGGTCAGGAGAGGTCTCACCCGTATCGGGCAGGGACATCTCCTCGATCTGCGAGGTGACCACGGAAGCGGCCCCAAGCACGACCAGCACCGCGGCTCGGGCCTCGGTGGCGGCGAGAGGCAGACCGACCTTCCCGCCGATGTCGGCGAGGGTCGACTCGCCGTCGAGCGCCTCGTGCAGGCGCTGCAGTTCTGGATCGGTGACCTCAGCCTCCGCGCGCGCGAGCACGGCCACGGGGCTCTTGAGTATGCGGCTCAGGAAGCCCGAGGGTTCGAGCACCTCGAAGGCGGAGACCATGACCTTCTCCGTGGTGAGCTTGAGATCGAGGGCTCCTTTCGGAAGCACCCCGTCCTCGAATTCATATTGGCCCGTGGTCTGCGCGCAGCAGGAGGCGATGATCTGCTCGACCTTGCGCCGCGCCGCGTCTCCGATATCGCGCTGGGAAACGTGACCTCCCTGGGCGAGGGCGGCGGCGATGGACTGTTTCGGCTCGAGGCCGGCCACGATCGAGTCGAATTTCTCCTGGCTGATTTTGCCGCCGGCCACCAGGATGGCGCCGAGTTGATCCTCAGCGGCGTTCGAGGAGGAGAACAGGACCCGGCCGTCGCGGAAGTAGATGGCCCGTTGGATCGGCGCATCCTCGAATTTGAGGGTGCCGGTCACTTTTTGCCGATACAGATACCCGATGAAGAAGGCCGGATCGATGTCGCCGACGGCACCTTTTTCGGCAAAGCTCATTTTGGGGGCTGCCTCGTCAATCTAAGTCCCACGCGGAGCGGATAGTAGCATCGCCGCGCGGTCTTTCGATGCCCTATCTTGTAGACGGAAACAACTTGGCCCATGCCCTCGGCCTCGTAAGCGGGGGCCTTCCGGACCGCGAATCGTGCACCCGGGCGGTGGCCGTCTTCTGTCGAACCCAGGGAGCAAAGGCCACCCTCGTGTTCGACGGGAAGGCGGCGGGAGGATCCCACCCGCCCGCGCGGACCGATCGGGTGGACCTCGTCTTTTCGGGATCGAGCTCAGCGGATGAAGTGATTCTCCGCATGATTTCGAACTCCCCGACGCCGCGAGACTTCACGGTGGTGACCTCGGACAAGTCCCTGGGCGACAAGGCGCGTCATCGCGGAGCCACGGTTGAGCGCGCGCACGAGTTCGCCCGGCGCCTGGATCGACCCAGGGGAAAGAAAGGCGCGGCTCTTGTGAAGCCGTCGGCGCGGGAAACCCCGGAACAGATCGAGGCCTGGCTCGCGGTCTTCGATAGAAAGCAAAAGTAACGCGCCCCTTCAGTCGGGAAGGCCGGACCCCGGTTTCGTTGACACGAATTTGAGGCGCCCGTTAGAATGCGGGCTTCCGTCAGTCTTCCACGCCCTTTCGTGGGCTTGGAACGAGGTTCGACTCTCGTCCTGATCCGCCAGGATCCCCTGGTTGTGCGATGCCGCGCAGGCTTTGGTTGAGGTCGGTCGATAGTCTTCTGGAGGCATGTCCACATGCGGAATTACCGCACCCTTTTGATCGTCACTCCCCTACTGCTCGCGCTCGGCTGCAACCGGCGGGGGGCGGTGCCCGCGAACGACATAACGGCGTCGTTCAAGGCCAACCGGATGAGCGCGCCCCTCGACAGCGCCATCGAGGTGACCTACACCTGGACCACCGGGCCCGACTTCAAGAAGGTGGAGGGCGACTATCGCGCCCTCGTCCACTTCATCGACCAGGGCAAGGTCCTTCTCTTCACCGACGACCATTCGATCACCCCGCCTCCCTCCCAATGGGAGCCGAACAAGACCTACACCTACACCCGCACGGTGTTCGTCCCGGTGGTGACCTACATCGGCGACGCCACCGTGACCATGGGCCTCTACCCCGCGGCCGGTCGCGGCGAGCGCATCCCGCTCAAGGGCGAAGACTTCGGCCTCCGGGAGTACGTGGCCGCCAAAGTTCAGTTGCTGGCGCAAGTTGAGAACGTCCGGGTGTACTACAAGGAGGGCTGGCACAATCCCGAGCCCGGCCCGAACCCCATGGTCGAAACCACCTGGACCAAGAAGGAAGCCGTGCTCTCCTTCAAGAATCCGAAGAAGCCGGTGATCGTTTATCTGCAGTTCGACGCACCGTACTCGGCCAAGAACTACCCCGCGGGTCCGCCCACCCTCACCTTCTCGGCTCAGGGCCGGGCCGGCATCACTCACAAGTTCGAGAACGCGGAGCTCGTCGAGAAGAAGATCCGGTTCAAAGCCGAAGACCTCGGCGCGGAAGACACCGTCGAACTCCGTTTCTCCATGGACGAGACCATCGTTCCGAAGACGCTGGGCCTTTCGACCACCGACGATCGGGAGCTCGGGGTCCGCATCTACGACGTCTTCGTCGGAGTCGAGGACGAGCTCGGGACCGTTCCGAACGTGATCGACGCCACCCCGATCGTGGCCGCCCCAGCCAAGGGCAAGCCCGGCGCGAAGCCTGCTCCAGCTCCGGCCAAGCCCGCCGCCTCGCCCGTCAAGAAGTAGCGGGCCCTAGACCACCTTCACTCGGCGGCCTCGCGCCTTTTTGGGCCCGGGGGTGCGAACCCTCGCTCCCCCTTCGTCCATCCGGGCGAGCTGCCACTGGCAGTAGGTCATGAGACCGAGCAGGGCCTGCCTCCGGATCTCGCGGGCCTTCTCGGCGTCGAGCCCCATCTCCTCCAGCATCTCGGAGACGAGACAGCACGCCTTCAGGCCTCCCGGGTTGGACCGTTCGCCGCCTTTCGCCATCATCGACCTCCGAACACCACGCTGAGACGCCCACTGCGCAGGCGCGCTTCCTTCACTTCCCGGCCCGCGAGCGAGCGAGGCAGGACGATGTTACGCCGCCAGTTGTCGATGGTCACCGAGAGTTCATCCCCCGCCGCGTAGGCGGTCACGCGGTCGCTGCTGGCGAAGGGCAGGTCGAAGGAGAAGACATACCCGTCGCCGCGCTTCTCCACCTTGGGCGGCCGGCTCGTGTGGAACACGGAGAGCGGGTCCCTCTCGCCATACACCTCCTCCGA
>CAZYEA010000296.1:0-4712 GCA_964646485.1 uncultured Acidobacteriota bacterium
CGTGGGGGTTCACGAGCACGGGATACTTCTTTCCGGGCTCGAGGACGGGCGGGGGAATGATGATCGAGTGGATCTTCTTGCCGTTCTTCGCGGTGAACCAGAAGTGCTCGGGGTTCGGCCGGTAGATCTTCGAGAGGCGCTCCTGATTGAAGGAGGTGAGGGTTGAGTAACTCTTCTTCGCGGGGTCGAAGCGGACGATCTGCCCGGGATCGGTCGAGGCCGCGAACTTTCCGACCATGACCCCGGCCTCGGACTGAAGGTCGGTGAGGGCTCCCACCGTGGGCGCGTGCACCACCTCGGGCGCGCCGCCCTTGGCCGCGAAGCGGAAGATCTTGGTGGTTCCATCATCCTCGGCCTGGACGTAGACCGCCTGGCTGTCCGGGCTGAAGGAGAGGCCCGATACCGAGCGATCCCAACCCGCGGTGACGACCGAAAGCTGCGACCAGTCGGGGCCGGTGAACCGGGCGAGGCGAGTGACGAAGTAGATCTGCTTCGCGGTGGGCGTCCGCGATTCGGCGGCGTAGAGGGACTGGCCGTCGGGCGCGAAGACCGGATTCGAGTAACTGACCCCCGCGGGGGAGATGCGCCTCGGCCCGCCGCCAGCGGCGGCCACCGAATAGAGGGCGGTCTCGGTGGCCTCGTACATTCCGTGATCGCGATTGGCGCTGGCCTCGAACACGATCGATTTCCCGTCCGGAGTCCACACGGGGTTGAGCGTCTCTCCTCCTCCGCCATCGAAGCTGCCGCGGAGAGGCGCGACGCTGATCACGGTGGGGACGGCGCTGTCGACTTCCTGCCAGGCGATCACCGGCTCTTTCTTCTCGAGCCAGGCGTTCCAGAAGCGCACGGGGAAGGCGTCGTAGGTGCGCGCCGTGTCTTTGCGCGCCTTCTGCTCGTCGGTGAGCTTCTTCTGCTCGTCGAGCGTCTTAGCCCCTGCGTTGAACGTGGTCTGGAAGAGGATCGCCTTGGAATCAGCCCGGAACTTCGGCGAGGAGGCGCCGGTCGGGATACTGGTCAGCCGGCGGGCCTCGCCGCCCGATAGAGGCAGGAGGTAGATCTGCTCCGCCTCATCTCCATCGCGGCGGGCGGTGAAGGCGAGCGTCTTTCCATCAGGGGAGAAGGTGGCCCCGCCTTCTCCGCCACGCGTATTGGTGAGCTTGCGCGCGGGAGCCGAGCCGTCGGTGGGAACGATCCACAAGTCCGACACCGTTTGGGTGCTGTCGTAGGAGGGCTCGGTCACCGAAAAGACCGCGGTCTTTCCGTCGGGGCTGAGGGCGGGCGCGCCGATCCGGTGAAGCAGCCACACATCTTCGTGGGTCATGGCGTGCTGCTGGGCCTGGGCGGAAAGGGGGGCCAGAAGGAGCAGGAACAGCGGGAGTGCGTGTCTCATGCCTTGAAGCATAGACCCCTCGAAGTGGGTGGTTAGCGCCGCCGCGGAGCCACGCGCTCCAGTTCCGCCTTCAGGTTGAGCAGGATCACGACGTGGTCCCCGGCCGCAGGCATGGCCCTCTCCGTTGGGCCGGTCGCAATGCGCCGGCCGTCGGGATGAAGTTCATAGTCCTCGTCGACGGTCACCCCTCGCTGGGACCACGGCACCGCTGGAGCAGGTCGAAACTGATTCTTCTCCACGAGGAACGTGGCGGACATGATCCGGGTCAGGGCGCCTTTCTCCACGAAGAGGATCTCGCTCCGCGTCGCCGACCATCGAGGCGAGGCTCCGCCGGTTTGGGAAATGCGCCAGGGGCCCTCGTTCCCCGGAAACCCTCTCACGTAGACCTCGGATCGCCCCGATTCGTTGGAACTGTAGGCGATCCACCGGCCATCGGGCGAGAACATCGGCTCGGACTCGCTCGCCGGCGTGCTCAGGAAGGTGAGAGGCCGACCGATACGGATCCCTCCCGGCCCGCGGGGCTCGATGGGGAGGATGAGAATGTCCTCCTTGCTCGAGGCGCGCCGCTCGGTGTACGCGAGGAAACGGCCGCCCTGATGAAAGCTGTAGGGAAGTTGCGGGTTCGGGCTCTCGGTGAGCCTTTGGGGAGCGCCCTTCCCGTCGAGGCTCTGGTAATAGAGGTTGCTCTCACCCGACTCCCGCCACCCCGCGAAGACCATCCCCGCACCGTCCGGCGTCCAGACCGGATGAGTCTCGTGGCCGGTGTCGAAGGTGAGCTTGGTGAGGACGTCGCGGTCCCACTCGTAGCTCCAGATGTCGCTCTGGCCTCCCTCCTTGATGGAGAAAGCGAGGGCGTGACCGCCCGGCGCGAAGCGCGGCGTGGACCAGTCCGAGGGAGTCTGTCGAAGCGGAGCGGTCCGTCCCGACGCGTCGAGCCAGAACACCGGCCGCTCGGCCGCGGCGGCCGGGCGTTGCGGCCCGTAGACCAGGGTGCCGAGGTCGGAGAGAGCGTACTGGGCGGCGCCGGTGGTCACGTCGTTCGCGACGTCGTCGGTGAGAGCCTCCGGTTCGCCGCCGAGAGTCAGCCCACCGAGGCGGAAGGGGGCGGCGAGAAGGCGCCCCCCGCGAATGAAGAGGAGATGCCCGCTCGTGGCGTACCGCGCGTGAAATCCCCCGTGCGCAATCAGGGTCGAGCTTCCTCCTTCGATGCGCGTGGCCATGATGTCGGCAGCGTCGAAGGTTCCCTGGCCCGCGCGATGGCTGGTGTAGAGCAGCGTGGTCCCGTCCGGCAGGGCCTGCGGCCAGCCCTGCGTCACCTCGCCCGGAGCCAGGGGTCCGAGGGGAAGAGGTGTTCCGCCCTGCGCGTCGACGCGCTGAAGGGGCAGGCCGCGCTCGCCCGTACCGAACACGATCACGTCTCGCGCGGTCCATGTCCCTCCCCGGTTGTCGGGCGCGTCGCACAGCGTCACCACGGCGCCGCCCCCGGCCGGGACCTTCTTCAGCTTGCGGTCCGCGAAGAAGCCGATCCAGTCACCGCCTGGAGAAAAGAACGGATCGCTCGCGTCCTGTGTCCCGGGAAGCGGTGTCGCGGTCAGTTGATCCAGGCGGCGCACATAGAGCTCTCCGGGTCCGCCCGACGACTCGCCTACGAAAGCGAGCATCCCGCCATCGGGGGACAACGCGAGGTCGGCGCCTGGGCCCAGGGAAACGTCGGCCCCGATGCCGGCCTTGAGGCGCACCACCCTGGCTTCTTCGCTTCGCGACCAGGGGAGCCACGCCGCCAGGGCCACCATCGTGGCGAGGCCCGCGGCGATCCAGGGAAGAAAACGCCCGTGCTGCCGGCGGGAGCCGGAACCGAAGGGCGCGCCGTTCAGCGCTCCGCCCGCCTCGGCGTCCAGGAGGATTCTCGCCTCCCCGATGTCCCGAAGCCGGAGTGCCCGGTCACGCTCCAGGCAACGGCGAAGAAGCCTTCGGTGCGACTCCGGCAGGTCGTGGGGAAGGGTGTCCCAGGGGATCTCGCCCGTGAGCACCGAGGCGAGAGTGTCCGGAAGATTCACGCCCGAGAACAGCCGCTTCCCGGTGAGCATCTCGAACACGACGACGCCGAACGCCCAGATGTCCGTCCTCTTGTCCGTGGGCAGGCCTCGCGCCTGCTCCGGGGACATGTAGCCGGCGGTCCCGAGGATGAGCCCGGCGCCCACCCGGTCGCTGGTCACCGTGGGCGCGCTCGAGATCGACGCCTCCTCTGTCTCCGGGTCCAGTCCGTACGCCTGGGCGAGGCCGAAGTCGAGGACTTTGATCCGTCCGTCCGGCGTTACCTTGATGTTCTCCGGCTTCAGGTCGCGATGGACGATCCCCTTTTCGTGCGCTTCTTCGAGGGCGGCCGCGATCTGCCGGCCGATGATCGCCGCCACTCCGAAGTCCAGGGGCCCGCGCTTGAGGCGCACCGCCAGGTCTTCGCCCTCGGCGAGTTCAAGCACCAGAAAAAGAGTCTCACCCTCCTGGTCGAGGCCGTAGATCGCCGCGATGTTCGGATGATTGAGGGCGGCGAGGAGGTGGGCCTCGCGCCGGAAGCGGGTGAGGCGGTCCGCCGCCTTCGCGACGTCCGCGGGCAGGACCTTGATGGCTACGTCGCGGCCGAGGCGCGTGTCCCGGGCCCGATAGACCTCCCCCATGCCACCCTGCCCGATCTTGGCGGTGAGCCGATAGTGAGAGAGGGAGGTCCCGATCAAATCTCTTCGATCTTAGGTTCAAGCCCCCGGCATCATTCCAATGTCCGCATACCAACTGGTAACGTCCGTCACATGTCGATCTTCATCGCTTCTCCCCGGACCGCCGCGCTGTTAGCACTCACCACCCTTGGCGCCGCCCTGGCCGCGGAGGAGCGCATCGACTACGAGGCGGTGGCGAAGATCCGCAAGGAGGGCCGCACGAACTCGCAGGTCATGAAGACGCTTCACATGCTCACCGACGTGTACGGGCCCCGCCTCACCGGCTCGCCCAACCACAAGGCGGCCGCGGAGTGGGTGATGAAGCAGACCACCTCATGGGGCTTCGAGAATGCGCACCTCGAGCCCTGGGACTTCGGCCATCCGGGATGGCTCAATGAACGCTTCTCGGGATTCATCGTCTCCCCGGTGAAGGACTCCCTCGTGGGCGAGGTTCTGGCGTGGACGCCGGGCACGAACGGTGCGGTGCGCGGCCGTGCGGTCCGCATCGATCCCCCGCATTGCACGACGCCGCCCGTACCGGCGGGCGCGCGTCCGGGCGCTCCGGGCGGCGCGCCCGCTCGCCAGGTTTGCCCCACCCTTGACGAACTCAA
>CAZYEA010000296.1:4722-5525 GCA_964646485.1 uncultured Acidobacteriota bacterium
CCGGGACGGCCTGGCGGCGGTTCAGGCGAAAGTGAAGGGCGCGATCGTCCTCGTGGGCGCGGTCACGAAGGTGCCGGTCACCCTGAATCCTCCAGCCACGCGTCGTGACGACGAGGAAGCGCGCCGCCAGTACGATCTCGACAATCCGGCGCCCTCTCCATTCGGTGGCAATGCCGCGCCCACCCCGACGCCGGACCCGACGCGCCTCACCGCCAACAAGATCACGGAGATCGTCGATCAGTTCCTGGTCACGAACGGCGCGCTCGTGCGCCTCAACGACGCGGGCCGCGAGCACGGGCAGATCCGCGCCTTCAATAACCGCACCTTCGATACTGCCAAGGCCGTCCCCACGGTCGTGTTGCGCAACGAAGACTATGGCCGCATCAGCCGGCTTCTCGATGACGACCGGCCGGTCGAACTGGAGTTCAACATCGTCAACCAGTCGTATCCCGAGGGCAAGACTTCGTACAACGTGGTCGCGGAGATCCCGGGCACCGATAAGAAGGCCGAGGTCGTGATGCTCGGAGGGCACCTCGATTCGTGGCACTCCGCCACCGGCGCCACCGACAATGCCATCGGCTCGACCGTGATGCTCGAAGCCGCCCGCATCATCAAGGCCGCGGGCCTGAAGCCGCGTCGCACCATTCGCGTCGCGCTGTGGAGCGGGGAGGAACAGGGCCTCCTTGGTTCGAAGGCGTATGTGAAGGAACACTTCGGAACTGCCGAGGCTCCCAAGCCCGAGTTCGCGACCTTCAATGGCTACTTCAACGTCGACTCCGGCACCGGCCGGATTCGCGGCGCCA
>CAZYEA010000297.1:0-5468 GCA_964646485.1 uncultured Acidobacteriota bacterium
GAACAGATCGAAGCCGCGGTACTCCTCTCGGATCCTCTCGACGTCCAAGGCCAACCGCGCAAGGGCGGCCTCGAAGGCCTGGCCGCCCGCGGCCGGCGCGCCGTACCAGGATGCGTCCACCATGGGAAGGACGACGCCGTAGACGAGAAATGGCCGCGTCTCCGAGGGCGCAATGAGCGCGGCGACGGCCCTCATCGGGTCGGATGTCCGTATCTCCCGATCGATGGGGAATCTGCTGGAGATGGCAGCCCATCGTTCATCCGGCTTGCGGCGCTGGTCGGGCTCGGCGGTGCAGACGGTCCGAAAGTCGGGACCAGGTCTCATTTCCCTGGCAGTCTCCGTGAGCACCCACACATCGGCATCGACCGATCGCATGAACAACTCCGCACGCTGACCGCGCTTCGTCTTGACTGATCTGAGGCGCTCGACATTCCAGGTTGCGACCCGGAGGGCGGCCGGGAAGCGGTAGGAGCGCGCGCGTTCAAGGACGGCAACCTCCTCCTCCCACACGTAGTGTTCCAGACCGCCTTTGGACGCGAGAGCACCAAGTTGAACGCCGAGATTGAGTGAATGGACGCGTCCGGTTGTGAAGGCGCGATTGGGGCACGCAGCTCCCGCCTGGAACCGGATCTCCCCGCTCTCGCCACGGTTGAGGATTACGTACATGCACTTCCAACCAATCAACCGGCGGATCCCTTGCGTGATGACATCGCCGAGGGACTCGCGACCAGGATGGAAGACAACAACGCCCCAGAAGTTCGTGAGTTCTCCATCGATCAGGATCTCAATCCGGCTCGGATCCGCCGGCGAGTTGTGGGCCGCAGGGCGTCGGGTCCGCCTGGCACGCTCCAACTCGGACGGGTCCATCATCTCGCCGTCCGTTGCGACCCTCTCGGCGTCCCACCGGCCGCCAAACTGGACCAGCCGAGCTGCGTCCAGAAGGCCATACTCGCGCACGTCCTGACGGTTCTCGAGAACAAGTTCGATGAGCTCTCCGCCGATGGGCTTGAGAGTCGGGATCACATTCTTGATCAAGGGATCGCCTTCGGGCTACGTCCCAAATCGCTGAGGTACTCTGATGCCGGAGCCACGCCGCTGACGAGCAGATGATCCCTCGCCCGGGTACACGCCACGTAGAGCAGGTGGCGCTCCGTGTTGTAGACGTCCTCCAGATCCGCGTCGTCCGCCACGGTCTCGATCCGCTCCTGAAGCGGAATGATCTCGTCGTCGCAGGCCATCACCACCACCGCGCGGAACTCCAGACCCTTGGCGATGTGCATTGTCGCGATCGACGCGAAGCCGCTACTGGTCTCGACCTTGTCGTCGAGGACCTTGAACGGCAGCCCCGTCGCCTGCACCGCGGCACGGGCACGATCGAGCTGTGCATCGGACCGCACGAACACGCCGAATTCGCTGGGCGCGAGGCCCTTCCCGCTCAAGTCGGAAATCCAAGACGACACCGCGGCGATCTCCGCCGCCTCGTCTTCAGCCACCCGAATGATCGGCGCCGGGCCGTTGAACACCGAGATCGTGTGCCTCCGCTCCTCGGTGTTCCCGTCGACGTCCGACACCTCCGGCCCCAGAAGCCGATCCGCCTGCATCCGGATCTGATGCGACGTCCGGTAGTTGACGTGCAAGGTACGAGACCGCCCGCGCACGTCGACGCCCAGCGCCTTCCACGAGAAAGGCTGCTGGAAAATCCGCTGGCCGAGGTCACCCGCAAAGAACAGACCGTTGGCGCGATCGCCGCCCAGCGCGGCCAGGAACCGCAGGTGCGCAACCCCGATGTCCTGAGACTCGTCCACCACCGCGAAGTGAAACGGCGGGTTCTTGCCGCCGGGGATCGCCCCCGCCAGCTTGCCGAGCACCCCGGGCACGGTCATGAGCTTCTGCGCGGCCAGACGAGAACGCACGCGTTCGAAGATCGACCAGAGGACGGCGCGCTGCGCCTCGGGCAGCCGGGTCTTCCGACCCAATCGCCGGACGTCGCGATACGACTCCCACGTCTCCAACTGCCACGCATCGACCACCTGCTCCCACTCGGTCAGCAGGAAGTGGGGACTGAACTTGTGCCCTTCCACTTCCCCCGCCGCCGCCTTCAACGCCAGGACCAGGGCCTGGTGCGATGCGATCTGCGGCGCACCGAAGTGGGACTTGAAGAGACGCAGGCCGATGGCATTGATGGAATGCACTTCAAGGCGCTCGGCCAGGCGCGGCTCGTTGTGAATCAGCCGCCGAAGCTGCGTCCGCAGAGCGTTCGCCAGAGTGTCGGAGAACGTGGTGAGCAGAACCCGCGCGTCGGGATTGGCCCGGGCCAGAAAGACAGCGCGATGCAACGCCACGACGGTCTTCCCCGTTCCCGCCGAACCCGAGACGCGCGCGGGACCCGCGAAGTCGCGCCCCACCAGCTCGCGCTGATCCGGGTGGAGAAACACCGTCCACTTCTCCCACGGGTACTCGAGCGCCCGCTCGAGCTCCTCGATGTCCGTGACCATGCGAAACCGCCGCTGAGCATCCGGATGCTCGAACGCCTTGGCGTCGATGGTGACCTCGGCCGTCGCCGCATCGACCGTCTCCCGCCGAATGACCGGCGTCCCGCCCACCGCAAGACACAGCACCGCCTCGGCCGCCTCAGCCGGAAGGTGCGCCGCGACATCGAGAACGTTGTCCTCGGTGGCGGCGAGCACGTCATCGAGCCAGGAGACCGGCACGCCATAGGCGAACATCCGCTCGGCCGCGATCTCCGCGAACAGCGCCGGCTTGGGCGGAGCCTTTCGCTCCTCCCGCACGTAAACAGGAACGATGACTTCCTGAACCGTCTCCCGAACCTCCACAAGCTGCGCGGCGCCGGTCTTCGGATGCGTCTCCAACCTGCGCCGCTCGGCCCATTGGTAGGCCTTGTCGTGGTGATCGACATAGCAGAGCAACAGGCTGTCGTCGGTCCGGTGAACGATGAGCCGGATATCGCTTCCCACGCGCACCGACCAGAAGTTCCGGTCCCTCGCCTTGTCGAGCTTATGAAACTGGAGCCCCGGACTCGCCGGATTGACCTGCAAATCGAACGCCGTCGTCTTCACGGCCTTCTGCTCGTCGCCGGTGAGCCGCGCGAGGCTGTCGGTGAAGGTATCAGCGATCCGAAAGTTCAGATGATCACCGGCGCGTTGGCTTAGGGCTCGTACACCTGAGAACGCTGCGCTATCAAGAGTGCAATATCCTTCTGCCTCGCCTTTTGTAGTTCGAGATCGGTCTCGTCCCAGGGCCATCTCACGAGGACGGCATGCCTTGGCGGGGGCTCAGCCGCTTCGACTTCGAGGCCGGCCTCGCGTGCCGCGCGCGCGGGGAAGATGGCGACTCCGTGCAAGTTCCTAGAACCGGCGGCGTGCTCTCGGCCAAGTTGCCACAGGGCTGCCGCGGGCGCCGCGGCGTGCCGAAAGACTGAGGTCTCACGATCCACCGGATGCGGGAGAAACGCAACCGGCTTCGCGCCATGCGCATTGAACCAGCTCGACGAAGGAAGGAACCGGGCGAGTTCCTCGTCGTCGGCGACCGAATCAGCGAGGCCCGATGGAAGGGTTCCCACGCTTCACGATCTCGTTGATTCCTTCCAGAATCCGGGTCGGAACTTTCTCATCGTCAAAATGCTCCACCCCATGCCCCCTGCTGCCTCCGTCGATCCACGCATACGCCAACCGATTGCTTCGCCCAACGCTCACGGAGAACACGCGCGACTTGGACTGGAGCCAGTCGAGGGAAATCGAGCCATCAGGCTCGGGGGCAAATTCCGGAAGGGGAGTCCAAGAGGGAAAAGCGCGAACAAGGCGCGCCGCCCGATCAACGGCTAAAGGATCTACTGGGGATGCCTTGGCACCGTCCCATCCGAACTCCGCGCCCTCGTCTGCCACTTCGTACAGCTCATGAAGCGCGGTGGCCTTGGGCCCAAACCACACTTGGGACCGCTCGGTCGACTCCAAGAATGCCCAGACCGCCTTCCGCACTACCTGTGCCTCATCGGACATCCCTGTCCCCGAGCGCGTGTCAGAGAGCAGGTCTCGGTATTCGAATCGCGTGTTTACGACTGGAAGAGTGTCAAGCATCTTGGGGTCAGCGTGTTTAGAAATGTCCGGTTCTTCAACTCTCTCAGAGCCAGGATCTTAACCAGAATGGCCTGCCAGTCGGCGGGCTCCGCGGCTAGCTCCCCTACCGCCTCTATGTCGAGGATGACAGGCAGCGACAGCTCTCCGATGCCGTCTGCCGCGAGAATAATGTTCACTTGATGGCCCGTCTTCATCTCAACCAGTGAGAAACGATTGAGGAAATTCACGAACGTGAGGCCTTCCTCCTCGGGAATTCCTGGACCCATACTGAAATAGTCGGCAAGGTCCACCCGACCGCTGCCCAATGGAATTGGAATCCGGTTGATGTACCGCAAACGTACTGCACGTACTTGAATTGGTGCAGCCAAACCAACAAACACCCGCCACGCCCGCTCGATCTCTGGCAAGTAGTCGTCCAAGGATGAGTATGGAGCGAGTCGATTGAACGAAAAACCCTGCGACCTGACCTGAACCAGTTGCCTCCCGTCCTCCTGCCGAAATCGCAGCGCCTGAATATCTCGTCTAACGGAGAACTTCGGGGCTGCAGCCGCCGTAGCCTGAAAAGTGTGCTCTTGGACGAATTGCCTCTCGCGCCTCGGATACTCCCTCCCAAGCGCTTCAAGTGCTCGTCCTTCCATGCTCTCGAGATCAACTTTCGGGGGCATCTCGCACTCGATATCAAGCACGGCCTCCACAATGGGAGCCTTCGGGAGTCTCAGCCTCGTGTCGCTCATCGGACGGGGAACCTTAACCGGAAAGCACAGGCGATTCCCAAGGCGGCAGCAGCCGCCTCGGAAATAGGTGCCCGCCAGGTCTCTGTCAGGCGCGCATCCCTCCTGTGAAGCGCCTCCAATTCTAGTGTCCCCGTGTCTCCGTCAGCCCTTCAGCGCCCCGCTCACACGCTGAACACCTTCTTCACCTCATCCCCGAGGTGATTGATCACCCTCGGACGACGAAGCAATCCCAAGACCGCGCAGCACCGGCACAGGCGTCAAGTCACCCGCAAGGCGGCTATCACGCCGCATCCCGTGGCCCAAGGCCCGGCGTGCCCTGCCCCCCAGGGCCGCGCTCACGCTCCGCCGGCACCCGCGGCACGTCAAATCGCGCCAAGGAGGCCTTGGCATTCCTTGACGCTTGCGCAGCGCGCCGTGCCCGCCGGATCATGGCGACCCAGCCCAGCAACCCCTCTCTTTCGAGCCGCAGGAGCAATCACATGCACAAGCGCTTCCTTGGAATTCTCACCTGTGCCGCCATCGCCTTCGCGACGCAGGGGCAATCGGCATGCCAGAACTCCACAAGCCCGTCGGAATCGTCACCGTCCACTTCATCGGCGTCAACCACCACAGGCACCCTGGACGTACGGGTCACGTCAGG
>CAZYEA010000298.1:0-217 GCA_964646485.1 uncultured Acidobacteriota bacterium
GGTGGGAGGATCGACGCGGATCTGGGCGGCGTAGAGCAGATTGACCCCGTCGGCGCCCTTCTTGAAGCGGATCGGATTTCGCGCGACCGCGTCCTGAAGGCACCGATTCAAGGGACCCGTGGGCACGCGCCTCGACCATTCCGAACGGGCCTTGTCGATGGCCGTGAAGAGGTCCTTGCGGCCCATGCCGGTCTTGGCGGACACGAGGACCACGGGA
>CAZYEA010000298.1:227-3219 GCA_964646485.1 uncultured Acidobacteriota bacterium
CTTCGCGGATCTGATCGGCGGTCTTACCCAGTTGCTTCGCCAGATCCCACTTGTTGACCGCGACCACGACCGCTCGTCCCGACTCCTGCACGAGCCCGGCGATGGTGGCGTCCATTTCCCGCATCCCCTCTTCGGCGGAGACCATCAGGACGCAAACCTCGGCTCGATCGATGGCCCGCTTGGCCTGCACGACCGCCACATGGTCGGCGCCTTCCTCGAGCAGCCTGACCTTGCGGATGCCCGCGGTGTCGACAAAAAGATAGGGCTTCCCCTGCCATTCGATTTCGGAGTCGACGGCATCGCGGGTGGTGCCGGAAACCGGGGAAACGATCGAACGCTCCTGCCCGACGAGCCGGTTGAGCATCGACGACTTCCCCACGTTGGTACGCCCGACCAGGGCCACGCGGATGGGGCGGATCTTCTCGGCGTTGTCCCGAATCTCCGGCGCCTCGACGAGCTTGCAGACGAGGTCGAGCAGGTCCCCGATGCCCTCGTTGTGCTCGGCGGAGATCGGAAACGGCTCGCCAAAGCCGAGGCGGGCGAATTCGTTGGTCTCGCGGCGAGAGGCCTCGGCCTTGTTGATGACGAGGAGAACCGGCTTGCCTGAGGACCGGACTTTCCGGGCGAGGGCCTGGTCGTCGGGAAGCAGGCCGGCCTGGGCGTCCACCAGCAGGACGATCAACGACGCCTGGCCGATGGCGATGTCCGCCTGCGCCTTGCTCAGGGTGAGGAAATGCTCGTCGGCTCCGGGGGACAGGCCGCCCGTGTCCACGATCGAGAACTCCTTCCTCTGCCATTCGACCCGGCCGTAGGCGCGGTCGCGGGTCGACCCGGGCTTCGAGTCGACTATGGCCTGCCTCCTCCCGGTAAGCCGGTTGAAAAGAGTGGACTTACCAACGTTGGGGCGGCCCACAACGGCGACCAGCGGCAAAACGGCGGGGGCGGTTGTGGATTCGGGCTTCACATGGACTATCCTAATTGCACCAGCCTCATGCGACCTCCGGAAATCCCCGGGGCCGCCCAAGGGGGCTGCGACGCCGTTGCCCTCCATTCGAAGGAAGTCCGATGAGCCTCATCAAGGCCGATCTCATTGATCAGGTTGCACTAGCGGCCGATCTCACCCGCGTGCGCGCCGAAATGGCGACGGAAGCAGTGATCGAGTCGTTCAAGGAGGCGCTGCTTCACTCGCAGCGGATCGAGATCCGCGGCTTCGGGGTCTTCATCATCAGGCCCAGGAAGCGCGGCATCGGGCGCAACCCGCGGACAGGTCAGGAGGTTCCGATCCCTCCGGGCCGCAGCATCCGCTTCAAGCCGGGCAAGGAAATCGAATCGACCGAGGTCCTGGGTGCTGTGGCGCCGGCCGCGGAGATTCCCAAGCCCTAGGCGGCCTCAGCCCTCACATCAGGCTCAAGGGATCGACGTCCACCGCGACGCCCGGGAACCTCATGGCGCCGAACTCCGCGATCAGCACCTCGTGCACGGCATCGCGTATGAGACCGCGCTTCCCCCGCACCACCACCTGATAACGGAACTCGTCGCGGACCTTCGAAAGCGGTGAGGGCGAGGGCCCGAGAACACCGCTGAGCTTCGCCTTCAGCCGGCGCGCGATGTTCCGCGCGTTCTTCGCCACCTCGTCTTCGGAGGGGCCGCGGAAGAGGATGTTCACCATGGCGTCGTGGGGCGGATAGCCCATGGTCCGGCGGAACTCCATCTCCCGGTCGAAGAAGGCGTCGTAGTCCTGGTTCTGCGCGAACTCGATCGCGTAGTGCTTCGGGTTGTGGGTCTGCAGCAGGACTTCACCGGGAAGGTCGGAGCGACCGGCGCGGCCCGCCACCTGGGTGAGGAGGGCGAACGTGCGCTCAGCGGAGCGGAAATCGGGAAGACCCAGGCCCACGTCCGCGTCGATCACCCCCACGAGCGTCACCCGCGGAAAGTCGTGACCCTTCGCGATCATCTGGGTGCCGATGAGGATGTCGGTCTCGTGCTTCTCGAACTTGTGAAGGACATTCTCGACCGCCCCGCGACGGGAGGCGATGTCGCGGTCGATCCGATCGACCACGGCCTCGGGGAACGTGGCGGCGAGGACCTCGGCCACGCGCTGGGTGCCATAGCCCTGAAGACGAAGGTAGTCGCCGCGGCAGGCCGGGCACCGCGTGGGCGTCGCTTTCATCAGGCCGCAGTAATGGCACTGAGCCTGCTCTCCCCGACGGTGGAGCACGAAGGCCACGGAGCAGTGCGGGCATTGAGCGGCGGCGCCGCATTCCCGGCACACGAGGCTTGTGGCATAGCCCCGCCGATTGAGGAGGAGGACGGTCTGCTCTTTGCGTGAGAGCCTCTCGGCGATGGCGTCAACGAGCGGCGGGGTCAGGATGGCGGTTGGAACCTTCTGCTTCTTGCGATCGATGATGTGGACGCGGGCCAGTCCCATGGGGCCGACGCGCGTCCGCAAGCGCTGCCAGGCGTAGCGGCCCTTGATGGCATTGAGCCGCGATTCCATCGACGGGGTGGCGGAGCCCAGGAGGATCACCGCCTTCTCGAGTCGGGCCCGGTAGACCGCGACATCACGACCGTTGTAGCGCGGCGCGTCTTCCTGCTTGTACGCGGAGTCGTGCTCTTCGTCGACCACGATGAGCCCGAGGTTCTTCAGCGGTGCGAACACCGCCGAGCGGGCACCCACCACGACCCGCGCCTCGCCCCGACGCGCCCGCCACCACTCATCGTGACGCACGCCCTCGGCCATGTCGGAGTGGAGCACGCTCACCGCCTCACCGAAGCGCTCGCGGGAGGCCCGCACGAGGGTGGAGGTGAGACCGATCTCGGGCACGAGGAGGAGCGCCGTCTTCCCGAGTTCGAGGGCCTTCTGGACGGCGCGGAGATAGATTTCGGTCTTGCCGCTTCCGGTGACGCCTTCCAGGAGGATCGGCGCGAACTCCGCTTCCCCGAGGGCCACCGCGACCCTGGTCTCCGCCTCGGACTGCTCGGGGGTGAGGAT
>CAZYEA010000298.1:3319-5462 GCA_964646485.1 uncultured Acidobacteriota bacterium
GGCGAGGGCAGCCACCGACATCTGCCCGCCCGCATCGCGCAGGGCCTGGAGCACGGGGTCGCTCGCCGCAGCCACGAGGCTCGCGGGGGCTCCCGGGTCCTTGAGGCGCACCACGCGCCTCGAAGCCCGAACGCCGCCGGGCGGAGCCACCAGACGTGTGGCCTGACCGATGGGGCCGATGTAGTAGTCGGCAACCCAGAGCGCCAGTTCGAGGAGGCGTTCGGTGACAAGCGGCTCTTCGTCGAAGACCGCGGTGAGATTCTTGACCGCGACGCCCTCCCTGGGTTTCGCCTCCGCATTGACCACGACCCCGCTCACCCGCCGCTTTCCGAAAGGAGCCTCGACCCGCGAGCCGCGGCGCACGTCCGCCATGCCCGCGGGGACCCGATACGTCATGGGTTGCATCAGGGGCAGGGGCAGGGCGACGTCCACGAATCGATCCGCGGAACCCTTGACCTCGAGGAGATCGGGAAGGGACTTCTGCTGCGCGGCCCCGCGTGCCATGCCTCTACTCGCCGCGCGCTCCGAGCACATCCATCACGAGCTTCAGGTCTTCCCACACCGCCTTCTTCGCCGAGGGATTCCGAAGGAGATAGGCGGGGTGGTAGGTGGGCATCACGGGAATGCCGTCCCATTGCGAGAAGCGGCCCCGAAGCCTCGAGATGGGATCGCCGGTCCTGGTCATGAACTTCGCGGCGGTGGCGCCCAGGGCCACGATCGCACGCGGCTGAACGGACTTGATCTGAGCCTCGAGAAAGGGCTGACAGGAGAGCACTTCATCGGTCTCGGGCGGCCGGTTGCCGGGCGGGCGACACTTGATGACATTCGCGATGAAGACGTCGGCCCGGTTCAGCTTCATGCCCTTCTCGATCATGTCGGTGAGCAGCTGCCCCGCCCGTCCTACGAAGGCAAGGCCCGAAGCGTCTTCGTCGGCCCCCGGCGCTTCGCCCACGAACATCAACTCGGCCACCGCACTTCCCTGACCGAACACGATCTTCGTCCGGCCCTCGCAGAGGCGGCAGCGCTTGCAGTCCCCAATGTCTTCGCGGATGGCGGTCAGGGATCGCTCGGCGAGTGCCGCATCCCGGGCTGGCCGCGGCGCAGCCACGGCGGGCGGAGCCGGGCGAACCTCGAGAGCCACGCTCGTTTCGGACACTGCGAGTCGCACCGGGCCGGCGGCCGACGAGGCGGAGGGAGGCACGGCTCGGGTCACGGGCGGCCGGGCCGCAGGGCGGGGAGACTTTCCGCCACCGCTACCCTTCACCCCTACCCCGTCGAGCGAGCCGAGGAACTTCCCCATGGCCACGAGATCGCGCAAGACCTGATCGGACATTTGGGAAGCATAGAAGCGCCCGGTGCGTTTCGGGTCCGACCCCGCCGCTCAGCCGCGAATCGCGAAACGCTCCACGTCATCCAGGGTGACGCCCTCGAGCGAATCCAGGATGTGATGGGCGAGCGCGAGTTTCGCGCGCGGATGGGAATTGGTGACGCCGATGACCCGAAGGCCCGCGGCGCGCGCTGAGGCGATGCCCGCGGTGGAGTCCTCGATGGCGAGAACACCCTCGGGGGACTCCGCGGCGTCCACCAGACCGCGGCCGCGCAGGTACGGTTCGGGGTGAGGCTTGAAGTTCGAGACGTCCCCGGACGACACGATGCCGCGAAAATGCCCGAGGAGATCGCGGCTGCGAAGGATCGCCTCGATCTCGGCCCGGCGCGACCCCGAAGCGATGGCGAGCGGCACCTCCGCGGCATGGAGCGCTCGCACCAGTGTCTCTGCGCCTGGGAAGGAACGAACGTGCCCGAGGTTCTCCGCGTAGGCCTGCCATTTGAGGTCGACGAGACGACGGATGGTGTGCGAAGAGGTCGGGAGGCCGCGCCGCTCGAGGGCCCGAAGAACGCAGGTGTGATCGTCCAGGCCCAGATAGTGCGACTCGTATTCCTCGACCGTGACCTCGACCCCGATCTCCAGGGCGAGGACTTTGCGAAAGGCCTCGAGGTGGGCGGATTCGCTGTCCACGAGCACGCCGTCGAAGTCGAAGATGACGCCCTGAAGCATGGCGAAGAGTACCAACGACCTCGGATTGCGGCTCTTCGGTCGGGGAGGGTAAAGTCCTGCCAGTTGAGAGTCGCAGCGATCATCCCG
>CAZYEA010000299.1:0-5430 GCA_964646485.1 uncultured Acidobacteriota bacterium
GCTAAGGTCGGCACACGACTTTAGTGCCGCCCGCAGACGCCGTGCCCGGCGCAGGGGGTCCTTCGACTGGACGCTTCGCGGGCGCGGAAGCGAACTCGGCGCAGCCTGGCCAAGGTGCCCGGCCCCGCCAAAGCACCCTTTCCCGAACGGAGGGCGCCGAGCCGTGTACCTTTATTGACCGCGGGCGGCGAAGCCAGCCCTCCGGGCACGGGGGGCCCGCGCCGTTCCCGCGAGAACGCCTTCGAGGCCCCCGGAGGTGAGGGAAAAGCCGAGGTGCTTTGGCCGCAACTCCATCGCCGGGCGCGCGGCCACCGGTTAAACGCCGAAGAGCCGCTTCGCCGCGATCATGGCTTCGAGGACCCTCTGCTCCCATGAACTGCGGTGCAGCCGGTAATAGAGCCGGTGACTCTCATCGTAGGCGTCGCGGGCGCGCCCCGCGGCCTTCGCCATGCTGGTCCCGAGTTCGTGGATGAGGATCGCCTGGGGAATGAACATCACTTTGCCGCCGCCCTTGCGCAGGCGCAGACACAGGTCGGCATCTTCCTCGTAGAGGAAGTAGCGCTCATCGAAAAACCCCACCGCGCGGGCGGCGGACATCCGCAGGAGCATCCCCGAGCCGGAGATCCAGTCGACCTCGCGTTCGTTCGCGATCAAGCCGCTCAGTTCCACGAGCGCCGCGTCCTCCCCGGCCTTGACCCCCTTCACCAGCCGGCGCTGACGCCATTCCGAGGCGAGGCTCAGATCGGGACCGAAGCTCACTTGCGGCCGGCCGTCCTCGTAGACCGTCTTCGGTCCGAAGGCGACGGCATCGCCCAACCGGTCCGCGGCCGCGAGCAGTTGAGGGATCGTTGAGGAGGTCAGGCGCGCGTCGGGGTTCAGCACCAGGGCGAACTCCGTATCCACGCGATGGAGAGCGCGATTGTTCGCCTTCGAGAAACCCTCGTTCGACTCGGCTCGGATCAGCGTGACGAGGGGCAAAGCCGCCGCGACCTCGGCCGAGGCATCGCTGCTCGCGTTGTCCACCACGATCGCCCGGCATTCGCCCCCGTGGAGCTCGATCGAAGCCAGGCAGTCCCCCAGCACGTCGGCCGAGTTGTACGTCACGATCACGAGGGTGACTCGGGCCTCGCTCATGACCCGGCCTTTTCCAGGACCGCGAGCGTCTCCTGCGCGGCGCGTTCCCACGAAAACTCCCTCGCCCGTTCGCTTCCCCGCTCGCGCAGGCCCGCGGCGGTCGCGGGATCCCCGAGCACGCGCGACATCGCCTCCATCACCGCGCGCTCCTCCGGCTCGACCACGATGGCGCCCGGCGCGAACATCTCATTGAGGCTCGCCCGGTCGGCGATGATGAGAGGGACGCCGCGCGACATCGCCTCGAGGGCGGGCAGGCCGAAGCCCTCGTACTCGGAGAGGAGCACCGCGAGGTCGGCGGCCGCGTAGTGCCGCGCCATCTCGTCATCCGAGACGAAGCCCGTCACCCGCACCGCCGATTCGCAACCGAGGCTCTCCGCCAGCGCGGCCACATCCTCGAGAGGATGCGATCGGTTCTCACCCACGACACCGAGGCGGACTTCGCTCCCCTGTTCGCGAAGTCTCGCCACCGCGCGCACCAGCGTGCTCACGTTTCGCCGACGGAGGATGGTGCCCACGGTGATGATGTAGGCGGCGCCTGGCGCGAGGCCCAGGGCCTTGCGGCTTTCCTCGCGACCGGGACCTTGGGGCAGGTCGTCGTCGGGGCCAAGCAGGACCACCTCGGTCTTCGCCGCCGCGGCCATCCCGAGATATCGGGCGACCTCGCCCTTCGTGAACTGCGAGCAGGCGAGGATCGAGTGCGACACCCGTGCTGCGAGCCCGGCCAGGACCCTCCGGCGCAGGCCGTGGACGAAGCTGAACTCGTCGGACCGCGCGAAGAACGACAGATCGTGAATCGCGGTCACCCGCCGGACCGAAGAGACGAGCGGGCAGGAATAGGCGGGCGAGAGCAGCACGTCGATTCCGTCGGTTCGAAGCGCGGCCGGGAGGATCGTCTGTTCCCACAGAAGTGGGTGGCCGCTCGGCAGGAGACGAGGCCTCACCCGCTTCGAGTCGGTGGGCAGGGTGAAAGGCGCGGACCCGTAGACCACGAAATCGTGCCGGTCGAAAGCGACGAAGCGGCGAAGCAGGCTGCGCAGGTATCGGCCGACCCCGGTCGGCTTTCCTTGAAGCTCGCGTCCGTCGATGCCGATCCTCAAAGGCCGACTCACGACCCCAGAACCTTTCGATAGCAGGCGAGGGTCAGGGCCGCGGTTCGATCCCAGTCGTAGAGCCGGCTCCGTTCAAGCCCCGCCCCGCGCAGCTCTGCCGCTCTTTCGGGGTCCTCGACCACCCGGGACAGGGCCTCCACGATCGAGTCCTCGTCGTGTGGATCGTCGATCAGCTCCGCCGCGCCGGCCGCCAACTCCTCGAGCGACGAACCGGCGGAGCAGACCACCGGCAGTCCCGCGGTCATGGCCTCGAGCACGGGCAGCCCAAAACCTTCGTCGAGACTCGCGAGGACCAGGCAGCGGGAGGCCGACATCAAGGCGCGAATCTCGCGAGTCTCGAGGTAACCGGTGCAGACCACTCTGGGCCCGGACGAAGCCCCCGAGTCGAACGACTGCCCGGGGCCGACCATCACTAGCGGGGGCGGGTCCGCGATGCGCCCCGCCAGGGTGCGATACGCGGCCACCATGCGTTTCAGGTTCTTCCGCTTCTCCTCGCTGCCGACGTAAAGGATCGCGCCGCCCACGGGCCCGAGCCGGTGAAGGAGCGCATCGACATCGCCGGGTGTGGGCGCAAGCCGGAAGCTCGGATCCACCGCATAAGGAGTGACCCAGATCCTCTCGCGGGGAATGCGCAGGAGGGTCTCGATCTCGCGCGCGGTGTGCTCGGACGGACAAAGGATGCCGTCCGCCCGGTTGGCGTGATCCTGCACGAGAGGGGCATAGTCGCGGCGGATCTCGGCCTCCGTGAGCTCCGGATACTTGAAGAAGAAGAGGTCGTGGATGGTGATGATTCTCCGCGCGCGCCGTGCCGGGGTGAGCAGGGCGTGCGGAGAGTGAACCAGGTCGAACTCGCGGCCGCACAGGGTCTCAATCGAGGGAAAGGAGAGGCGGTTCCACGCGAAGTTCAAAAGGCGCACGGGTACCTGGAGGTCCACGACGTCGACGTTGGGCGCCGAGGGGGGCCGGGACCAGCGTTCCCGCAGAGACGAGGTGAACAGAGTGAATCGCGAATCGGGCTCGAGTCGGGGCAGGGCCTCGGCCAGGGCCCCGATGTAGACACCGACCCCGGTCGGGCGGGAGAGGGCGGGACGAACGTCGAGTGCGACCCTCATGGCCGGAGTCTCGACAACCGCGCCGTCCCCGCCTCTCGTGGCTTGGCGACCGGGGCAGGCCGTGGGGAGGCTTTCACCGCCCGGCCCGGGCTCTCGCGCAGAAGGGCTAGCTCAGCCGAAGGATCGAGCACGCGCACCGGCGACTTCGAAAAGCCGCGAGGGTCGCGCGTAATCAGGGCGTCGCATCCGATGCCCTCGGCCGCGGCCGCGCAGATCGCGTCTTCGAAGTCGGGCCAGCCGAGCGCCAGGGCGCGGCGAAGGATCGGCCCGTCCACCGGGGCGATGGCGGAAACCAGCAACAGGTCTTCGACCACCCGGCGGGCGAATCGCGCATCGTGGTGCCGGCTCAGGACGTGAAAGAGAGGGACGAGGCCGTGGGCGGGCAGGAAGGCCTCGATCTGGCCTCGCTCGGCCGCCGCCCACAGCAGTGCCGCGGGCGCGGCGTGGGGCTTGCGATCGAGAACGAGATCGAGAACGACGCCCGGGTCGAAGAGAACCCGCCTCAACGGTACTTGTGTTCCAGGTGAGCGCGGGAGGCGGCAGGGCCCCCCTTCTTCCCCCGCAGGGCGCCCACGAGCCTTCGGGTCACGGGCGGAAGCTCGGCCGAGGCGGGCTCGGCCGGGCTCGAAACCGCGTCAAGGTACCGCTCCACCAGCCGCGACACCGAAGTCCCCCGCTTCGAAGCGAAGGTCTTGGCCCGGGAGACAATCGCGGCATCGACGCTGAGCGTGAGTTTCTGCACGTACGTATCTCCAGCACGATGCTATACGTAGGCCCGCGCCCGAGGCAACGGCCGCCCCCCTTGGTCCGCGGGAGGCGCCGTCCGTTTTGATAAACTCCGCCTTCCTCGAGAAAAGCCATCGCGCCCTCCAGGCAGGCCGCAGGGACCGATGGTTTGGGCCGGCCGGGCCCGGTCGCGATCATCCAACGAAGCCAAGGAAACCAAAGGACCGCATGAAGATTGGTGTTGTAGGCACGGGCTATGTCGGCCTCGTCGCCGCCGCGTGTTTCGCCGAGAACGGCAACAGCGTGGTCGGCGTCGACATCGACGAAGCGAAGATCCAGGCCCTCCTGCAAGGACAGATCCCGATCTACGAGCCGGGTCTCGCCGAGATCGTGGTCCAGAACGTGGCCGAAGGCCGGCTCCGCTTCACCACCGACATCGCGTTCGCGGTGCGGGAGTGCGACGTCCTCTTCATCGCGGTGGGGACGCCTCAGGACGAAGACGGCTCGGCCGACCTCAAATACGTGCTCAAGGTGGCCGAGCAGATCGCCGACGCCATGAACGGCCCGAAGATCGTGGTGAACAAGTCCACCGTGCCCGTGGGCACCGCGGCCAAGGTGAAGGCGGCGATCGAGGCGCGCACCAGACACCGGGTGAGCGTGGTTTCGAACCCCGAGTTCCTGAAGGAAGGGGCCGCGGTCGACGACTTCCTCAAGCCGGACCGGGTGGTGATCGGCACCTCCGAGCCCGAAGCCGAAGCGGCCATGCGCGAGTTGTACGAACCCTTCGTGCGCACGGGCAAGCCCATCCTGGCCATGGACAACGTCTCCGCCGAGCTCACCAAGTACGCGAGCAACGCCATGCTGGCCCTGCGCATCTCGTTCATGAACGAAGTGGCGAACCTGTGCGACGCCGCGGGCGCCGACGTGGAAATGGTCCGCAAGGGCATGGCCACCGACTCGCGCATCGGCCCCGCCTTTCTCTTCCCCGGCCTCGGCTACGGCGGCTCGTGTTTCCCCAAGGACGTGAAGGCCATCGAGCACACCAGCCGGCGCGCCCATGGAGATCGTGGCCGCGGTGGAGCGCGTGAATTCAAGACAGAAGACCATCATGCTGCCCCGCATGGAGAAGGTCCTGGGCGGCCTTTCCGGCAAGAAGATCGCGGTGTGGGGAGTCGCGTTCAAGCCGCGCACCGACGACATCCGCGAAGCCCCGGCCCTCTTCGTCATCGAGGGCCTGCTGGCCAAGGGGGCTTCGGTCTCCGCCTACGATCCCAAGGCCATGGACCACGCGAAGAGCGTCCTGCCGAAGTCCGTGCGCTGGGCCCGGAACGGCTACGACGCGCTCGAAG
>CAZYEA010000300.1:0-5427 GCA_964646485.1 uncultured Acidobacteriota bacterium
CGGACCGCGAGCGAAGGCATGATCGGGCACTACATCCATCCCGGGGCCAAGGTGGGCGTGCTGGTCGAGATCAACTGCGAGACCGACTTCGTGGCCAAGAACGAAGACTTCCAGGCCATGGTCCGCGACGTGGCCATGCACATCGCGGCCGCCGCGCCCAACTATGTGACCAAGGAAGAAGTCCCCCAGGCGATCGTCGACAAGGAGAAGGAAATCTACCGGGCCCAGGCGATGGGCGCGGGCAAGCCCGAGGCGGTCGCCGACAAGATCGCGGAAGGCAAGCTGAAGGATTTCTACGCCACCCAGGTCCTGCTCGAACAGGCCTTCGTGAAGGATCCCAAGATCACCATCGGCCAGCTCATCCAGGAGAAGGTCGCGGTCATCAAGGAGAACATCGTGGTTCGCCGCTTCGCGCGTTTCCGCGTGGGCGACGCGACACCGGGCAGTCCGACCGAGTAGCCTTAGGGCATGGCGAAACCAAGACCCGCCCGACCCTCGAAGTCGCAGGGCGGGTCGCCCCCCGCAAGCGCCAAGGGGAGCTCGAGCGAGTCCCGGCGACCCGCTTATCGGCGGGTCCTACTGAAGCTCTCCGGAGAGGCGCTTCTGGGGGCCAAGACCTTCGGGATCGACCGCGCCTTCGCCGACTACCTGGCCGAAGAGATCCGCGACGCCCACTCGCTGGGGGTCGAGATGGGAATCGTGGTCGGAGGCGGAAACATCTTCCGCGGTGTGTCCGATGCCGCCTACGGCATGGACCGCGTCTCCGCCGACCACATGGGCATGCTCGCCACCGTCATCAACGGCCTCGCCCTCCAGGATGCGATGGAGCGCGCGGGTCTTGCCACCCGTGTTCTCTCCGCCATCGAGATGCGCCAGGTGGCCGAGCCCTTCATAAGGCGGCGCGCCATGCGCCACATCGAAAAGGGCCGCATCGCGATCTTCGCCGCGGGCACCGGCAACCCCTACTTCTCCACGGATACCGCGGCCGCCCTGCGCGCCACCGAAATCAAGGCGGAGGTCATCCTCAAGGGCACGCGGGTGGACGGGGTGTACGACATGGACCCCTTGAAATTCCCCCAGGCGAAGAAGTTCTCCGAAATCAGGTACATCGACGTCATCCAGCGCGGCCTGAAGGTCATGGACAAGACCGCGATTTCCCTGGCCATGGAGAACAAACTCCCCATCGTGGTCTACAACATCAAGAAGAAGGGTTTATTGAGGCGCGTCCTCACCGGCGAGAAGGTCGGGACGCTCGTCTGCGACTAGACGGAGCGCGCTCGCGCCCCAAAAGAAACCAGGAACCAGACTCCCGAGGAGAAGCGTCGCATCATGAGTACAGTGAAAGACACGATCGAGAATGCCCGTCACCGCATGGAGAGCGCGATCGAATCGGTTCGCAAGGAGCTCGCCTCCCTTCGGGCCGGCCGCGCCAATGCTTCCATGCTCGATTCGGTCAAGGTCGACTACTACGGCACCCCCACCCCGCTGAATCAGGTCGGAAACATCGCGGTCCCGGATCCCACCCTGATCACGATCCAGCCCTGGGACGCGAACATGGTGGCGGTGATCGAGAAGGCCATCCGCACCTCCGGCCTCGACCTGAATCCCGCCACCGACGGCAAGCTGATTCGCGTTCCCATCCCCTCGCCCACCGAGGAGCGCCGCAAGGCCCTGGTGAAGATCGCCCACAAGGCCGCGGAAGAGGGCAAGGTGGCGATCCGGAATGTCCGCCGGGACGCCAACGATCACATCAAAAAGATGAAAAAGGCCTCGGAGATCTCCGAGGACGATGAGAAGCACGGCGAGGTCGAGACCCAGAAACTGACCGACAGCGCCATCGCCCGGGTCGACGACATGTTGAAGAAGAAGGAGGCCGAGGTCCTTCACGTTTGAAGCCCCGGTGCCTTTCAGGGAGAACGCCATGAGCTTCACCCATCTCGCCTGTACGAAATGCGACGCGACCTACGAGAAGGGAAAGGTCTGGAACCTGTGCGTGTGCGGCGCTCCCCTCTTCGCGCGCTATGACCTCAAGGCCGCGGCCCTCGAGATGCGCCCCGGCCACCTCGAGCTGCGCGAGAAGTCGCTCTGGCGCTATCGCGAAGTGCTGCCGGTCGAGAATCCGGAGCACCGCCTCTCCCTCGGCGAGGGCATGACCCCGCTCCTCGAAACGCCGGCGCTGGGCCGGGCCCTCGGCTTGCCGAAGACCCTGGTCAAGGAGGAGGGCGGCAATCCCACCGGGTCGTTCAAAGCGCGCGGACTCGCCCTCGCGGTGTCGATGGCGAAGGCGCTCGGAGCCACCGATGTGTGCCTTCCTTCCGCGGGGAATGCGGGCAGCGCGCTCGCGGCCTATGCGGCGCGGGGAGGCCTCAAGGCGCACGTGTTCGTGCCCAAGGACATCGCCGAAGTCTTCCTCATGGAAACCCTCTCGTACGGCGCCCATGTCGAGACCGTGGAGGGCCTCATCACCGACGCCGGGAAGGTCTGCGCGGGGCTCGCCAAAGAACACGGCTGGTACGAGTGCGCGACCCTCAAGGAACCCTACCGGGTCGAAGGGAAGAAGACCATGGGCTACGAGATCGCCGAGCAGCTCGGGTTCCAGCTTCCGGACGCGATCTTGTACCCCACGGGCGGAGGCACCGGCCTCATCGGGATGTGGAAGGCGTTCGAGGAGATGGAAGCGCTGGGCTTCATCGGCCCCAAGCGGCCGCGCATGTACGCGGTCCAGGCCGATGGGTGCGCGCCCATCGTGAAGGCCTTCCAGGAAGGCAAGGATTCCGCCCCCATGTGGGAAGGGGCCACCACTCACGCCCACGGCCTGCGCGTGCCCAAGGCCCTCGGGGACTTCCTGATTCTGAGCGCCCTGCGGGAGAGTCACGGCTCCGCCGTGGCGGTGAGCGAAGCCGAGATCATCCAGGGCGTGAAGCTCATCGCGCGCACCGAGGGCCTGTTCGTCGCTCCCGAAGGCGGCGCGTGCGTCACCGCGGCCATGAAACTCCGGGCCTCGGGCCACCTCTCCCCCGATGACTCCGTGGTCATCTTCAACACCGGCACCGGCTTCAAGTACGTGGACAACATGAAGCCGCTCTGGAACACCTAGGCTCAGGCCGATGGCGGGAAAGCCCGTGAAGCGGCGCGCTCGACCCCGCAAGCCGCACGTCCTCGTGATGTTCACGGGCGGGACGATCTCCATGAAGATCGACCCCCAGACCTCGGCCGCCGTCCCCGCCCTCTCCGGGCGCGACATCGTCTCCCAGGTCCCGGGCCTCCGCCGCGCCGCGAGGTTGACCCTCGAAGACTACGCCCAGCTTCCCGGGCCCCACGTGAGCCCGCGCTGGATGTGGGGCCTCAAGCAGCGGATCGAGATGCACCTCGCCGACCCCGGGATCGACGGCATCGTGGTCACCCACGGCACCGACACCATCGAGGAGACGGCCTTCCTCGTGGACCTCACCACCGACACCTTCAAGCCCGTGGTCTTCTGCGGGGCCATGCGCACCCTGGGCGAGGCGGGTTCGGATGGCCCCTCCAACCTCCTGATCGCGGTTCGCACCGCCGCGAATCCCGACGCCCGGGGCCACGGCGTCCTGATCGCGGTGGGGGAGGAGATCCTGGCCGCGGGCGAGGCGGTCAAATCCCACACCCAGAACCTGGGCGCCTTCAAGAGCGGGATCGGTCCGGTGGCAATCCTCGATCGAAGCGGCGTGCGTTTCGTGCGCAGCGCGGTGCGCAGGCGCTTCGTGCAGACGGGCTCCATCGACTCGCGAGTGGACCTTCACGTGGTGGCCACCGGTTCGGACGACCGGCTCTTGCGGGCGTCTCTGGAAAGCGGCGCCCGGGGGCTCGTGATCGAGGGCACGGGAGCCGGGAACGTTCCTCCTCTCACGGTGCCCGGGATCCAGGCCGCGATCAAGGCCGGCCTTCCCGTGGTCATCACCTCCAGGTGCGGCGCCGGGTCGGTCGCCCCGCTCTACGGCTACGAGGGTGGAGGCGAGCAGCTGCAGAGGCTCGGCTGCATCATGGGCGGCGACCTCGTCGGACAGAAGGCGCGCATCCTGCTGATGGTGGCCCTCGCCTCCGGACTCTCAGACCTCGCCCTGCGAAGCCTGTTCGAGGGTGCCTAGGTGAGGGTTCAAAGAATGCACGATGCGTGTACACAAGGGGGGCGATAAGGCCGGCCGGGGCGGGCGCGTGTGCTACGATCGAAGCTTCCCCTGAGGAATTGAAGACTTGACTCAAGCCATGACGGAGCCGATCGAGGTTCTGCTCGTCGAAGACGATGAGGACCACGCGGAACTCGTCCGCCGCAACCTGATGAGCCAGGCGATCCGCTGTCGGATCACCCACGTCAACAACGGCGAATCGGCGCTCGACTACCTTCATCGGCGGGGTGAGTACGCGGCGCCCGAATCGAGCCCGAGGCCCGATCTGATCCTGCTCGACCTGCGGCTGCCTCGCATCGACGGCATGACCGTCCTCACCGACATCAAGTCGGCCCCCCTCCTTCAGACCATTCCCGTGGTGGTCCTCACCAGTTCCGACGCGGACCCCGACGTTTCTCAGGCCTACCTGCGTCACGCCAACAGCTACCTGGTGAAGCCGCTCGACCTCATGAGCTTCGAAGGCCTCATGAAGGAACTCGGGCTGTACTGGTTCACGTGGAACCAATCGCCCCGTCCCTAGGACGCCCCTTCGGCCAGGACACCGCGTCCATACCCCGGCCGCAGGTCCCGAGGATCCTGCTGGTCGAAGACGATGAGCCGCACTCCGAGCTGATCCGCCGCGCGTTCGAGCGCAGTTCCACCCCGGTGGAGCTTTCCTGCGTGGGCACCATCCGCGAAGCCCAGTCCCTCCTCGATGGCCCGAACACCCCGGACCTCGTGATCACCGACCTGCGCCTGCCCGATGGCGATGGCCTCGTGCTCCTTCCCGAGAACCGCGAGCGGGCGGCTTATGCCGTGGTGGTCATGACCAGTCACGGAGACGAGAAGGTCGCGGTGGACGCGATGAAGACGGGCGCCCTCGACTACGTGGTGAAGTCGGAGGAGAGCTTCGCGCGCATGCCCGACACCGTGGACCGGGCGCTCCGGACGTGGAGCTACATCGTGGAGCGGCGGCGCGCCGAAGAGGCTCTCCGCGCCAGGGAGGAGCATTTCCGCTCGCTCATCGAGAACGCACACGACCTCATCTGGATTCTCACCGCCGATGGGACCATCCGCTACGCAAGCCCCGCCTGCGCGCGCGTGCTGGGTTACACCGCCGAGGAACTCACCGGCCGGAACGTGCTCGAGCTCACGACTCCCGAAAAGCGCGAGGAGCAGCAGGGGGCGCTCCGGGCCGTCTTCGCCCAGCCCGACACCGCGGTCGCCTCCATCATGTTCTTACGCGCGCAGGACGGGTCGGAGCGGATCCTCGAATCGATCGGCAGCG
>CAZYEA010000301.1:0-5387 GCA_964646485.1 uncultured Acidobacteriota bacterium
CCGCGGCCACCGGCATCGAAGCCTCGCTCACCGGTCACATGGTGCTCTCGACTCTGCACACGAACTCGGCGCCCGAGACCATCACGCGTCTGATGGACATGGACATCGATCCCTTCAACTTCGCGGACGCCCTGCTCGGCATCATGGCCCAGCGCCTGGTCCGGACTCTGTGCGGCGAGTGCAAGGAAGGGTATGTGCCCGAGAAGCTCGAATACGACGGGATCATGGAGGCCTATGGCGAGGAGTTCTGGCCCGAATTGAAGGCCCCTCTGGGGCACACGTTCTACCGTCCCAAGGGCTGCGCCAAGTGCGGCGGCGGCGGATACAAGGGCCGCGTGGGCATCCACGAGCTGCTCACCGCCACCGACGAAATGAAGCGTCTCATCCAGAAGAAGGCGTCGGTTGAAACCATGCGCAACCAGGCCCTCAAGGATGGCATGCGCACCCTGCTCCAGGATGGTCTCGCCAAGGCCGTGAGCGGCCGCACGGACGCCAAGCAGGTCCGCGCGGTCTGCATCAAGTAACCGCCGGGATGAAGTCTCGATCGGGCGCAAAGGCCCCGCGCAAGCGTCCGTCCAAGTCAGGGTCAACGAGAACGCTCGTGATGCCTCGCCTCGCCGGCCGTCCCTCCACCTGACAGGAGGGAGTTGACCGCCTCGGGTGGGCGGCAGGATCTCCGGTCACGTGCTACGGCGTGCGCGTCGGTCTGCGCGGCTCGAAGCCGGAAGCCATGGAGCAGCTCAAGGCCTGGCTGCCTCGGGCCGCGCGGCCCAGTCGGGCGAACATCGTCGATGGCTTGTATTCGCTCATTCTCGGGGGGGCAGGCCCGCGGGCGGGAGTGAAGACGTTTCATATCCTGTATCGGAACGCCACGCAGCTCGCACGATCGCTCGACCTCAACGAGATCCGTCGCGCGTTCGACCGCGACCTCTCAATGCTCATCGGCGAGAACGCCGTCGACCACGTCTTCGTTCATGCCGGCGTCGTCAGTTTCGGAGGCGGCGCGATTCTGGTGCCAGGGAAGAGCTTCTCCGGGAAGACAACCCTGGTCCGCGCTCTCGTCGATAGCGGCGCCGTGTACTACTCCGACGAGTACGCGGTCCTCGATTCCCGCGGCCGGGTGTTTCCATGGGCGGAACCGCTCTCGATCCGCCTGCATGGGCCCAGCAAGGCCGGAGAGCCCCATAGCGCAGAGTCGTTGGGCATGACCATCGGCCGCCGGGCCCTGCCGGTCTCGCTGGTGGTCCTCACCTCCTACGAAGCCGGCCGTCGCTTCCGGCCGAAGAGGTTGGCCCCGGGCCACGGCGTTCTGGGTCTGCTGGAGCACACCATGTCCGCCCAGCGGAATCCACGGGCGGCCTTGCGCGCGCTCTCCTCGGCGGCTACAAAGGCCCTGGTGGTTTCCGGGCCGCGTGGAGAGGCGCGCTCGACCGCCCGAGTCCTTCGCCGTCTGGTCCACGCCCCGCCCGCCGCCTGATGCCTGGCGCTCGTCGCCCGAGGATGCGCCCCCCACGGTTCGCCGTGGTTACCATCGTACGCAACGAAGCGTCCCGCCTCCCGAGACTGCTCGCCTCCCTCGAGGAGTTTCGAGAGCGCGGTGGAGAAGTCGTGGTCCTCGATACCGGAAGTGAGGACGGGACGCCGGAGGTGGCGGCGGCCGCGGGGTGCCGCGTGGCCGTCGAACCGCGACGATTCAACCGCCGCCTGACCGAGCGACAGGCCCGCAGAATCAACGAGACCTTTTCCCGCGAAGGCGAAGGCCCGTTCGTCGAAGCGGGGGATCGCCTCTTTGATTTCGGTCGGGCGCGAGAATACGCAGCCTCCCTGGCCCGTAACCACGTCCATCTCGTGGTCGACGGCGGCGACGTGATCGAGGCCCTGGATGTCGACTTCCTCGATGCGGCCGGCCGCGCGCGAGGGTTTGTGTGGATGGCCTTTGAGATCCGTGTTCTGAGCCGGCACGGGTGGTCCGTCGAGGCCCACGACTGCTTCTACGATCGGCGCAGGCTCGAGTGGCGCGGACAAGCACATAATTTCCTCGCCCCCCGGGCCGAGGAGAGCGTCCCGGCGCCGCAAAGACTGGGGCGAGACAAGCTGCTCGTGAGTCACCACACCGACCTGGAGAAGGCGCGGAGCCATCAGCTCGCGGGCGTAGCCCTCGAGGCCCTGAAGGAACGAGGCTCTTTCCGGTGGGGTTACTTTCTGGGACGGGAACTCGTGTCCCGCGGCCATTTTCATTCCGCCCTTCCGCTGCTTCTCGCTCTGGACCGTCCCGAGGTTCCGCCGGTCGTGCGATCGGCAGGACTGTGTCTCGCCTCGCAGTGCCTCGCCGGCTCCGGCGCGCCTTTGGACGAGGTCGAAGAGGTCTTGTTCCGTGCCTCCACGCGGGATTCACGCCGTCGCGACCCTCTCCTGAGGCTGGCCCGCCTTGGCCTTGCCCGCGGGGATCTGCAGAGTGCCGCCTCGCTCGCCGCCGCGGCTCTCGCCATTCCGGTGCAGTCGGGTTTTTCCGAAGCGGAGTCCAACCACTCCACCGGGCCGCATGCGATCCTCTACTGGGCTCTGCTCTGGCTCGGCCGGCGCGAAGAGGCGAGGACGCACTTCGAAATCTGTCGAGAGCTAGACCCCGGGAATGCCCTCTATGCGGAACACGCGAGATTCTTCAGCGCGGCGGCCGCGAAATGACGCGAAAACGCACGGTCAAGCGGCGCGGAAGGCCGGCCTTCTCCGTGGCCGCGATTGTCCGGAACGAGAGTGAGGGGCTGCCGAGGCTTCTTGAGTCCCTTGCGGAGTTCCGGCACGAGGGCGGGGAAGTGATCGTGCTCGACACGGGGAGCGAGGACGAGACTCCCCGTATCGCCCGAGAGGCGGGCTGCCGAGTGTTCAGCGAGCCGAAGCGCTTCGAAGGCCAGGTCACGAGCAAGCAGGCGGAGCGAATCCAGGCCGAGTTCTCGCGCGACGGCGAAGGTCCCCTTCTCCGGCCCGGCACTCGTTTCTTCGACTTCGCGGGGGCGCGAAACTTTGCGGACTCTCTGGCAGGGAAGCCCTTCGTTCTGGCCGTGGACGGCCGCGACGTGGTCGAGGCCATGGACATCGCGTTCGTGGATGGTTGCGTGCGTTCCGGAGATGCCCAGGTCCTGCGCTTTGAGACGCGGAGATGGCAGCGAGGCGGGTGGGTCCTCGAGGCGCGCGACTATCTTCACGATCGGCGCCATACCACCTGGGTCGGCCGGGATCATCCGCAGGTCCGTCCCCTCGACCCCCAGGCGCCTTTTGAGCGGCGCATGCTGCCGCGGGATCGCCTGCGGGTGACTCATGATTCACATCCGACAAAGTCCCGCGAGCATCAGCTGGCCGGCGTGGCCCTGGATGTCCTGTCCTCGCCGCACTCCTCTCACCGCCGCCTCCTCTTGGGGCATGAGCTGGCCGCTCGCGGCTTTGTCCGTTCGGCCACGGCGGCCTTCATGGACCTGGATGGACCCACTGTCCCGCCGGAAATCCGCTCGGCTGCCCTCTCTTCGGCCGCCGCCTGCCTGGTTCAAGCGAACGGAGGAGTTGCGGGCGATGAGGTCCTGGCGTTGCTGTTCAAAGCGTCGCAGCGAGACCCCTCGCGGCGTGGGCCTTTTCTGCAACTCGGACGACACTTACTGGCCGCGGGCGATTTTCAGGCGGCGGTGTGTTTTGCCTCGGCGGCCCTCAGCATCCCGGCCCGGGTTCAGGGGACGGAGCCTGAGGAGAACCATCGCCAGGCCCCGCACGCGATCCTGTATTGGGCGCTTCTTTGGCTTGGCCGGCGCGAGGAAGCCCGGGCCCACTACGAGGAGTGCTTGCGCTTAGACCCCGGCAACCCCGCGTATCGCGACCACGCCCGACTCCTGGCTGACCCGGCCGCGGGCGCAGTTAGCAGCGGTTCTCGCAGGTGAATCCCGACCCGAAATCCACGCACTGATAACAGCCGCCGCCACAGCACACGTCGACTCCGTAGACACAGGTGGCGAACTCGGGAACACAGCTGGCCGCGGTCGCCGCCGGCGGCACGGCGATGCTTGCGACCACGGGGAGCAAGCCCGCGGCAATGCCGCGAAGAATCGAACGCCTCGGCAGCGCGGATCCGGTCTGCAACAGGTTGGCATCGGCCAGCTCGTGGATCGCCACCGCGACGAGCTCAGGGCGCGAATCGCGCCCGAGCGACTTCGACAGCTCCCGGTGATGGCGTCGACGTCGCGCTTCCCGTCGAGCTTCTCGAAGACGAGGCCGGCGGTCCGGTTGAGGGAATGAGCTCGGTGCGCGGACAGGTCGTAGACGATGGTTTCCTCGCCCAGCTTCTGGACCAGGAGGTCGTCTTTTCGCACGGGTACGCCGATCTTCTTGGCCATGGTGTTTACTCCTCGCGACAGTATCAAGCCCCGTCGTCAACCCTGTCAAGCCGCCCAATTCCTGAGCGGCTTCGCTTCGCGAACCCGCTCCAGAGCAAAGTCGCTGCCGCTCGTTTGTCACTTGGGCCGAAGCGCCGGGGGTGCGCGAAGCCTGGCCTCGGGCCACTGGGGGGCGGGGCCGTTCAACGCCCCCCAGCTAAGTGGTGGACCGCGCCGGGATCGAACCGGCGGCCTCCTGATTGCGAACCAGGCGCTCTCCCAGCTGAGCTAGCGGCCCATCGAGGTGTCTCTCGAAGAGCGGGGAGCTTATCAGAACCGGCCCGCCGGCGCGGCGTCGTAAACGAGCTTGAACTTCACGCTCGGCATGGGGCCCGCGCCCTCCATGTCCACGTCGACCTGAAGCCTTCCGTCCGCCTGCAGCGTGTAGATTTCCTTGCGCTTTCCCCCCATCTCCGGCTTGCTCTCGATCACGAGAGAGCCCTTGACGAATCGGGCAGTCAGCTCGACCTTGCCCATGGCTCCTTCCCGCTTGCGCTTACTGCCGTCGCTGTGGAGGAGGCGAAGGTTGGCCTCCGTGCGGAAGGCGAGATTGTCGCCTTCCTGTTCGATCGTGAACTCCGGTGAGGCCGCGAAACCAGGTGGCCTGCGCGGTCCAGCGCCGGGGTCGCTGCCGTCACGTCGCAACGGCCGGCCGGCGGAGGCCTGATCGCCGCTATGGCCCCCGGGCTCATCGCCCCCTTGCTGCTGATTCCCCCCGGCCGCTCCATCGAAGGGGGGCTCGTCTCCCATGAATCCGCCTTCACCACGGCCCCCGGGCCCGCGCCCTCCCGGCCCGCCCGCGCCGCCGCTGCCACGGCCCCCCATTCCTCCCGCGCCGCCGCGGCCGCCTGGGCCTCCCATGCCACCGCCTCCGCCGCCGCGCCCGCCGAAACCCCGCCGACCCCAACCCCCCCCCCCCGCGCCACCCCGCCATGCCAACAAAAAAATGAGAGCCGGGGTTTGCCACCCCAC
>CAZYEA010000302.1:0-5285 GCA_964646485.1 uncultured Acidobacteriota bacterium
CGCCACACGTGAGCCTTTCGTGAAGGAAGCTGTCTCAGATGCTCAAATAGCGACCCTTTGGGGCGCCAAGGGAATTACAGCGGACCACGTCTTCATCATTGGGCTCTGCGACCAGGCCATTCCTGGCACTCGCCGCGACGAGTATCCCGGGACGGACGCTGAGTACATCGATGAGCAACGGCGCCTCTTCTACGTTTCCATCACGCGTTCAAAGCGAACCTTGGTCTTGTCGCGCGCCACAAAAATCGCCCGAGAGGAGGCGAGAGACATGGGTTTACTAAAAGGGGACGCCCCTTACTGGATGCCCCTCAAGATGTCGCAGTTTCTTCGGAGCATCATCGAGTTTCTCCCTGATGCTCAGGCGGGCGAGGAGTGGGTCGACAAGTTCATCAGCTAGGAACTCGGCGTCCCGGGTGGGGTCCGGCCCGCGCGACGAAAAACGCCGTATCATCTGAAAGGCTCGTCGGTTCGCTTGCCGGGCCATGTCCAAGGGTGATGGTCGGGGCAGATGCGGGCTGTTCTTGGGGGGCACGATATGCGGATATTCCGTTCGATCCTTCTAGCCGTCCTGTGCGCCGGCTCCTTGTTTGCCCAAGAGGCGGCACCGCTTACGAACCAAGATGTGCTGGATCTCCTGAAAGCCGGCCTTAGCCCGGCCCTGGTTACCGCGAAGATCTCGGGTGCGGTCACTCGCTTCGATACTTCGCCCGCAGGTCTGCAACAGCTCAAGGCCGCGAACGTGCCAGATGATGTCTTGCTGGCGATGATCCAGGCACCCGGTGCCGCGCCGACGGTCCCCCGGGCCCGTGTGAAGGACGAGATGACGAGCCAGTTTCAACGACTTCAGAACACCGTGCTCACGGTCTGGAGCGAGACTGGCCACGGCACGGGCTTCGTGGTCGACTCGAAAGGTCTGATCCTCACGAACCACCATGTGATTGGTCCGTCGAGCTACATCGCAGTGCAGTTTGACGCGCACCGCAAGATCCCGGCAGTTCTCCTGGAGGCCGATCCACTAAAGGACGTCGCGGTCATTTGGGCGAACCTCTCGGCAATCCCGGAGGCCGCGGTGGCACCCATCGCGACTTCGCACCCCTCCGTCGAGGAGGGTGAACGGGTGTTCACCATCGGGAGTCCGCTGAATCAGCGGAAGATCCTGACGACCGGGATCGCGAGCAAGATTGAAGCGCGGGCAATCTTGTCGGACGTGAACATCAACCCAGGAAACTCGGGCGGCCCTCTCTTTAACTCCCTCGGCGACGTAGTTGGGATTACGACCTTCGGGGACTTCACCACGCGCGGGCCTGGAGTCTCCGGAGTTGTCCGAATCGAGGAAGCGCTGCCCCTCCTGGAAAAGGCCCGTGCGGACACCGACGGGCGTACGCCACCCGAGCCTCTGCTCCTTCCCGTCGAGCCCGCGGAGCCGTTTCCGGTCGAGGCAATCAGGGCATCCGCCAAGGCTGAGAAGCAGGACCTTCGGCCCTACACGTTCGCGGCTGGCGACTACGATGTAGGCGTACTGACGCCCATCGTGCTCTATCGGGCGGATGAAGGACAACGCGCAGCCGTCAAGTCAAAGGAGAAGCGGACGAAACAAAAGGACGAGGCGTTTGACCCGTCCGCCGACTTCCGCAACTGGGCAGAGTATGCGGGCGAGTATCGAGCCGTGGTAACGATTCGGGCCACCCCCAAGCTTCGGGAGACTTTCTGGTCGGCCTTTGGCCGGGGCCTCTCTGCGGCGAGCGGCAACTACAACACCGGACCCGCCACCATGAAGTACAAGACTGACTTCCTTCGCATGGAACTGTTTTGCGGCGACAAGGCCGTACTGCCCATCCTGCCGGGCAAGATCGCCAGCGTTATTGACGTTCGCAACCTGTTCGTGCGAGCGACCGACGCAACGTACGAGGGCCTCTACTCCTACCCGGTGTCTGCGTTCGCTCCCGAGTGCGGGCAAACGACTCTGAAGCTCTACTCAGAGAAGGAACCACGGGTCCCGGTCATCAAAATCCTCGACAAGCGGACGGTGGACCGGGTGTGGATGGACTTTGAAGCCTGGCGGCAGCGGTCCACTCAACAGTAGGAAGCGGCGCGGACGCGGCCACGGGGAGCTACGGCCCAGGCTCCTCGCAAGGATGCAAAAGGCCGGCGAGCTTCATCGGCACGAGCCCCCGCAGATCTTGCACGGAGTGCCCTTGAGCCTGGCCTTCGACAGTGTCATCTCGACGCAGTGCGTACACGTCCTGAGGGCCTTGCATGTCGCGCAGTGATACTTCCGAGAGTTCGTGTTGAAGTAAACGATTTCTTCTTCGGCGACTGCGCGTGTGACAAACAGAAGGGCCGTGATTGATGCAATGAACGCTCGACGGTTAACCATCCGCCCGCGCGCCACCTCAGGTCCTTCCATGGCATCCTCCCTTTCACAGGCTCGTCAGCGGATCTCCGGGTACGTCGTGCCGGGAACGATAGCGCCGATCCAAGTCGGACACCCGCAGCGCGACTCGCTCGTCCGCTCGTCGATCACGAAGTTACAGAGGGAGTACGGGGTGGGCCGATAGCCCTCGATATCGCCATCGAGGTGGACCTTGATCCCTTGTACGGGGCCAGGAAGCCGTCGCGGATCCCCTGCTTGAGCGAGTAGGAGTAGGTCGGCTCGCCGAAGTAGTTGATGTTCGAGATGTACTTCGTTTCCTTGGCGGTGGCGGTCATGCCGATCTGCGTGGCCGACTTGAAGTAGTCGAGGATCTCGCGCCACGCCGAGTCTTCAGCGGCGTTGCCGCGTGGGCACTCGTCCACCACGATGAGGTCGAACAAGGCTTGATCTTGCGGCTTGAATCCGCGCCGAACCCCAGATCGGCAATTCATATAAGTACTTGCCTGAATTGCACTTGCTCAGAAATGAAGCTGGAAGATTGCCCGAATCTGCCCTTGGAATTCATTCCCTCATCAAACGCATCGCGCGGGCGCCGCTTAGAGCAGATCCGCACCTCGATCTCCCTCGTGGACACAGTGACCGGCATTCCGCGCGCCGATCGAGCCTCGACGCACGCGGCGATGGCTTCGCGAACGCTCACGAGGGCCTCAGCCTCCGTGCTCCCCTGGGAAACACAACCCGGGATGGCGGGGCACTTCAACGACGAGCATGCCCGCCTCGTCGCGCTCGATGGTTACAACGAGCCTCATATCGTTTCAGTGCCTCCGGCCAGCGTATCGTACGATCGCCGGCCTTCGACGAACCCCAGAGCACGTGCGCCTCCCGCCGCGACGTTGCTTCGGGCCGCCTGGATGCGGCTACTCGGCCTTGCTGAAGCGGAAGGCCCGTGTCTCCCCTGCCTTCAGTTCCATCTCCTCGTTGTGCCGTGCCGCGGTTCGAAGCCAACCGATCGGGTTGAGCGGCTCCGTGCTCCGTCTCACCGCACCGGCCAGCTCGAGGTCGGCAGCCATCGCCTCAAGCGCTTCGGCGTAGAGACGCCAGAACGTGTTCCGCCACTCAAGGGGGGTGTCCGCCATCGGAAAGGCGAAGAGAAGTCCCTTCTCAGCCGAAGCAGAGAACAGCAGCGTTCGGGCGTCGGGACCCCGAACCAACGCGTCTTTCTCCTCTGAAGGAAGCGGGATGACGCGCTTCTTGGACGCCTCCACCATTTCGATCGCTTTCGCAATCCGCGCAAAGAGCACGGGCTCGAACCCCCGCATGGCGACGTAGGCCCGTTCGATACATCGATAGGTTTCCGATCGGAGCAGAGACGCATCGCCCGGAACCGACCACCAGGTCGCATATGAGTCCGGTTCCGGGTCGACCACGCGCCTCATCAGCATCTCAGGGCTGAACGGGACGGTCACCGAGACAGGGGACGCCGCTGGCAAATCACTGGGTGCGTAGTACACAGTCTCAAGGCCCACCTGGCGCAGGGCTTCCTGAGCGCCTCGAAAGTGCGCAGCAGCGGCGGGTGTGCCTTGGTCGTAGACGAGCAGACCAGTGCGCCTGTCGCCCTCGATGATTTCGGTGAGGAGTTCGACGAATCCCGTGGCCGTCATCCGGAAGAGCGGGCTTCCCAGGTCCTCGACGTCACCCTCGAACCCGTCGTCAAGGGCGATGAGCACCTGACTGCCCATCTCATTCCGATCACCGAGCGCTTCCTCCGGTACCTCCACCGGCGGCCACTCTTCCGGCGCATTGGTCGCGAGGCGGATGGTGGGCCCTTCGTCATCCTGGTCCTCTCCGTCGTCGTCGAAGTCGTCACCCAGACCGGCGTAATCCATTCTGGCTTCAAGCTCATCTACGAAGGGCTCCATGCCCTCCGCGTGGAAACTCTCAATTCGGCCGTCCTTCAACCGAAAGAGCGCCGGAGTTAGCGGGATTCCCTCGCCGGAGCGGAACAAGGACAGGCCAAAAGTGAAGAGGGCCACGGGCGCGGCCCCGTCCGTGTTGCCGTCCATCGCCAGCATCACGGTCCGGACCGGTATTGCAACCAACAGGCGGTTCACGCCCAAGAGGCGCTGAGCCTCTCGCATGAAGTGAGGATCGAGGATCTTTTCCGTTGCGCAGTTGTGCTGACAGACGAGCGCTTGGTGGATCGCACCATCCTCGCCTTCGATTGCGGTCTCCGCCCACGACGCTTCGACCTTCAGCAGATTCTGAAGCGCCGCCTCTTGGACGGATGATCGCTGCGCCTCGTCCGGACCCATGAAGGCGAAAGCGCCGCGAAGCCGACTTCCAAAGGTGATGGACGGCATCAGTCTCGACGTGGCGCCGTCCCATAGGGGTCGAACCGGCGTGATGCTGACGTTGGGTTCCGCCGGACCTATTCCCAGCACGTACGGCAAGACCTCGATCGGGTCCTTGGATTTGGCCACTTCCCCCCCTTGCCTGTTGATCGGCCGCAGATGCTGAATTGCCAACACCGACGAGGCCATCATACCGACGGCCGCACCCCTGCGACGGGGACGCGACCCCATCAGGACGGGACTCTGCGCTCACGGCCACCTTCGGCCGCGAGATTGCTTCAGGCCAACGCCAGAACGATTTGGCCTTCGCAATGACGGCTTCTTTGATCGGGGATGACCGCGCCCGCGATGTCCTTCTCGCCCGGCGCCGGCCGATAGCCCTCGATGTCCACATCGAGGTGGACCTTGATCACCTTGTACGGGGCGAGGAAGCCGTCGCGAATCCCCTGCTTGAGCGAGTACGAGTAGGTGGGCTCGCCGAAGTAGTGGATGTTCGAGACGTACTTCGTCTCCTTCGGGGTAGCGGTCATGCCGATCTGCGTCGCCGACGAGACGTAGTC
>CAZYEA010000303.1:0-5281 GCA_964646485.1 uncultured Acidobacteriota bacterium
GACTTTGGGCAGGAAGGGAGCCAGAAGCTCGCGGGCGATGCGCCGCATGCCCGCGTACCACCACTGCACGCCCTCGAGGTCGGCCATGCGCCGATACTCTTCGGGATTCACCTTCGCTTCCTTTCCTGGATCAGGCGCTCGTATTGTTCGATCACCCGTTTCGCGATCCTCGGCCAGAGAAAGGGCTCCAGCAGGTGGGCCGCTTCGAGGCTCATCCGGGCCATCTCGCCGGGTGCTGTCGCCATCTTGACGATGGCCCTGGTGAGAGCGTCGATATCGCCGGGGTCGACGAGAAAGCCGTTGACGCCGTCTTTGACCTTGTCCGGAATGCCGCCCGCGCGGGTGGCGATCACGGGCAGGTGGTGGGCCATGGCCTCGAGGGTCACGAGCGACGAGCCCTCGAAGCGCGTGGGATGAAGGAAGACGTCGGAGCCCGCGTACAGCGCGTGAAGAGTCTGCTCGCCCACCCGGCCGGTGAACTGGATGTGGTCGACGAGTCCCGCGGCCGACTCTTTGAGAGCCCTTCGGGCCGGGCCCTCTCCGACCACAAGCCATCCCCAGTCGGGCGGGAGCGAGGGGGCGGCACGCTTGAGCGCCTCGAGCGAATCCGCGAAGCCTTTATAGGTCTCGAGCCGCCCCACCGAGATGAAGAGCGGCCGTCGCGTCGACATCCAGGGCAGCACCTCGAAGGTGAAGGGCATCGCGTCCTCGGGGGTGAGCGCGCGCAGTTCCTCGAGATCGACGCCGTTCGGGATCACGCGGACGCGCGCGGGGTCCACTTCGAGGAGGCGGGGCACCTCCTCGCGCGTGGCTTCGTCGGTGGCGATGACGCAGTCGGCGAGCTGTGCCGCTTCCTTCGAAAGCTGCTTCAGCCGGCTCAGGGCGAGGGCCTTGAAGCCGCGCACGTGATGCTCTTCCATGCCCTGCGGGTTCATGACCAGGGGGGCGGCGAGAGAGGGGTCCTTTCGTCGCTCGCGGCCGTAGCCGAGGGCGGTCAGGCCCTGGGCATCCACGATGTCGATCTCGTTCGCGCGCACGCGGCTTGCGACCTCGCGTCCCATGAGCAGGCTGAAGGTCGGGTAGTTGAAGGTGCGGTCGAGGACCCGGCCGTGAGGACCGAGGTGAAAGCGCTGGTACTTCACGGTGACCACGTGGCCGGGGAAGGCTTCGGCGTTCTTGCCCGGCCTCGTGAACAGGGTGACGTCGACGCCCTGGGCGCGCAGGTGCTTGGCCAGCGAATAGACCGCGCGCTCCATGCCGCCCGGGGGATGAAGCGGGTGAGCGCTGCGGGTGAGGAGAGCGACCCGCATTACTTCGAACCCCGATAGACGGCTTCGTAACGCGGAATCAGGGCCGACGGCGAAAAGGCCCGGGCGCGTGAGGCCGCGCCGTCCTTCAATCGAGACCGCACGGAAGGATCATGAACGATCCGGCTCAGGGCTTCGCCCAGGTCCGAGACATCGGTCGCGAGCAGACCGGAGACGTCGTGCTCGATCAACTCCGACGTCCCGCCCGTGTCCATCGCCGCAATGGGCGTGCCGAGGGCCAGCGCCTCGAGAAGCACCCGGGACAACGGTTCGGGCCAGGTGGAAGGGAAGACGAGCGCCTCCGCGCGTTTCATCGCCCTCAGCACATCCTCGCGATCGGCCCAGCCCGGAGAGTGGACTTCGATGCCTTCCTTCGTGGCTTGAGCCCTCAGGTGCATGTCCTCCGACCCGCTGCCGAGCACGACCAGGGGGAGGCCCGTCTTCGCGTGAGCCATGGCGGGGACGAGGTCACGAGCGCCCTTGTTGGCTTCGAGCTTGCCGACGAAGAGAACGAACCGTTCGGGAAGCGAGAGGGTTGCAGGCGATGCGGCGATTCGTTCGACCTCCACGGCGTCCACGATATTCGGCAGGACTTCGACCGCCCCAATCGCGAGCGTCCGCAGTTCCCGGGCGATCGCTTCGCTCACCGCGATCACCGCGTCCGCGCGCGCGAGGGCCTGGCCCTTCGACCGAAGATCCCATTTCATATAAGGCACGGCGAGGGGAGTCGAGAAAGCGGGCAGGCGGCCGTCCACGCAGCGCCACATGTTGGCGGTCGAGCATTGCGGACAGAGCGCGCCTTGCGACATGCGGGTCGACCAGAAGCAGACCGGCCAGTGATCGCGCACGGTGACCACGGTGCGCGGCCGCTTCGTGAGAGAGAGCGCCCCGAGGGCGGAGAGCGAGTGCTGAGCGTGGATGACATCGGCTCCCGCCGCGACCTCGTTCAGCGCGCGTCGGAACGTGCCGGTCATCCGTCCGCGTCGGAACGGCCCCGAAGTTCCCGCGAGCCGGACCACCGGAACCGAACCCTCGCTGCTCCCGCCTTCCGCGGTGGTGATCACCGTGACTTCGTGGCCCGCGCCCTTCAGGGCGAGGGCCAGGGCACGGGTCGACCATCCCGCACCGCCGGCTTTGGGCGGGAAGACCTCGGTGGCGAGCGCGATCTTCATGAAGCCTTGAGCCCGAGCAGGATCGACTCGATCTGAGCGGCGTGCGCCGCCCACGAGAAGCGGGGCGCTCGCTCCCGCGCCTTCCTTCCCATGGCCAGGCGACGGTCCCGATCGTCGGCCAGGGCGGTGATGGCGCGGGCCAGATCTTCAGGGTTGTTCTCCTCGAAGAAGACACCTTCCTGATTGGCCCGCACGATGTCGCGGAGAGGATCGAGATCGAGAGTGATCGTGGGCACCCCGCTCGCGAGCGCCTCGAAGATCTTCAGAGGAGACCAGAAGAAGCCGAGTTCGAGGGATCGCAGCGCAGAGCGGTCATAAGGCGCCACCGATATGTCGGCGCTCGCCGTGACCTCGGGCATATCCTTATAGGGGACCTTGCCGAGGAAGTGGCCGCGAAAGTCCGGGGCCGGGCCCGCCTGATCTCCGCCGGCCAGGATGAAGACGATGTCGCTCCGGTCCTTGAGCCTTCGGGCCGCGGCGAGAAGCGTCCTGACTCCGTGCCAGGGGCGATGAGAGCCGCTGAAGAGCACCACGCAGGTTTCCGCGGAGGCGCCCCAGCCCGCGCGTCGGGCCTCGCTGCGCCGGTCGGGATGGAAGGCCTCGACGTTGGCGCCCCAGGTGACCTTGTGGGTCTTCGCCCGCGCGAACTCCGGAACGATTTCCAGGATCGGAGAGATGAGCGCGGTCGCGGCGCGCACCTGGCGTTCGCGGTAAGCGCGCATCGGTTTCACGAGGAGGAGCGCATCGAGCGTCGCCTTCAGTGAACCGCCATGGTCCACGACCGGCGAGTTCACTTCGAGCAGGCTCGAAACTCCTGCGGCCTCGGCGGAGAGAATTCCCTCGCCCCCGAAGTTGTAATACCGCTCCATCAAGGCGTCGGGCTTGAGCTCATGGACGAGTGCTGCCACCGCAGGCCGCGCGCGGAAACGGAAGAAGCGATGGGGAGGTGTCCAGCGGATGCGATGGATGAAATAACCCTCGCCCTCAGCGTTGCCCTCGCCCCGGTCTTGAACCACGGCGTGGACCTCGTGTCCTCGCTTTCCCAGTTCTCTCGACACCTCATGCACGTGGACGCTGCCGCCCGTGGCTCCTTGAAGGCTCTGATCCGACGCGACGTAGAGAATCCGCATCAGACCGGCGCGAGCACTCCAAAGAAAGGCCCGGTTCGCACCCGGCCGAAGAAAGCGACGTCCAGCATCAGAACCTGGGTGAGGCCCCGGGCGAGGAACCGCGCCGACGCGGAAGGCGCGGGCCGGCCCACCACGTGGCCAGGGGCCGCCTTGTTCGAAGCGTCGCCGGTTCGAGGCCCTCCCGCGGCTCTATTCCGGGCGCGCTGCTCGATCACCTTCAAGGCCAGGTCCTCGACCACCGCCTTCGCGAACACGTTGTAGTACACGCGATCGATGACTTTGAGGCCGGCCGCCTTCGCGATCTCGTCGAAGTGCTCGTGCGACCGGATGGCGTTGAGGTGGTCGCTCTTCCGCAGGGCCTCCTTGTCGGAATCGACGAGGCCCATCCGGCCGAGGCGCTTCGCGAACGTGTTCACCCCGCGCTGGAACGAGGCGATCTTCGAAGACTCCATGGCGTGGGTGTAGACGAAGATGCGGCCGTCCTTCGACACCGCCCGGCGCGCTTCGAGGAGCACCTCGCGGACCCCTGCTTCGTCGAGGTGCTCGAGCACGTCGAGGGAGTAGGCGCGCGCGGTCGCCCCCTGGCGCAGGGGCAGGCGCCTCAGATCGCCCACCACCAGGCTCACCGAATCGATGGCCGACTTCAGGAAGAAGGGCGCCATGTCGATGCCGCACACCGAGGCGCCTTCCCTCGCGAAATGGGCGGCGAACTTTCCCGCCCCACTGCCGAGGTCGACAACGGAATCGCCCCGCTTCAATCCGAGCATGCGCGAGACCATGCGCGCCTTCACCCCGGCCGAAAGCACGGGCGCACCTTCGCGCACTCCGAGACGTTCCTGGAATTCCTCATCGGCGTAGTGCGACACGCGGCCGACGTCCGTGCGCGGCAACAGGTCCACGTAGTCCCGGGCCGGGCCGAAGGGATAGCGGGTCATGCAACAGGAGCAGTAAAAACCCTCGCCGCGATGTTCGAGGGCGCGCTTGTTGGGACCCCCGCAGGCGCACGCCACCCTCGAGGCGTAGGAGGCGAGGCACACATCATGACCGCCGGTCCTGACTCCGCATCGCTCGCATCCCGCCTTGTCCAGGCAGACCGGACAGGCGAACTGTTTCATCCAATCGGCGTGGATCATCTTCGGCCTCGGGTGAGGGCTTCAGGGTCCGTGAAGTACAGCTTCGAGGTGTCGAGGATCCGCATCGGAACGTCGGTCACCTGACGAATGGCGGTGCCGGGCCAGTCGAGACGCTGACGATCCATGAGTTTCAAACCAAACTGCATCATGAGAGAGAGATTCCACCAGAGGGCAAGTGCGACCACGATTTTCTGCGTCCTTGGCGTGACCGTCATCAGGCCGAACGCGAAACCAACGACGAAAAGGAAGGTCGAGTCCACGAAGCGGCGGGAGCCGAACGCCCCGGCCTGATGCCAGGAGAGGACCGAACCGTTGATGTACACCTGGGCCAGAAGAGCCGCGGTGAGGAAGACCCCTCTCAGGCCCAGCCGGAAGAGGCAGCGAACGAGCCCCAGGAAGGCCACGATGAGCAGGGGCGTCCACAGGAGCAGTCCGTGCCCGGGATCGATCAGGACATCGAAGAAGTGCGGCGAGGAAAAATCCATCTTCCGCTGAACGAGCTGGGTCGGACCGAAGGATCCGTTGAGCGCCCGATAGGT
>CAZYEA010000304.1:0-5280 GCA_964646485.1 uncultured Acidobacteriota bacterium
GGTGGCCGCGATGAGAACGATCGCGGAGCGGATTTCGATCATCCAGGACATCGCCTATCAAACCAATCTCCTCGCCCTCAATGCCGCCATCGAGGCCGCTCGCGCCGGCGAACACGGGCGCGGCTTCGCGGTGGTGGCGACGGAGATCCGGCGGCTGGCCGAGCGGAGCCAGAACGCGGCGCGCCAGATCTCCGATCTCACCGGCACCAGCCTCTCGGTCGCCGCCGAGTCGGGCATGAAGCTCGCGTCCCTCGCCCCCTCCATCCGTCGCACCGCCGACGTGGTTCAGGAAGTGGCGGCGGCTTCGGCCGAACAGTCGAGCGGGGTGGGCCAGATGAACCGGGCCATGGCCCAGGTCGACCAGGTGACCCAGTCGAACGCCTCCGCCGCCGAGGAGCTTGCCTCCACCGCCGAGGAGCTGATGCGCCACGCCGAGAACCTCGAAAAGAGAATCGCCTTCTTCCGGCTCGCGGCTCGGACCGCCGATTGACGCCCTGGCGGCTCGGGTCTTCGCGCGAGTGGTCGCGGCGGGCGTCCATTATCATGCGGTTGGACCTGACGAAGCACGAAAGGCGTAAGGTTCGCTGACGGTCTTCGAGAGTTCCTCGGAAACCGCGCCCAACTCTCAAGAAGCCCCAAGAAACCTACCCCATGTCAAAAAAGACTCTCCTGGTCGTCGACGACTCCCCCACGGCCCTGATGATGAACACCATGCTGCTCGGCCGGCAGCCTTACAACATCGTGTCCGCCAAGGACGGGCAGGAGGCGGTCGAAAAGGCCATCGCCTCGCCCCCCGACCTCGTGGTCATGGACGTCATGATGCCTCGCATGAACGGCATCGAGGCCTGCCGGGCCATAAGACAGCACGAAAAGACGCGGCTCGTCCCCGTCATCCTCATCACCACCAGGGGCGAAGAGGAGTACGTGGCCCAGGGCTTCGCCGCGGGGTGCAACGACTATGTGACCAAGCCGGTGAACGCGACCGAACTAGTCGCCAAAGTCCGCGCCCTGCTGGGAGAGTAACGACCTCATGACGCCTCCCAAAAGCGCCTTCGTCCAGAAGCTCACGGCCTCAGCCCAGAAGCACGCCGAGGAGCTCTTCGAGCAGAACGAGCGGCTCAAGTCCCTCGTGGCGTCCCTCGAGGAGAAGCACAACCAGATCTCCGAAGAGCTCTCGAGCCTCCGCGAGGAGCGTGATGCCCTGCGCGCGGAACGGGGCAAACTCAAGCACGTGCTCGACGAAGCCCTTGCCCAGAACCGCCGGGACATCGAGCGCTCGGCCCTGGTCGAACAGCAGTGCACGAGTCTTGCGAATCTCTACGTGGCGACGTTCAAGCTCCACGGCTCCCTCGAGCGCGCGGACGTGCTCGCCGCCATCAGCGAGATCGTGGTGAACCTCGTGGGCTGTGAGAATTTCGGCGTCTTCGAGCGCGCGGGCTCGTCCCTCAAGCTCATCGGCGAGTTCCCCACCCACCCGAGTCCCATCCGGGAACTATCCGCGGACAGCGGCTTCGTGGCCGACATCTTCAAGACCAGCGGCCCCTGGGTGGCCGGCCGCGATCCCGTTCCCCCCTCTCCGGTGCCCGCGGACGTGACCGCGGTCATTCCTCTCCGACTCCGGTCGGAGCTCACCGGAGGCATCGTGCTCTTCACCCTGCTCCCCCAGAAGGGCGGAAGCTTCGGCGATGTCGATCTGGAACTGATGGACCTGCTCACCGCTCACGCCGCCACCGCGCTGTTCGCCTCCCGAACGAACGCCTGACCGCTTCCAAGAGGCGAGATGAAGCAGATCTTTCTGCTGCCCGGTCAGTGGGCCGTCCCCCACGAGCCCTCCGAGCTCACCACCATTCTCGGGCCCTGCGTGGCCGTGTGCCTCTTCGACCGGGCCCGGGGCATGGGAGGCATGAACCACTTCCTCCTCGCCGCCGGAGGCGCCTCGAGCCGGGAGCGCAGCCGATACGGCGACACCTCGTGCGAGGACCTCGTGCAGTGCCTCTTCGCCTCGGGATCGCGGCCGGGAGACATCGAGGCGCGGGTGGTGGGCGGAGCCAACGTGGGACGCCTCCCCACTCCCGAAGGCGAGAGTCTGGGCGAACGCAACGCGGAGATGGCGCGCGCCGTCCTCCGGCGTCACCGGATCGAGATCGGGTTCGAAGACACCGGCGGCTCGAACGCCCGGCGCCTGCGCTTCCGCACCGGCGTCGGCATCCTCGAGGTGAAGACCATCGACGGCGCCTCCTCGTCCGTCGCCACCATCGCGGCCGGACCCCTCTCGTGACCCCCGCAGAAGAAAGAGCCTGATGAGCGACGACGTCGATTGGGAACGCCTCCGCCAGGTCCACCTGGCTGAGTCCGAAGAACGCCTGGTCAACATGGAGGCGTCGATCCTGAACCTCGAGCGCAATCCCGGGAGCGAGGCGCCCATCGAGTCGCTTCAGCGCGACGCGCACACCCTCAAGGGCAATGCGGGCATCTTCGGCTTCGATTCCATCGCGCACCTCGCCCACGCCTTCGAGGACGCGCTCGCCGCGGTGAAGGCCGGCATCAAGAACAAGCAGCCGGCGGAGAAAGAGGCCATCGGGGTGCTCCTGAAAGCGGTCGATGCCTTCCGCGCCGGCCTGCCCGCGGCCCAACCCGGCGACGCCATGTCCCCGGCGCAGCAGGCGCTCGCGGTCGAGCTGCGCACCCTCGGCGCTTTCGGCTCTCCATCGCCCCCGGAGCAGAAGCCGAAGGCGCGCGAGCGATCACGGGGCCGAAGGGCCACCGACCTGATTCGGGACGCGAGTGTTCCCCTTCCACCCGAGGCCGACCGGCGCCACGCCCCCTACCGCGATGGGGCCGACGACTCCCGCGCCGCGCGGCCCACCCTGAGAATCGAGGTGGCGCGGGTGGACTCGCTGGTTGAACTCGCGAGCGAACTCTCGGTCTCGCGGGGACGCATCGAAAACCTGCTCGCCTCCGCGAACCTCGCCGACTCCGCGCGCGACGTGCTCGAGGAAGCCGTCCCCCTTCTCGGCCAGCTCTCCGACCTCGCCATGAGCATGCGCCTGGTTCCGCTCGGACCGATCCTCGCTTCCCATCGGCGAACCGCGCGCGACGCGGCTCAGAGCCAGGGCAAGGAAGTGATGCTGCACATCTCCGGCGAAGAGGTCGAGATCGACCTTGCCCTCGTCGACCGGGTCAGCGAAGCCCTGCTGCATCTGGTCCGTAACGCGGTGGCCCACGGCATCGAGGACCCGGCGACGCGTAAGAGTCTCGGTAAGCCTCCGGTCGGGCGGGTTTCCCTTTCGGCGGCGCCCGCCGCGGGTCAGGTGGTCATCGAGGTCGAGGACGACGGAGGCGGACTCAACCTCGAGGCCATCCGAAAGCGCGCCGAGGATCTCGGCCTTGTGGCGGGAACCGACGACCGCGAGATCGCCCAGCTCGTCTTCGCGGCGGGCCTCACCACCGCGAGCGAACTCTCCGAGGTCTCCGGCCGCGGAGTGGGGCTCGATTCGGTCAAGTCCTCTATCGAGAACCTGGCCGGCTCCATCGAGGTGCACACGCGCCAGGGTGCGGGAACCCTCTTCCGGGTCCGCCTCCCTTTGACCCTCGCCGTGGTCCGCGGGCTCCTCGTCAAAGTGGCGAAGCACCGCTACGTCATCCCCATCGACATGGTGCACGAGTGCCTCGCCACCCCGAGCGACCTTTCCTTCCAGTCGAACGGCACCGGCCTCCTCAGCCTGCCCTCCGGAATGGTCCCCGTGCTCAAGCTCGGGGAACAGATCCTCGGGACCGCAGGCGTGGCGGACCGCCACATCGTGGTGGTCGAACACGCCGGCCACCGGCTCGGACTGGTGGTGGACGCGCTCATCGGCGACACCCCGGTGGTGGTCAAGTCCATCGGACGGGCGCTCAAGGGCGCCACCAGCATCTTCGGCGCCGCCATCCTCGGTGACGGCTACGTCGGGTTGATCCTCGACGTCCCCGACATCATGAAGCGCACGATCGCCCTCCGGGTGGCCCAGGCCTCCTGACCAATTCTGAAAGAAGACGCCCATGACCTCCACCCGTCCCTCCTCAGCCGCAAAGGCGCCCGCTCCGGCGAAGGTCGTGACTTCGATGCTGCGATGCCAGATCGGCCAGGGCCAGTACCTGATCCCCCTGACCAAGGTGCTCGAGATCATTCGCTACGTGACCCCTACTCCGGTGCCGCAGACCCCGCCTTGGGTGAGCGGGGTCATGAACCTGCGGGGACGCGTCATCCCGGTGATCGACCTCGCGGTGAAATTCTCCGAAGCCCCGACCCAGGCCGATGAATGGACCTGCATCGTGCTCGTCGAAGTCGACCTCCACGGCGAGGCCACCACCCTCGGCCTCGTCACCACCCTGGTGAGCGAGATCCACGACCTGCAGGAGGGCGAAATCGAGCCCCCGCCGAGCGTGGGGACGCAGATCCGCGTGGAGTTCCTCCAGGGGCTCTACAAGCTCGATCAGGGCTTCGCCCTCGCCCTCGATCTCGATCGTGTGCTCTCCTCGAACGAGCAGGTCGCGGTGAGGGAACTCGCGGGCGAGCACTCTTCGTGACCCATCCTTTTTCCCTGACCCGCCGCCCCTAGGCCGTCATGGATCACGTGACCCCGTCTGCGAAGGACGACCCGAACGCCCCCCCTGAGCTTGGTCCGCGGGAGTTCGACCAGATCCGCAAGCTGATGGAGAGCGTGACCGGTGTCCACCTCACCGAGGCCAAGGGCGCCCTGGTCATGGCCCGGCTGGGCCGGCGGCTGCGCGAGCTTCGCCTGCGCTCGTATCGCGAGTACATGGCGCACCTCAACGCGAATCCCGAAGGCGAGACCGCCGAACTCGTCGATCGCCTGCTGACCAACGAGACGCGGCTCTTCCGGGAGGGCTGGCAGTTCGACTTCCTGGAACAGACCGTGGTTCCCTTGTGGAGGAAGAGCGCGAGCGCCAGCCTCGACCGCGGCCTGAAGGTCTGGTCCGCGGCCTGCTCCACCGGCGAGGAGCCCGCGAGCATCGCCGCTGTGCTCGACCGGAACTTCCCCGCGAGCGAAGGCTATCGGGTCAGCATTCTCGCGACCGACCTGTCCACCAAGGCCCTCGCCGCCGCGCGCACCCTGACTTTCCCGGCTTCCCGAGCCAAGGACATTCCCCAGGTCTACGCCCGCCATTTCGAGGATCAGGGCGCGGAGAAGATCCGCCTGCGGCCGACCGCCGCCAGGCTCATCCAGTTCGAGGCCATGAATCTCCTGGCCCCCACCGTTCCCACGGGCCACTTCGACC
>CAZYEA010000305.1:0-5276 GCA_964646485.1 uncultured Acidobacteriota bacterium
AGAAGAAGAGCCGGTCTTTCATGAGGGGGCCGCCCAGGGTCGCCCCGAAGTTGTGATAGTCGAGCTGGGCCGGGGCCCCGGCGATGGCGGCGTTGGTGCTCTGCTTGCGGAAGTAGGAGTTCGCGTTGAGTCCGTCGTTTCGGTAGAACTCGTAGGCGGAGCCGCGGAAGATGTTGCTGCCCGACTTGGTGACCACGTTGATGATGCCGCCGCCGCTCCTCGGCCACTCGGCCGCGTAGCTCGAAGTGATGATCTTGAATTCCTCGATCGACTCCAGGGTGGGAGTGGAGAGGAGAGTGATGTTCGAGCCCACGTCCACGTTGCTGGCGCCGTCCACGAACCAGTTGATGGCGTTGCGCCGCGCTCCGTTGATGGACAGGCTCACCGTGCTGGTGAGACCGATGCCGACTTCGTCGGTGAGCGAGCTGCTGACCCCCGGAACGAGGGTGGCGAGCTGAACGAAGTTCCGGTTGTTGAGGGGAAGCTCCTGGACCTGGGTCGAACCCATGAGGTTCTGGACCGCGGGACTCGGCTGGATGAGCTGGGCCGAGGCGGTCACCTCGACCGCCTCCGTCACGCCCTCGACCTTGAGGCTCGCTCCCACTTCCAGGCGGTCGTTCACGTGAAGGGAGATGCCCTTCGCCACGTAGGGCTTGAAGCCGGGCATCGCGAAGGTGATCTCGTACTCGCCATTGGTGAGATAGGGCAGGGTGTACCGGCCGGTCCTCGACGAGACCACTTCGGTCGTGACCCCCTTGCCGAGATTGCGGGCGGTGACGGTGGCGCCGGGCAGAGCGGCCCCGGACTGGTCGGTCACCGTGCCGGCGATGGTGCCGGTGATCTCCTGGGCCACGAGGGTCGCGGGCAGAAGGGCGACCGAACAAACCATTGAAAGTGCGCGAAGCAATCGACGCATGAGACCTCCTTGGGGGTGAAGCCGCTGTGGCTCCATCGAGGGAGGAATGTTAGGTCGGGCCGGACAGGCGGTCAATGATACGAACAGCTCAGGCCCTGGCCGGCCCGAACCATCGCGGGAACTCAGGAACCGAGGCTGGTGAAGGACTGAATGAGGGCTTCGGCCTTGGCCTTGTCGAGCTTGAGAACCGCCGCATCGTTGCGGCGCCGGCCGTACGCCGCCTCGCCCTTGACCGCAACTTCGAACCAGTCTTCCTTCTTGCCGCCGTCGAATTTCAAGGTGACCCGGATCGCGGGCGCCTCGAGGCCGTAGCTGGACAGAGCCTTGGGCGCGTCGATGAATTCGGCCGCTTCCGCCCCGCCGATCGCGATCATCGCGGACGAGGCGGCGGCGTCGGGAACATCCTTCGTGGGCGCGGTCGACTTCCACACCACTTCGTCGATGCCGTCTTTGCCCTTGACCGTGGTCTTGGTGAACGTCCTGGTGGTCGGGCCCGCGGTGACCTCGAGGCTCGTGACCTCGTAAGTGGCGACATCGAGGAGACGCACGGCCCGCAGACCCTTGAGGCCCTTGTCGAGGTCGTCGGCGATTGCGGTCGGGATGAGGGCCACGAGCTTCGAGGTCGCCTCGCGCGCGTGGTACTTGCCGTCGTCGGTCTTCTTCCCGATTTCAAGGGTGGCGCTCTTCCCCTCGCCGAGGGAGAGAACCACGCGGCGGGCGGCGGCACCGAGGCCAAACTTCGCGAGATCCGGCGCCTTGGCGTCTTCGGTCACCACACTCTCCATGCGCAGGTTCTCGACCAGGCCGAGGAAGCTGTCGGCCGACCAGCGGGCGGCGCGGGTCTGCAGGGGGCTCTCGATCTTCCAGTCGTCCTCGCCCTCCGCGCCGCGGACAAGGCGGTAAGCGGGCTGGTTCTTGACCACGACCTCGAAGGCGCGGATGTCGTCCTTCTTGACCTTCATCACGCTCCGGTCGCGCAGGTCGAAGGCCGATTTGGACAGGGAATTCTCCACCGTGCTCGAGACCGTGAAGAGCCGCGGCTTGCCCGGGACCCGCGCGAAGATCGAGGAGCCCGCGGGCACGCCGTCGCCGAGATCGAACTCGAAGGGCTTGGGGGCGCCTTCCACCACGAGGGATACGGAGACCTTCGGTTCGGAGAGACCGAAGGCCGAGAGGTCGGCGGCGTTCTCGTCCACGATCTCGTCGGTTTCGAGGTTTGAGAGCGCGTCCAGCAGGGTGCCGATCTCGCCGGAATCGGCGGCCACTTCCTGGGGAGAGACAAGGGTCCACGCCTCGGCGTTCTTCTCCGCATGCACGATCTCGCCGCCCCGCTTCTTGAGGGTGATCGACTTGACCTTCAGTTTGTCGAGGCCCGGGAACACTTTCTCGCGCTTCGCGGGAGCGGCTCCCTCTTCGCCCGTCTTCGGCTCCTTCTTGGACTCCACGAAGTAGATGTACGAGAAGAGTCCCGCGGCCACGATCACCGCCGCGGCGGTGCGTCCGAACGAGTTCATGACCGCCGCCGCCACCAGTTCGTGATGCCCCAGATGATGAAGAATCCGGGGAGCAGGAGTAGAGAGAAAATCATGAGATTGCGCTGCTCGCCCACGGTGAGGTTCAGCCGGTGAACCTCCGGATCCTTGGGGCGGATCGAGATGAGGTCGGAGTCCTGGGCGAGCCAGGAGACCATGTTCATGAACAGGTCCTGGTTCGCCTGGAAGGTGAGCAGGCCATTGCTGCCGAAGTTGGAGTCGCCTATGGCCACGATCCGGCCTTCCTTCTTCGAGGCGTCGGGCGCGGGCGCCGGTGAGGCGCTCGGGTTGGGCGGAGTGGGCGGGGTGGTGTTGCGAACGGTGATGGCCACCGCGAGGTTCAAGGGGCCCCGGGAGTCCTTATCCGAGTACTCGATCGGCTCCTTGAGGGCGATGTCGGATTCGCCCCACGACCGGGCCGTGGTCTTCGCGAGTTCCTGGACGGTCACGCCCTCGGGAGCAGGAGTGATCGGGGTCATCGAGCGCGCCATGTCATAGGCGCTCATCGTTCCCTTGAGGTCCTTGTTGATCTCGTGGTACGGATAGTCCGTGACGATGGGCATGAACGGGCCGGTGCCGAAGAGCTGGCCCACCCCGGAGGCATCCACCACCACGTCGGGGTCGGGCTTCACTCCGAATTCCGTGAAGACGCTTTCGTAATTGGGGGAGGGTGCTTTTTCAGGAGGATCGGCCATGAGCATGGCCTTGCCGCCGCCCCGCACGAACGCCTTGATGTAGCCCGCGGCCTCCGGCAGCAGGTCTTTTGCCGGGCCGGAGACGATCAGCACCGTGCAGTCGTCGGGGACCTTCTGCTCCTGCAGCAGGACCACCTTCTTGACTTCGTACTGGCTCTTCGTGATCGCGGTCTTCGCTCCGGTGTAGCCCCGCTCGGAAGGGTCGTCGATGTCCCGCTCGCCTTCGCCGGAGGCGAAGCAGACGGTCTTCTTCACATTCCGCGTGACCTTGAGGAGGGCGTTCGTGATGTCTTCCTCGGAATCGAAGGTGATTTTCTCGCGGCGCTCCCCGAGGGCGACCACGAGGGTCGGGAGCTGGGTGACATCGAGGGCCCGAGCGCGGCCCGGTTCTTTGGCAGGGTCGATGTACTCGACCTTGACCTTTGGAGAGGCCGCCTGGTACTCACGCAGCCGGTCTTTGGTGGCCTGCGTCGTGGACGCGGAGCGCTGGACGAAGCTGATGGTGACCTCGCCGTTCAATGAGCCGAGGATCTTGCGGGTCTGGTCGGAGAGCGAGAAGCGCTGCTCCTTCGAAACGTCGAGACGTTTCGGGTAACGGTTCGCCATCCAGTTGACGCCGCCCAGAATGGCCGCGACCACGACCACGAAGGCGACGGTGTTGGACCCGTACTTCATGCGCCTTGCTCCCGCCGCCCTCGAGACGTCGGGCACGCGCGCGAGGATGGCGAGGGCGATCAGGGCGAGGCCGCCCCAGGTCAGCCACTCCGCCTTGATGTTCGGAGGCAGGGACTTGCCCGCCCGCTCCATGGCGGTGTTGGCGAAGAGGAGGGCGAATCCGATGAGGGACAGGAAATCCGTGGGCTTCATCGGACTACTCCCTCCACCGGCGGCTCTCGACGGACTGCTGGGTCAGGAACAGTCCGAAGCCGATGAATGAGAGATAGAAGATGACGTCCTTGGAGTCGATGACGCCCTTCACCATGTCCTCCATGTGGCCGGTGACGCCCAGATAGGCGAGGGCCTTGACCGGGGCGGCCGACATCGGGTTGTCGAGCCAGGACAGCGTCCAGATCGCGAGGAAGAGACAGAAGGACAGGATCCCGGCCACGATCTGGTTGCGGGTGAGGGTGGAGAGGAAGGCGCCTATGGCGATGAAGCACGAGCCCATCAGGAGCAGGGCGAGCGCCCCGCTCAGCACCGGCTTCCACTCGGGCTTCGGGTCGGCGTAGGCGAAGACGACCACGAAGTTGAGGAGGGAGGTCGCGATCATGAGCGCGTAGACGCTCACGGCCCCGAAGAACTTGCCGAGGACGATCTGCCAGTCGGTGATGGCTGAGGTGGCGAGGAGTTCCCAGGTCCCCTGCCGCTGTTCCTCCGCGAAGAGGCGCATGGTCAGCATGGGAGTCACGAAGAGGGCCACCACCGCCATGTTCATGAGGGTGGGCCGGAAGATCCACTCGTTGATGTTGGGCCTCGGGCCCCCTCCTTCCGAGGGATTCATCGAGACATCGAGGAAGTAGTTGAGAGCGAACAGGAAGAACACCGAGAACAAGGCGTTCCAGGTGAAGAGCGCGGCGTAGGCGATGGGGGAGCCGAAGTAGTGCTGCCATTCCTTGCGCACGATCGCGCCGATATTGGTGAACGTCCTCATCTAGTTCGACTCCTTGGTGTCAGTCGGGTCGTCCGCCGCCGCCGCGTAGGCCGGGTCGCCGGGTTGAAGGGGAATGGAGGGCTCGATGGGGGTGAAGACGGTCGGCCCCCGCGGCGCCACTTCGGTCACCGCGGCCGCATCCTGGGTGGTGAGCTCGAGGAAGACGTCCTCGAGACTCAAAGAGACCTGGGAGAGGGAAAGGAGATCGATGTTCGCGGCCACGATGGCCCGCGCCGCCGCGGCCCGGATGTCCTTGCCCTCTTCGGCCTGCAGTTCCAGGATGGTGTTTCCCGACGAGCCGCCCCGCGGATTGACGGTCACGATGCCCTCGACATCGCGCAGGGCGTCGAAGGCGTCGCGGGTGTCGGCCCGCACTTCCACCCGCACCGCGCCCTTGCTGGACATGCGCGCGGTCAGATTTTCGGGGGTGTCCTCGGCCACCACCTTGCCCTTGCTGATGATGAGCACCCGCCCGCAGGTCA
>CAZYEA010000306.1:0-5244 GCA_964646485.1 uncultured Acidobacteriota bacterium
GGGGGTTCCCGCGTTCTTGATCGACGACAAGGGAGACGCGCCGGTGCCGCCGTCATGGCCCCCGATCACGAGGGTGTCCGCCCCTGCCTTCGCCACTCCCGCCGCGATGGTGCCGATGCCCGCGGAGGAGACGAGCTTGACGCTCACCACCGCGTCCGGGTTGACGCGCTTCAGATCATGGATGAGCTGGGCCAGGTCCTCGATGCTGTAGATGTCGTGGTGCGGCGGCGGTGACGCCCTCGGGAGAATGACGGACGCGCGCGATGTGCGCCACCACCTTGCGGCCCGGAAGCTGCCCGCCCTCCCCGGGCTTGCTGCCCTGGGCGATCTTGATCTGGATCTCCTCGGCGGCCACGAGGTATTCGGCGGTGACCCCGAAGCGCGCGGAGGCCACCTGCTTGATTCGATGATTGGCGAGATCCCCGCCGGGGAGGTCGCTCCAGTAGTTCTCTAAGCCCTCACCGCCCTCGCCGCTGTTGCTGCGGCCTTGGGTGCGGTTCATCGCGATGGCGAGGGCGCGATGCGCTTCGGGCGAGAGCGATCCGAGCGACATCGCGGCAGTCGAGAAGCGCCGGAAGATCGAGCGGGCCGGCTCCACTTCCTCGATCGGTACCGCGGATTCCCCTTCCTTGAAGCGAAGCAGGTCCCGCACCGCGATCGGGGAGCGCTGCTCGATCAACTCGGAGTATCTCCGCGCGTCGAGCGTCTCGCCGCTCCTGATGAGGGCGTGCAGGGCCTTGATCACCGGCGGCTCGAAGGCATGGGCTTCGCCATGACGGCGGTAGCGATGGGCCCCGCCTTCCTCGAGACCCTTGAAATCTTCCGCGTAGGCGCGGCCGTGACGATCGAGCGCGTCGCCCGCGATTTCGATCAGGCCGTGGCCTTCGAGCGTTCGGGGCGTGCCCGTGAAGTGGAGATCGACGAGCTCTCCGTCGAGGCCGATGATCTCGAAGAGCTGGGCGCCCTGATACGAGCGAAGGGTGGCGATGCCCATCTTGGACAGGATCTTGAGCAGTCCCTTCTCGATCGTGCGTCCCACGTTGCGGGCGGCCGCCTCGGGCGAATGCTGAGGCTCGAACTCCTCGGCCCATTGGCGGGCCGCGGCGAAAGCGCCGTAGGGGCAGACCGCGTTCGCGCCGAAGCCGAGGAGGGCCGCGACCTGGTGGTCGTCGCGCGCCTCGCCCGTCTCCACGATCAGGCTGGCGCGCAGGCGCAGCCCCTCGCGGACCAGGCGCTGGTGGACGGCGGAAGCCGCGAGGAGAGAGGGGATGGCGGCGTGGGCGCTATCCAAGCCCCAGTCGCTCAGGATCACCCGCGGCGCTCCGTGGCGGACCTCGCGCACCGCGGCCAGAAGGACGCGGTTCAGGGCGCGCTCCATCTCCGCGGGGGCCCCCACGCCGAAGAGCAGGGACACCGACGCGGTGCCCTCATCGGGGAGATCCCTCAAAGCCTGCAGGTCGGTCTCGCTCAGGACCGGTCCCGCCAGCTCGATCAGACCGCCCCGCGGAAACGGGGCGGTGAAGGGGCTCAAGGAGGGTCCGAGCGGCGTGCGCAGGGACATCACGAGGTGTTCGCGCAGGGGGTCGATCGGAGGGTTCGTGACCTGGGCGAAGCGCTGCTTGAAGAACGAGAAGAGCAGGCGCGGCTTGTCGGACAGGCAGGCGAGCGGTATGTCATCGCCCATCGAGCCGATCGGCTCGGCGCTTTCGCGGGCCATGGGTCCGATCACGAACTGGAGCTCCTCGCGGGTGTAGCCGAAAGCCGCGAGCGCACGAAGCCCGGCGCTTCGGGAAGCACCCGCCAAAGTCTCGCCCCAACGCGCCATCTTCTCTATGTAAATGGGGGCTGCGGCAAGATGGGATTCGGTGAGAAGGCGGTCGAGCGCGGGCCGATCGATCACGCGTCCGGCCTCGAGGTCGACGCCCAGGAATCCGCCGGGTCCAAGACGTCCGCGGTCGAGGATGCGACCCTCGGGCACGTCGAGGACGCCCGCTTCGGAAGCCACCAGAAGGAGTCCGTCTTCGGTCGTGATCGAACGCGCGGGGCGCAGCCCGTTGCGATCGAGGCGTGCGCCCACCACCCGTCCATCCGTGAAGGCGACGAGGGCCGGCCCATCCCACGGCTCCATCATCAACGAGGCCTTTTCGTGGAAGGCTCTCACCCCTTCATCCAGGGAGCGGTCGTTCTCGTAGGCCGGAGGGATGAGGATGGACAGCGCTTCAAACGCGCTGTGCCCGGCCGCGGTGAGCAACCTGAAGGCCTCGTCGAGGCTCGCCGAGTCGCTCTCGAAGGGTGGAAGCAGAGGGCGGGACGCCGTTTCGCTCAGCCCCAGGGACGGCCCCACTCCCTCGCGGCCGCGCGCCTCCATCCACCGGCGGTTTCCATCGATGGTGTTGATCTCGCCGTTGTGGGCGAGTTGGCGGAAAGGCTGGGTCCTCGACCAGGAGGGATGCGTGTTCGTGCAGTAGCGGTTGTGGAAGACCGCGAAGGCGGTGGCGTAGCGGGGATTCTTGAGGTCGGCGTAGAACTCGCGGAGCTGGGGTGCCCTGAGCAGAGCTTTGTAGACGATGGTGCGGTGGCTCATGGAGGCGACGTACAAGTCGTCGAGCCCGAGACTCCGGGCCGCGGCCTCGATCTCTCGGCGGGCCCTGAACAGGCGCTGGTCGAAGGGCCCGTCGCCAAGGCCCTCGGGCCGGGCAATCACGAGGTGCGCGAGTCCGGGGCGAGAGGCCCGGCCGAGGCGCCCCAGTACCGCGTCGTTCGTGGGCACTCTCCGCCAGACCACCGCGCGCAGGGAGGCCTCATTCAGACCCCGCTCGATCGCCTCCACCGAGAGAGCCCGGGCCGCGGCTTCCTCGGGCAGGAAGAGGGCGGCCAGGGCGTAGCCGCGCTTTTCCATGGCCGCGGTGATCGAGCTCCCCGGCTCCGCGCACAGAACCGCCCAGGGAATGGCGGTGAGGACCCCGGCCCCGTCGCCGGTCTCACCATCCGCTCCCACGCCGCCCCGATGGTCCATGCGGGCGAGGGCGGTCAGGGCCAGCGGAAGCAGGTCGGTGCGGACGCGGCCCTGCCGGTCGGCGAGGAAGCCGGTGCCGCAGGCGTCGTGTCCGGGGTCTGTCCGCGGGAGGACGCGCGCGCGGGGGGAGGCGAACATGGTGCCCGCGGTTTAACAAGGCGCTCGCCTATGTGTAAAATAGAATCTACGGATGAGTGTTATGATTTTGACAAATAGTTCCAACGCGCATGGAACGAATCAGAGTCATCGAATCTGGAGATAGGACGAACATGGACCTGCGACAACTCGAGATGTTCCGGGCGGTGGCCGAGGAAGGCACCTTCACCAAGGCGGCGAAGCGCGTGCACGTCACCCAGTCCGCGATCTCCCGCCAGATCAAGCTCCTGGAAGAGGAGCTCGGCAGCGTGGTGCTCCATCGCGGTCAGAAGCGGGTGGCCCTCACCGCTCCAGGCGACCTCCTCCTCAAGACCGTCCACCGGGTGCAGCGCGAGCTGCAGGAGACGGTGTCGCAGATCTCGGAGACCCGCACCCTCCACCGGGGGTCGCTGAGCCTCGCCGGGGGCATGACCGTCTGCATGTACATCCTGCCCCCGGTGCTGAAGCGCTTCCGCGCCCTCTATCCGAAGGTGGAGCTGTCGGTGAGAAACGCCGCCACCTCCGATGTCCTCGAGAGCCTGCGCCGCCACGAACTCGACCTTGCCCTTCTCACCCTGCCCATCGTGGGGGACGACCTCCAGGTTCGGCCCGCCCTTCGTGAAGAGATGGTGGTGGTGACCGCACCCGGCCATCCTCTCTCCAAGAAGCGGCCGGTGCCCCCCGAGGACCTCGGCAACCACCCGCTCATCCTCTATGAGTCGGGCTCGAACACGAGGCGCGTGCTCGATGAGTTCTTCCTCGAAGAGAAGGTCGCGGCGCGGGTGGCCATGGAAACCGAGAACGTGGAGATCATCAAGGCCATGGTGAGCAACGGTCTCGGGGTCAGCATCATCCCGTTCGCGGCCGCGGCCAAGGACGTCCGGGCCGGGCGCCTCGCCTACTCGAGAATCCGCGGGCGGAAGCTCTATCGGGAGACGGGCTGGGTGTATCTCAAGTCCGACTACGTGCCCAAGACGGTTTCGGAGGTGCTCCGCGTCTTCGACACGGTCAAAGACAAGTATCTGCACGCGATCCCGGGGGCTTGAGCCCTCAGCCCTCGGCCGGGGCGGGGAAGAGCGGAGTGACCGCACTCTGGTCTTCCTCACCCGTGCGGATGCGGTAGACCTTCTCCAACGGAAGCACGAAGATCTTTCCGTCGCCGACCTCGCCCGTGCGGGCGGCGGCGAGGATGGCCTTCACTGTGGGCTCGACGAAGTGATCGCTCACCCCGATCTCGATGCGCACCTTCTCCGAGAGCTCCATCATGACCGTGGTGCCGCGGTAGGTCTCGACGTGCTCGGTCTCCCCTCCGTGGCCCTGGATGCGGCCGATGGTGAGGCCGCGAACTTCCGCGCGGAAGAGGGCCTCGAGGACGTCGTTCAGTTTCTCCGGACGGACCACCGCGACCACGAGCTTCATGACCGGCCTCCGGCCATGGCCACGCCGGCGGCGGCCGGGTTCGCGGCCTGGGATTCGACGGCGTCCCGCAGGATGAGCACGGCGCCCTCGCCCCGCACGTAGGCCTCCTCGCCGTGCTGGCTCACGTCGAGGCCGAGGCCCTCCTCGCGTTTTGAAACCCGGAGAGGCGCAAACAACGCCACCACCTTCAGCAAGGCCCACGAGGCCCCCGCGCTGTAGGCCGCCACCAGGAGGATTGCCGCGGCCTGGATCCCGAGCTGGGCGGGGTTCCCGAAGAGGAGGCCGTCGACGGGGGAACCCCACGACTTGTCCGCGAGGACGCCCGTGAGAAGAGCGCCCACTGTGCCGCCGAGGCCGTGGGCGGCGACCACGTCGAGGGAGTCGTCAAGCCGCGTGCGCGCGCGGAAGAGCAGGCCGAAGTAGCTCGGCACCGCCGCCATCGCGCCGAGGACGAGTGCGGAGACGGGGCTGATCAGCCCGGCTGCGGGGGTGATCGCCACCAGGCCGACCACGATCGCGGTCGCCGCGCCCACGGCCGTGACCTTCCGTGTGCGTTGAAGGTCGAGCAGGGTCCACACCACGAGGGTGGCGGTGGGGGCGAGCATCGTATTCGCGAACGCGAGAGCCGCTCCCGGGTTGGCGCCCAGGGCGCTCCCCGCATTGAAGCCGACCCA
>CAZYEA010000307.1:0-5240 GCA_964646485.1 uncultured Acidobacteriota bacterium
AGCGCCCGCGGTGGCGGTGGCCCGGTACACCGTCGAGGGGGTCGAGGTGGAGGCGCGCGAAGTGGTCACCCGCCGCGAAGCCAACCTGCCTTACGGATATGAGATGCGCGAGCTGCGCGTGGTTCCCGCCCTGGCCCTCACCGTGACTCCGGGCTCGGCGGTGGTGCCGCTGAAGGCGCTGAGGAAACGGGTGGCGGTCGAAGTCGACCTCCTCAACAACGTGGAAGGCGACATCGCGGGAGTCCTCTCCTTGAAGCTTCCTCCGGGCTGGACGTCCTTGCCCGCGAGCCAGCCCTTCAAGTACGCGCGGGCGGGCGAGCGCAGCGTCTACAAGTTCACGGTCGCCATCCCGTCTCTCGAGAACAAGGGGTACGAGATCCAGGCGGTGGCGAAAGCGAACGGGCGCGAATACACCGAGGGCTACGAGGTCATCGCCAAGCGCGACCTCGAAACGCGCCTCCTCTACCGGCCCTCCACCATCAGCGTGCGCGGCATCGACGTGGCCGTGCCTGCCGGTCTCAAGGTGGGGTATGTCATGGGTGTGGGCGATCAGGTTCCCGCCGGACTCACCCAGCTCGGGGCCACGGTCACGCTGCTGGGGGAGAAGGAGCTCGCGAGCGCCAACCTCTCGGCCTTCGACACCATCATGACGGGCACCCGCGCCTACGCGGTGCGCGAGGATCTCAAGACCTACAACCAGCGCCTTTTGGATTACGTGAAGGCGGGCGGCAACCTGGTCGTCCTTTACAACACCCAGGAGTTCGTGCCGAACAAGTGGGCGCCGTACCCGGCCGAGCTTCCGGCGCGAGCGGAAGAGGTCTCCGAAGAGGACTCGCCGGTGGAGATCCTCGCTCCCACTGCGCCGGTGTTCAACTACCCCAACAAGATCACGGCCAGGGATTTCGAGAACTGGGTGGAACAGCGCGGCTCCAAATTCTTCACCACCTGGGACAAGGCCTACACCCCGATGATCGCCACCTGGGACAAGGGCCAGGAGAAGCAGCGCGGCGGCTGGGTGCACGCGGCTTTCGGCAAGGGCCACTACACCTATTTCGCCTACGCCTTCCACCGCCAGCTGCCCTACGGGGTGCCCGGCGCCTATCGCCTGCTCGGCAATGTCCTCTCCCTCAACAAGCCGCCCACCCCGGGGATGGCCAAGCCGAAGCAGTAACTAGCGGATCATCCGCTCCCTCACCAGGCCGAGGAGGTCTTGAAAGCCTCCGAGGAACTGGTTGAGGGTGTGGGCGCTCGCGCCGAACGACGCGAAGGCCGAGGGAGCAAGCGCCCCCTCATCGTAGGCGAGGTTGAAGTCCGGGAACTTCCGCCGCAGCGTCGACAGGATTTCCGGCCGCACCGGTCGGTCGAGGGTTTCCTCCACTTCGATGTCCGAGGCCTCGAATTGCTTCCACCACGGATACGGCATGGTGAGGATCACTCCGGGCCCGATCAGTTGGGACCAGTGGAGGTGATGTCGATAGGCGGCGGCGAGAAGGGACGACCGGAAACCCCGCTCCTTGAAGATCTGGTGCGCGCGCTTGAACACCGCGATTCCCGCCCAGGCGAGGTATCCGGGGTCGATCGCAATCTGCTCCCGGGTCATGACCCGCTGCAGGAGGTCGTCCAGACGGCCGACCATGAGGGTCATGTAAGGATGGAGGCGGGCCATCTCAGCCCCGCTCTTCTGCGCGCGGTCGAGGCCGCGCTCGAAGGCCTCCGCCACGGTGACGGCCTGGGACACGGTGAAGCTCACGGTGGCGTTCACATTGACGCCGGACGCCACCAGCTCCTCGGCCGCGCGCACCCCGGCGGCGGTCTAAGGCACCTTGCTCGCGATGTTCGGGGCGAGGGCAGCGAGCGCGCGACCGTGCTCGATCATGCGCTCGGCGTTCGCGTGGAACTTCGGGCTCACCTGCATGGACAGGTAACCCTGGCCGCCCTGGGTCCGCGCGTGCACGGGCGCCAGGATGGAGGCGGCCTGCCTTCCGATCTCCTCGATGAGGAGCCACGCGATCTCGTCCTCGGTCGCGGTCTCGTGCGCGCGGATGAGGGCGTCGAGGACCGGAGTCCACGTCTTCGGATCCGCCTTCACCACCGCGGCCACGATGACCGGATTCGAAGTGGCGCCGGTGGCGCCGTGGTCGACCGCGTCCTTGAGCTCGCTGAGCGAGCAGGAGTCGTTCCAGAACTCCGCGCCCTTCGAAACCGTGAGCCGCATCCGGCTGGTCTGGGTCATGGATGGTCCTTAGCTCCCGCGGAGGTTCGACGCCGCATCAATGCTGAATCATCTCGGTCAGGCGCCGCCGCGCATCCTGAAGCGGATAGTCGAGGCCTAGCAGGGCGCCCAGGGTGGGCGCGATATCTTCCGGACCGGTGTCGCCCTCATAGGTCCCCGCCTTGATCCTGCTGCCCAGGAAAGCCACGGGGACGTGGCGGTCGTATTCATACGACGAGCCATGCCCGGTGCCCCCGGGCGAAGACGTGAGGTACATGTATTCCTTCAGCCGCGCGATCACGTGCGGGCTGCGAGGCGCGAAATAGGACCGCCGCACCGGGTCGAAGTAGGGATCGTCGGCGGCGGTGGGAGCCTCTCCCGCGAAGGAGGCTTCGGTGTAGACCTTGGCCACCACTCCCGAGGCCATGAGCGCATCCGCGAGGGTCTGCTCGACCTCACCCCGGCGCAGTCCCTGTCGTGCGATGGACTCGAGGTTCAGATAGAAGTCCGGGGCGAGATACGACGAGACGAGGTTCGTCTTTCCCGGGAACCGCCGTTCGAGGGCGGCCATCCCCGCGGCCTGCAGGTCGGCGGGCTTCACTCGCCGGGCATCGCGCCCCTGCTGCTGGAGCGATTCGACGAGCGGCATCACCGAGTGGTCGGCCGCGAGCACGAACAGCACCCGCCCTTGCCCCGCCTTCGCTTCGACCGCGTCCATGAGACGCTGGAGCGTGCGGTCGAGACGCAGGATCTGGTCCATGATTTCCTGTGAATCGGGGCCATAGGCGTGGCCGATCACGTCGGTGGCGGAGAAACCCACGGCCAGGATGTCGGGGACCTCATCGCCGCCGAGGTCATGCGCCTTCATGGCCGAAAGGGCCACCTCGAGGGTCAGCTCGTCGGCGAAGGGAGTGCGCCTGAAGCCATCGTAGAAAGCCGGGCTCCGAGGCGCGCCCGCAATCGAATGGGGGAAGACAATGTCCTTGAGGTCGGACTCGGTGGCCACCCGGTCTTCGCCCGCGTACTTGAGATAGAGACCCTCATCCGGGAGGAGCCTGGTCCAGGGCTTGAAGGCGTAGGAGTCCGGAATGCGGCGCTCGTTTAGAGCGTCGAGCCAGGGCGGGACCGCCTTCATGTAGTAGGTGCTGGTGATGAAACGCCCCACCCCCGCCTCGTACCAGTAGGCGGCATCGCCGCGCGGACCGGCCATCAGGATCGCCGAGCGGTCCTTGAGCGAAACCCCCACCACCCTGGCGAGGGGGGAGGCCTTCTTCAACATGTCGCCCAGGGTGAACCCGATGAAGTTCGCGGGGGAAGCGCCGCGTCCTTCTCCCCCCACCGCGGTCACGGTGGGGTCGTCGACCACGTTCACCACCCGGGAGGTCGCCTCGTCGAACCACGAGTTCGCGATGATCCCGGAATGGAGGGCATTGCGACCGGAAAGAATCACGGAGTGGCCCGGACCGGTCTCGCAGTTGGCGTGGCGGTAGCGCGCGTTCGAGAAGACGGCGCCCTTTTCGATGAGCGTCTTGAACCCCCCGGTGAACAGCGGCTTGAACCGGACGAGGTAGTCGTACCTCATCTGATCGACCGATACGACCACCACGAGGCGGGGACGGACGATCGGGAAGGAGGCGAGAGGATCCGCGGTCTGGGTGCTCGCGACGCTCGCGAGAGCGAGTCCGGCGGCGAAGAGGGCGTTTCGCATGAGGGGAGACTAATGAACGACGCGCCGTCTCACCTAAATCCGAGACGACGCGTCGTTTGCCGGACCGATGGGCTTTAGAAGGTCAGGCGGACCGAGACCTGCATGAGCCGCGGATCGCCGCCGAGGCTCGTGATCGTGCCCACGTTCGCGGTGTCGGTGATGTTGCGGTTCGGCAGCCCGAAGTTCACGGTGTTCATGGCGTTGAAGACATCCCAGCGCACGATGGCGCCGACGCGCTTCGAGAACTCCAGGCGGCGCTGCAGGGTGAAGTCAAGGCTCTTGTAGTTCGGGCCGCGGAGCTGGTTCCGCCGCTCGTTGCCGAACGTCCCCGAGGTCACCGCCTGGATGGCCCCGGTGTTGAACCACTTCACGATGGCCGCGCAATCGGTCGGCGAGTTGCAGCTGCGGTCGACGCCCGCGTCGGGGTCGCCGGTCAGGTTGGGCAGGCCGGTCATGTTGGTGCCCACGTTGTTGCCGGACTGGTTGACCGTGAAGGGCCTTCCGCTGCGGAAGGTGTAGATGCCGGAGAGGGTCCATCCGCCGAAGAGGGTCTTGCCCATGCCGGAGCTCGCGTATTTCTTGCCTTCACCGAAGGGAAGCTCCACCACGAAGTTGACGGCCAGACGATGACGCACGTCGTAATCGCTCGGGCCGTACCAGAGCGAGAAATCGCGCGCGTTCTGCGGGAACGCGTTGGAGCCCTGGGTGGAGAGCTGCTCGGAGGCGTTGTCCTTCGAATCACCGAGGGTGTAGGCGATGCCGAAGCCGTGCCCCTTCGAGAAGCGGCGTTCGATGCCGAGATCGACGCCCTTGTACTCGGACTTGGCGTCCTGGGCGCGCCACTCGATGAAGCCGAAATTCGGATAGGGCAGGGCGCCAAGAGCGTTGTTGCCGGCCGCGTTCGGCAGGGGCTGGTTCAGGTTCACCAGGGAAGCGAGGTTCGTGCCCTTGGTGTAGATGAAGTCGGCGGTCGCGACCACGCCCTTCATGAGCTCGCGCTGGATACCGAAGCTCGCCTGGTTGATGGTGGTCTTCGGAGCGTCGTTCGCCACCGCCCGGAGGCGCTTGGTGCGGAGCTGGCCGGCCGCGGGGTCGAGATTGGGCGCGGCCAGGAAGCTCGCGGGAATGCCGTTCCTCAGGAAGAACACAGGCGAGCCCGAGGTCTGGGTCACCGACGAGTTGTTGAGCCCGGGCAGGTTCAGGGCCAACTGGTCTTCGGAACCCACGCGGTCGAAGAGGTTGTAGAAGATGCCCCAGCCCCCGCGGATGACCGTCTTGTCATTGAGGGTGTAGACGATGCCGATGCGAGGCGCCAGGTTG
>CAZYEA010000308.1:0-5228 GCA_964646485.1 uncultured Acidobacteriota bacterium
AAACAAGGTATAGATGAACGGCGCCACTGCCGTTCCCTGGGTCAGGACGATCAGCAGACCGAGCAGCACGAGCATGACCACAATGGGTCCGAGCCACCACTTCTTGCGGACTTTCATGAACGCCCAGAGTTCCGAGATGAGGCCCATTTTTTCGCGAGAGTCTTCAAAAGCCATCGTTTTGTGAGTTTAATCGCAAGGGGGCAACCGCCTTCTGTAAGATCCGGGACTCAGGGAGTATGGAAGAGACCGAACGCACGGACCGCCAGGCACGGATGGGCTCCGACTACCTCCGCACCCAGGTGCGCGCGTGGATGGAGGGTGCAGGGGAGTCGGGCCGGAAAAAGGAGCTCTTCGAGCTCGAAATGTGGCTTCGGGCCCTCGATCGCTTCTTCAAGCCCGCGCATCACGCCCTTTCCGACGAGCAGATCAACGAGCTGCCGTACCGTGACTGGTCATCCGAACTGAGCGTCGTCGATCTGTGTCTTCTGCGGGTGGGCCAGCTTTGTTCTCAGCTGCTCCCGCGCGACCGGGTGGACGAGGCGCAGTTCAAGCGCTACGTGGACGGCTTCATTCGCGAGTCGGAGAGCGCCGACCCCTACTTCGAGCGCCTGCTCAGAGACGCCCGCCCCGAAGCCGGCCTCCTGGTCCTGCGCGGAACCCTCGAGGACGTGCGGCTCCTCGTCGCCGAGTCGCTTCGGGCCAAGAAGACCCCCCTGCAGATCTTCGAGTCGGTCGGCCGCATCTTCTCCCGCGAACTGCGTCGCAACCCGCCCCTCGCCGCCCTGCTCGACAAGAAGTTCAAGCCCATATTCGACAAGGTAACGAGTTCGGAAATCGCCGGACTCATCCGTGGCATCGACGACCCCAACGAGCGGAATCCGGTGGCCCGGGTGTTCCTCGAGATCTTCCGCATGCTGAAATACCTCGAGTACGCCGACCCCGACGGCCTCCCCGATGAGCGGGTGAAGACCGCGGCCTGTGTGTTCGCGCTCGTCATTTCCGAGGCGCGCCAGCTCGTCGCCTACATCGAGAAGAAAGCCCTCGTGGCTCTTCCGCATGGCAGCGCGGTCCGCGACGCCTGCGACTCCATCGCCTATTGCATGCCCATCGACATCAACAAGGTGGTGAGGGTGGAACTCGCGGACCTCTCCTCCGCCCAGTCCTCCGAGAATGTGCGCGCGCGCATCGAGAACGCGCACGGCATCCTCAAGGACTGCTTTCAGCAGTCGGTGGTCCAGCTCGCGGCCAGCCTCGACCCCGGTCTCACCGGTGTGGGCGTCTTCACCGACTTCGTGACCAAGAAAGAGCGCTCCTTGGGCCTCAAGAAGGCGCTCGAGAATCTCCTGCGCTCGGTGCGCGACTTCTACGCCCGGGGCGACGAAGTCACCGCGGTGGCCCTGCGCGAGGGCACCGCGAAGTTCTACGACCGCCAGCTTCGCCACCTCATGTACCGCGACTGGTCGGCTTTCGAGCAGTTCTTCGTCGAGATCCTGAAGTGCAACTCGCTCACCGCCCTCAAGCCGATCACGCATCGCTACGAGACGTTCCTCCAGACCCTGCTTCGTGAGGTGGAGAAGCGCGCGGTGCTCCAGACCCAGGCGGCATGAGGCCCCGCGCGGGGGAATGGCGCGCCCGCCTTCTCCTCGCGGCCTTCTCCTCGGCGCTCGCTCTCGGCTTCGCCGAGTTCGCGGCCCGAATCCTCCTGCGCCCGGTTGCAGCGAGGCCGGCGGAGGGCACCCCGATCTCGGAGTTCTCGCCAACACTTGGATGGAGAACCCGGCCAGGCGGATCGCAGCGCATCGTCCGGGAGGACTTCGAGGTCACGGTCGCCATCAATTCCCTTGGGTTGCGAGGGCCGGAGATTCCCTACGAGCCGGCCCCGCTCCGGCGGCGCCTCGCCATCATGGGCGATTCGTTCGCTCATGGCTACTACGCGGAGGAGCCCCAGACACTGCGCGGCCGGCTGGCCGAAGCCCTCTCCCCCTGCCGCGTCGATGTCCTGAATGCCGGCGGGCCCGGCTATTCGACCGACCAGGAATGGATCTTCTATGACGAGGAGATCCGCAAGTACCGGCCGAGCGAAGTCGTGGTTCTCTTCTACTACAACGACCTGGAGTTCAATCTCGACCGCCTGGGCACGGCCAACCGTCCGAAGCCGGTGTTCGTGGAGAAGGACGGAGCGCTCCAGCTGATCCCCCCGGCAAACGATCTCCGGCCCCCAGGGCCGCGGGAGGGGCCGAAGGCGCCGCGTCGGGCGCCCAGGTTCCACGGATCGGCACTGTGGGCTTTCGCGGCCGCCCGCCTTCAGCCCAGCCGACCCGACTGGTCGCGAGTCCTCTCCACCTGGGGCCTGGCGCCTGCGATCTCGGACGTGCCGCCCGCCGAGTTCGTGCCCTTCGCACCCCTGGGCGCCGCCGAGACCGCCCGGGTCGAGGAGATGTGGAAACGGACGGGGGCCCTCTTCGCGCGCTTCCGCGACGACGTTCGGGGCCAGGGCGCCGGCTTCTCCGTCTTCTATGTGCCCGCCCGCTTCGAGGCCAACGACCGCGCCTGGGCCTTTCTCGGGCGTCGCTACTCGGATCGTCGCGTGTGGTCGCGCGACGCGGTCCGGAAACGCCTCGCGAGCGTTCTTGCCGCTTTGGACATACCGATGGTGGACGTGACTGCCGCGTTTGAGGCCGCGGAGAAGGCGGGACCCCCGGCGTACCTCCCGGTGGACGGGCATTGGAATGCCCGGGGAAACGAGATCGCCTTCGAGAGTCTCCTCCCCCAGATGCGCCGCGCCTTCGCCTGTGCATCGTAGAGATCTCGCGGGCTACGCGCTCGGCGCCCTCGGGGTGTCCGTTGCGATCCTCGCCGCGTTCCTGGGCTCGACGCGACAGGTGAGCCTCAACCTCGGCCCAGGGGACAGCGCATTCGTCCGGGGATTCGAGCCGGACCATGATGTCGACGACAAGGTCGGCTGGCACTGGACCACCTACGACGCGGTGATCGACCTGCCCTTTGAGACCGAGGGCTCGGGAGTGGAAGCGACCCTTCGCTACGCCCGGGTCTTCGGCGAGGAAGCGGTGGTGAGAGTGAACGTCGGCTCGGTTGACACGGAGGCCTTTCGGGCGCGAGGCGGGGAGGTCCGGCGCGACACGCTGAGAGCCGCGGGAGTGCGCGGGCCGCTGGTGTTGACGATCCGCACGGATTCCCACGAGCGCAGGAACATGGGTCTCCGGATGGACCGGGTCGACCTCAGCGCGGCCACGGGCGCGCCCTTCAAGCTTCGCTCGTGGGCGGCCGTGCGCCCGGCCCTCGGGGTGGCCCTCCTGTTCGGGGGGCTGCTCGCCCTCGGATCCGGGGCGACCGGCGCGGGCGCCATCGCCCTCCTCGCCTCTCTGGCCTTCGCGATGCGCGCTCACGCGGATCTCTTCGAGGCGTGGAGGCAGACGAGCGCGGCGCCCCCCATGCTCGTGCTCTCGATGGCCGTGCTCCTGGCCGGGCGCTTTTGGCTCGAGCGGGGCGCCGGCCTCGAGAAGGGGACCGCCGCCCTGCTCTCGAGCGCAGCCTTCGTGACCATGCTCCTGCGTCTCGTGTTCGTCTCTCATCCTGACTTCTACTATCCAGACCTGCTCACCCACACGCGGGTGGTCGAGGCCATCCGGGAGGAGGGCCTCTCCTTCTTCCTCCATCCAGCTGACGCTCTGAGCGCCCAGGGCGCCTGGACAAAGCCCGTCCTTGGCGGCGTCTCCTCGCTGCCCTATGCCGTCCTCTTTCACACCCTGTTCGCGATTCCGGCCTGGCTCTTCAACCTGTCGACCGATGAGATCGAAACCGTCCTCAAGTGCGGCTCGAGCCTCATCTCGGTGCTTCCCGTGCTGGTTTCGGGGGCCCTGGCGGCCAGGCTGGGCCTGCCGCCGCTCTCGGCTCTCCTGCTGTGTGTGATCCCCACCTACACATCGCGTTTGAGCTTCGCTCTGCTGCCCGCACTTCTCGGCCACGTCTTCGACCTCGTCGCGCTGCTCACCATCGCCACCGTGGTGCGGGCTGATGAGGCACGGTCTTTGAGGAGCGGTCTGTATGCGATGACGGCGCTCGGCCTCGGCCACCTCGCCTACACCTCGAGCGTCGTCAACGAAGGCGCCTTCATGGGCGCTTTCGTCCTGCTTTGCCTTGTCGCGGGGCCTGCCGATCGAGCGCTCGGGGTGCGACTGTCGATGGCCGAGGCCCTCGGAGCGTTCCTTGCCTTCGTCCTCTACTACCGTCACTTCGTGGGCGATGTGTTCGGGCTCGCCTCACGCGTGCTGGGTGTGCGCGGTGGGGGCGTCTTTGCGGAGGGCTCGGGTTCGGTCTATCCCGTGGAGAGCTTCTGGGGCCTGCTTTTCGAACGCACGAACACGTTCTTCGGCTGGCCGTGGATCTTCCTCGCTCTGCTGGGCCTTTGGCTCTCCGGAGCGGAGGTCCGACGTTCGCGGGAGGTGCGGGCCTGGGCCCTCGCGTACCTCGTGCTCATCGCCCTTCGGGCTCGAATCCCGGATGTGTTCCGCTATGGGCATGAGACCTTGTTTGTCACCCCTCTGGTGGCGCTTCTGGCGGGGTCGGCGCTCGTCCTCGGTTTTCGTCGCGGCGGGGTTTGGCGGGCCGCTGCCCTTGTCTTCGGGACTCTTCTGAGCGCCTTCTCCTTGTGGCACCAATGGGCCGCGATCGTCGAGCAGTCGGGGAATGCCCGCTGACCAAAGGGTTGTTTCGCCATCTGATAAGCTCCCCATCTCACGTAGAAAATGGCTGAAAAGAACCCGTTCGCGCGCTTTCTGTCCCACTTTCCTGCCGGGAAAGTCCTGTTCCGTGAAGGTGATGCGGGCGAGGACATGTACATCATCCAGTCGGGCCGGGTCGCCATCAAGAAGCGGACCGGCGCCAACAAGGATGTGACGCTCGCCGTCCTCGAAAAGGGCGACTTCTTCGGGGAAATGGCGGTTCTCGAGCGCATGCCGAGGTCGGCCACCGCCGAGATGTCCGAGGCGGGCGACCTGATCGTGATCTCGGGCGACACCTTCGGCGACATGATCAAGTCGAACCCCGAAATCGCCTTCCGCATGCTCCGGAAATACTCCATCCGGCTGCGCGAGATGGTGAAGCAGATCGAGACGCTGGGTAAGCAGATGGGCGACGCACCGGGCGCCACCGCGGCGCCTACGAATACCTCGATCTCCCTGCCTTCGGTTCCGGTCCCGGCTCCGCCC
>CAZYEA010000309.1:0-5220 GCA_964646485.1 uncultured Acidobacteriota bacterium
TCGCCCTCGACGAGCAGAAGATCCTGACCGAGCTGAGCTTCCACGCGAGCCAGGCCCCCGCGACCGAACCTGCTCCCGAAGGCGCCGAGCATCGCCTTTCGAGCCGGTTCGCCGCGCGCCTCGTGAACGGCGGCCTCATCGCCGGCGTGTTCGGAATCGTGACCGCCTTGATCCTGAGCCCGGCGTTTTCCTCACGCAACGCGCCCGCCCCTCCCCTTCCCGCGGTTGATGCACCCGCCCCAGCGCCCAATGGCCTGGCCGTCGGAACCCAGGTGGCTTCGAACGGAGCGCCCGTCCTCCCCGCCCCCGCCAATCCCTCATCGGTGCTCCCGCAACCGCTCCAGCTCACCCTGACCGCGACCGAAGACTGCTGGATCGGCCTCGACGTCGGGGGCGACCGGGTGGAGAACCGGGTTCTTCGCAAGGGCGAGTCGTTCTCGATCGTGGCCCGCCAGAATGCGTCTCTCGCGGTCGGCAACGCCGGCGGCCTTCTCGTGGCCATCGACAGCGGCCCGGCGAGACCTCTCGGCAACCGCGGCGAAGTGAAGCGCAACATCCCCCTCTCCCCCGAGGCCATCGGCGCCCTCTCCGCAGGGGCTCCGAGCGTTCCTGCCAAACCCATCGGCTGAAGAAAAGCCGCTTGATCTTCACCGGGCGAAGGACCTGAGGCCACTGGGCGATGGCTGATCGCGAAACTAACCCGCTCGTCGACCAGATCCGCAAGGGAGGCGTTCCTCTCGAGGTGCGGATGATGGCGGCCGAGGGCGCCCTGCCCCTCAAGCCCGAGGACCTCGTCGACCTGCTGGAGTTGATGCACCGCGACCCCCTCCCCGAGGTCGCCACCACCGCGGCCCGGACCTTCTCGGAGTTGAGTGTCGAGACTCTTTTGCCCCTGGTCAAGGCCAAAGACGCTTCCCTCGCCGTCCTCGCCTGGACCCTGGAGATCCGGACCGACGCGAAAGTCCTGGAAGCCTGCCTGCAGAACACCGCAACCGCCGACGAAGCGATCTCGCATCAGGCGAGCCGGCTGCCCGAAAGCCTCGCCGAGCTCGTGGTCATCAACCAGACCCGTCTGCTCCGCCATCCCCCGCTGCTCCGAGCCATCGAAGCGAACCCGATGTTGTCGAGAGACCAGCGGCGGCGACTCGCCGAGCTGCGCGAGACCTTCTCTATCGGGGTCGAGGGCGAACCCCGGACGCCACCCGTTCAGGCGCCGCCTCCACCTCCGCCGCCCGCACCCATAGAGGCCCCGCCCCCGCCCCCCGAAGCCGCGGCCGAGGCCGCTTCCCCCGAGACCCCCTCCGACGAGAACCTGGTGGAGCTCAAGCCCGAAGAGGCCGAGGCGATGCTCACCGAGGACGAGAAGAAGGACGAGGCCGCGCTCAGCAAGTTGCAGAAGCTCTTCAGCATGCGCACCGGACAGAAGATCAAGGAGGCCCTCACCGGCGACTCGCAGTCCCGCAGCTTCCTCATCCGCGATCCAAACCGCCTGGTGTCCCTCGCCGTGCTCGGTTCTCCCAAGATCACCGAGGCCGAAATCGAAGGCATCGCCTCCATGAAGAACGTCTCGGACGAGGTCCTCCGCCGGGTCGGCACCAACCGCGACTGGACGAAGAAGTACACGGTCATCAACTCTCTCGTGAAGAACCCGCGCACCCCGCTCCCCATCGCCATGGGCTTCGTTTCCCGGCTGCAGCCCCGCGATATCAAGGCTCTCACCGTCGACCGCAACGTTCCCGAAGCCATCCGTAAGGCGGCTCAACGCTTCGTCAAGGCCCAGACCCAGAAGGGCACGAAGGAATAGGGCGTTCGATCGGGTATCCTCGCGGCTAATTCCGTCGAGCTGCCTCTATGACCGATTACTACGCCGTTCTGGGCGTCGCCCGCACTGCCACCGCCACCGAGATCAGGGATGCCTACCTGAAGCTCGCGCGCGAGACGCATCCCGACACGGTCAAAGACCCGGCCGCGCGCAAGCAGGCCGAGAACGCCTTCAAGAACGTCACCGCCGCCTACGACACCCTCTCGAAGGAACGCTCGCGCCGCGACTACACCTCGAAACTCCCCGCCGACACGCGGGCGCAGGCCCCGAAGGCGGCGCCGCCCGTCGTCCAGGGCCCCCCGCTCAGTCCGCGGGCCGCCGCCGGAGCCCCGGGCCCGGTTTCACCTCCGCCCGCTGCGCCCATCGCCTCGGCCGCCGGTCCCGGGCTCGACATGCTGGCTCAGGGCATCGAGGCCTTCAAGAAGCAGGACTACCACACCGCGGTCCAGCTGCTGAACATCGCGGTCACGAACGACGATAAGAACCCGAAGGCTCACGCGGTGCTCGCCATGGCCCTCGCGAAGAACCCCAACTGGGTGCGCGATGCCCTGCAGCACATGGAAACCGCCTCCAAGCTCGATCCCAAGAACGTGTCTTACCTGGCTGAGCTCGCCCTGCTCCTTCACTCCCAGGGTTTGAAGCTCCGGGCCAAGCGGGCCCTCGACAGCGCCATCGCCCTCAAACCCGACCACCCCGACGTGGCCCGCGCGCTCAAGGAGATGCCCATGGGGCAAAACGAGGCGGAAGGGCCCGCGCGCACCACGGCCGAGACGGCGCGGGGCCTGTTCGACCGCTTCCGCAAGCGCTGAAACCCAAGGTTTGCTTAGCCTTAGTCTTTTGATGTCTACTTACCTGCACCCCATGAGCCGACCGACCTTCCGCTCCACTCGCGGCCCGCAAGAAGGCGGAAGATCTTGAAGCTGAATTTCTTCGGGGCCACCGACGTCGGACGGCGCAGGAAGAACAACGAGGACTACTTCGGAATCTTCGAGTCCGACCAGCTGTTCGTGGTGGCGGACGGAATGGGCGGGCATGCCGCGGGCGAGATCGCCTCGAGCACCGCGGTGCAGGCGGTGGCCGAATTCGTGGCCCTGACCGCGAAGGAAACCGACATCACCTGGCCCTGGGGCGTCGATCCCAATCTCTCCCTGGTGGCGAACCGGCTCAAGACCGCGGTGCGCTTCGGCAACCAGAAAGTGCTGGACCTGAGCCTGACCCAGGCCGACTACGAAGGCATGGCCACCACCATCGTCGGCGTCCTGTTCGAGGATAAGACCGCGCACATCGCTCACGTGGGCGATTCCCGCCTCTACCTCATCAACGCCTCCGGCATCACCCAGGTCACCACCGACCATTCGTGGGTTCTCGAGCAGGTGGCCCTGGGTGTGCTGACCCACGAGCAGGCCCGCTCGCATCCCCTTCGCAACGTGGTGACCCGCGCCATCGGAGCCGCCCCCGACCTGAACGTCGACGTCACCGCGCACGAGATGGCGGTGGGCGACGTTTTGCTTCTGTGCTCCGACGGGCTTTCGGGGATGGTGGTCGACTCCGACCTCGAGCGCATCGTGAAGGCCCACGCCGACCCGAAGAAGGCGGCCGAGCAGCTGGTCTCCGAGGCGAACGCGAAGGGCGGCGAGGACAACATCACCGTGCTCCTCGTGAAGCGGGACGAGTGAGCGGTTGACCGCCCGGCTGCGACTCACGTGACTTCCGCCAGCAACGCCGCCGCGAAACCCCGGGCCGCGGGCGAGTACCGCATCGGGCGGTATCGGGTGCGGGCCAGACTGGGCAAGGGCGGCATGGGGGTGGTCTACCTCGGCCGTGACGAGGCGCTCGACCGCGACGTCGCGGTCAAGACCCTGCGCCTCGAGGGGTCGCCCGACGACGACAGCCGAGGCCGTTTCGAGATCGAAGCCAAGGCGGCGGCCCGGCTGCAGCACCCGAACATCGTCACCGTCTTCGAGCTGGGCGAGGATCGCGGCCTCCCCTTCATCGCCATGGAGCTTCTGGGGGGCGAAGACCTCGAAACCCTGCTCCGATCGGGCGAGAAGCTCTCCGCCACCGAGCGGCTGGACATCGTGATCCAGACCCTGCGCGGCCTCGACTTCGCCCACAACCATCACATCGTCCACCGCGACATCAAGCCGTCGAACATCCGCGTCCTCGACGACGGGGGGGTGAAGATCCTCGACTTCGGGATCGCCAAGGTGGAGAGCACCTCGGTCACCCGCGCGGGCATGATGGTCGGCACGCCCTACTACATGAGTCCGGAGCACATCCGGGGCGGGGTGCTCGACGGGCGAACCGACGTCTTCGCGGTGGGCGTGATCCTGCACGAACTCTTCGCGGGCAAGCGGCCCTTCATGGCCGATGACCCGACCCGGGTGCTGTACCGCATCGTCAATGAGCCGCATCCGCGTCTGCCCGATGGAGCCGCCGGCCCGCTCACTTCGGAAGTGCAGCGCGTGATCGACCGGTCGCTGGAAAAGGAAGCCGACGCGCGCTACGCCTCGGCCGCCCTCATGGCCGACGATCTCACCAGGGTGCGCGACCGGTATCCGACGCCTCCCCTCAGCGAGGATGACGTCGCGGTGCTGAGCCAGGCCCGGAAAAGTCTCGCCGCCGGGCACGTGGAGCCGCAGAGGATCGAGGCGGTGGAGACGATCGCCCAGGCAAACCCCGACGCGAGCGAAGCCCAGCGGCTCCGCCGCCTCCTTCGTAGGAGGCCCTCCGACCCGCTCACCATCCCGGAAACCACCGCCTTCCCCGAGCTCGACGCCACCTTCGGCCGGGCCGAGGCCAAGGGCGAGGAAACGGTTCTCTCCGGCCGCACCATCAGCGGCAGCGCCGAAACCATCCAGCAGGGAGGGCGCGGCGTGGTCTCGGCGTCCATGCCGCAAGGAGACGCCCCCTCGAAAGCCCTGGTCTACGGCGCCATCGGCGCGGTGATCGTGGCCGGCACGCTTGCGGCGCTCGTCTACTTCAACCGCGGGGGTGCAACCGCCAATCCGGCCAAGGCGACGCCCACGATCACCGAGATCTTCGTGCCTGGCGCCGAGACCACGCCCGAGAAGGTGCGCGCCTCCGCGACCACCCCCGCGCGGGTGCCCGCGCGCGTCCCTCGTCCCGACCCGGCTACTTCCGGGGCGTCTCCGGCGGCGGCGCCCGGGCCCGCTGTTCCCGCCGCACCCGTGGCGGCGATGACGACAATCGAGATCCGCTCGCAGCCTGCGGGCGCCAGCGTCCGCCTCGACCGCAGGCCCGTGGGCACGACCCCGCTTCGCGTGGAGGTGGCCGCGAACGCGGGCCATTCCATCACCCTCTCTCTCCCCGGTCATCAGCCGAAGGAGGTGCAGGTCGACGTTCCTATCCCCGCTACGGTTGACGCGACCCTCGCT
>CAZYEA010000310.1:0-2364 GCA_964646485.1 uncultured Acidobacteriota bacterium
GAGCGGCGCAGCCCGTTTGTGACCTCGGGCATCCGGGTGGGGACGCCGGCCATGGAGACGAGGATGCAGTCGGCCTTCGCCCAGTACTGGTGGCGGTTCAGGCGGTCGAAGATACCGCCCGTCTCGATGGCGAGAATGAACTTGGCCTTGGTCCTGAACTGGAGGTGCTCGACTTCGGGGGGAATGCCGTAAGAGCCCGACCCGAACTTGGTGCAATCGATCTCGATCGTCCGGGTGGAGCCCGGCTCCTCCCGGTCGACCACGACGAGCTCACCCGCCACCAGGCCGCCATGCTCATCGGGGGTGAAGCAGAGCTGCTCCTTGTTGACTCCGAACAGAGCCTCGACGTCGTCGAGGATGGTGTCCGACTCCGGCTGCTCGTCGCAGCGGGCGTCGCCCCAGTTCTTGGTCTGGTAGTAGGCGTCTCGTTTGGTGGCGCGTTCGTCGGTCTCGATCATCTGCTTCGAGAGCGCGATCATCCGCATGGTCTGGGCGAAGCTTTTCACGGTCGAGACCGCGAGGGTCCGCTCCTTCTTCTTCCCGAGCATCTCGAAGTGGCCCTTTTTCGCGGAATAGCGCACGTTCGAAAGATTGCGCAAGGGGAACTTCATCTCGGGCTTCTTGAGACCGTTGATCCGGGTCTCGACCTCCCGGGCGGTGCCGACGATCTTGGAGATGACGGGCGAGACAGCCTCGCCGGACTTAGCCATTCTTCATGAGCCTCATGACTGGTGCTAACTACTGGTCAAAAAATAAAATCCCCGCGTCACGCGGGGATTTGTCTGCGCTGAGACTAAAAGGACGCGGAACGGGCTTCGGGTGCCGAGTGTAGCACGGGAGGGGAAGCGGCCGGCTCTGCCTGATCCCCTCCCGTGCGGCCTCGTTTGCCGCCCCTCCCGGGGCCGCCTTACGCGGAGATCACGGAGTAGGGATAGCCTTCCTCGCGTCGCGGATCCCGCCGCAGCCGCTTGAGGAACTCAGCCCGTTCGGATTCGATCCGATCGGTGATGAGCCTCCTCGTTTCCGCCCCCGAAGCGGGGGCGATCAGGATTCCAATGGCCGCCCCGACCGCACCTCCTGCGATCGCGAGCCCGGCGTATTTGAGTGTCTTGTCGAGTGTCATGGTCTTATCGGCCCCCTTTCAACTGGCCTTTCTGTTTCTTCGATGGCATTAACGAGCACGGAACGTGCCAGGTTTCATGCGCTTGTGACCGCCCTCATGTTTCGTGCTCTCCACATGTTTTGTGGCCCGTGGATGATGCTTTGTGTTGATGGCGCCACCATGGCGGCGGTTTCTCATGTCTGTGACCTAAGTCGCTAGGGCGATTCAGTTAACCGGACCTCTCATTCAAGGACTTGAAGTGGCCCCGCGTTCACGGCGACTTCGAGGACAACCGCGCTAAGATGGAGCGCATGGCTCAAGAACCCGGCCGGACGCTCATCGATGCGGACACCTCGATCGACGGCAAGATCCAGGGCAAGGACGCGACTATCGCGGGCAGGTTCAAAGGCGAAGTCAATATCAACGGGTCGCTCGTCCTGAGCCCATCCGCCAACGTCGACGCCACCATCCAGGCCGACCTGGTGGAGGTCGGCGGGACCATCTCCGGCAAGATCACCGCACGAAAGGTCGTCGTCCTCGAAACCGGCAAGGTCACGGGCACGCTCGACGCTGGCCAGCTGGTGGTGCGGGAAGGCGCCGTGCTCAATGGTCCCGTGGCCGCGGGCAAGGGAGCCTCGGGTTCGGCCGCGGCGGCCTCCACCGCCACCGTCGCGCCCACCCCCAGGCCTTGAGGGTCCCCAGACGTTGAGGGTCGACGAACTCGCGAGGCGCCTCGGCGCCGAGATACGAGGCGACGCCGGGGTTGAGGTCTTTCGGGTGTCGCCGCTCGAGTCCGGAAGCGAAGGCTCGATTTCCTTCCTGTCGCACGGCAAGTACCGCGCCCAGCTGCAAGCCTGCCGGGCCTCCGCCCTGATCGTGAGCGATCCTTCCCTCCTTGCTCCAGGTTCCGGCGCTCCGTCCTTCCCCGCCATCCTCGTGGTCAAGGACGCCTATGTCGCCTACGCCCGCTCCGCCGCCATCCTTCACCCTCCGGCGGTAGAGGCCGCGGGCATCCATCCGACCGCTTCGGTCCATCAAGGAGCCCGGGTCGACCCCACCGCCCACGTCGGAGCCTTCGTTTCCGTGGCCGAGGGCGCGCGGGTCGATGCGCGGGTCACTCTCCATCCTCATGTGGTCCTGTACCGTGGGGTGAGCGTGGGGGAGGACACCACCCTGCATGCCGGAGTGTCCGTTCGGGAGGACTGTCGCATTGGCCGACGGGTCATCATCCATAACAACTCCGTGATCGGTGCGGACGGGTT
>CAZYEA010000310.1:2374-5213 GCA_964646485.1 uncultured Acidobacteriota bacterium
CGTGAAGATTCCCCAGGTGGGCATCGTCGAGATCGGGGACGACGTCGAGATCGGCGCCCTGACCGCGGTGGATCGCGCCTCCATGGGCGTCACCAGGATCAAGCGCGGCACCAAGATCGACAACCTCGTGCAGGTTGGTCACAGTGTCGAGATCGGCGAAGACGGCGTGCTTTGCGCGCAGGTGGGAGTCGCCGGGAGCACTCGGGTGGGAGACCGGGTGGTCCTGGCCGGCCAGGTAGGGGTCGCCGACCACGCCACCATCGGCGATGACGTCATCGCGAGCGCTCACGCGGGGCTTCACGGGGACGTGCCCGACAAGTCCCGTCTCGCGGGGAGCCCGGCTTATGACGCCCGGCTCTGGCTCAAGGTCAGCGCGGGCCTGAAGCAGCTCCCCGACCTCATCAAGCGCGTGCGCGACCTCGAGGACAGGCCCGCCGCCGAGGACGGGACGGCGCCCGCTTCGAAGAAGTGACGGGGCGGGCCCTTCCGGCTCCCGCCGATCGCGTGTGCCGGCTGGTGAGGCGTGAGCCGCTTCAGGACGCCTACGCGCTCCTGACTTTCGAACACAAAGAGGTCGCGGGAGCGAGGGCCGGTCAGTTCGCGATGATCCAGCCTGAGGAAAGCGGCGACCTTCTGCTTCGCCGGCCGTTCTCGATCATGGACACCGACGCGTCCTCGGGGCGCTTCACCATCTTCATCAAGGCGGTGGGTCCGGGCTCGAAGGCGGTCTTCGACCTGCGCGAAGGCGAGCGCGCCCGCGTCCTCGGGCCCCTGGGCCACGGTTTCACCACCCCCCAACCGGGTGAGCGCGTCCTTCTGGTGGGCGGGGGATACGGGGTGGCGCCCTTTGCCCTCTTCTCGCGAAGCCTCCATGAAGCGGGCCTCTCTTTCCACCTCTTCTATGGCGGACGCAGCCAGACGGAGCTTCCCCTCGTCGCGGAGCTGAAGCGACTCGATATCGGCATGACCCTGTCCACCGATGACGGGACCCGCGGCGCGCGCGGACGGGTGACCACACCGCTCCTCGAGGCTCTCGCCGGGGAGACGGGGCCGGTTCGCCTGTGCGCGTGCGGGCCGGAAGCGATGATGCACGCGGTCGCGAAGATCGCGGCGGAGCGGAACCTGCCCTGCGAGGTGAGCCTTGATCCCTGGATGGGCTGCGGTCTCGGCACCTGCCTCGGTTGCGTGGTCAAGATTCAGGACCCGGGCGAACTCCGCTGGAAGAACCGGCCTGCCTGCACCGAGGGCCCGGTCTTCGACGCGCGCCGCGTGGTCTGGCCCGAGGAGGAGCACGCGTGAGCGCGGCCCTCGACGTTCAGATCGGTTCGCTGAAGCTCAGGAATCCGCTCCTCGCCGCCTCGGGCACCTGCGGCTACGGGCTGGAGATCGCGCACGTGGTCGATCTCAAGACCCTGGGCGGCATCGTGACCAAAGGCCTCTACCTTGCCGCGCGCGACGGATGCGAGGTGCCCCGCATCGCGGAGACCCCGGCCGGGCTCTTGAATGCCATCGGCCTGCAGGGCGTCGGCATCCGGGCCTTCGTGGAGAAGGTCCTGCCCGAACTGCGAGCCCACGACACCGCGGTGGTCGTGAATGTGTGCGGGGAGACCGTCGAAGAGTATGCCGAGGTCTCGAGGATCGCGAGCGACGCGCCCGGGGTGCACGCGCTCGAGATCAACATCTCGTGCCCGAACGTCAAGACCGGGGGCATCGCCTTTGGCACCGACCCGGTCATGACCCACGAGGTGGTGGCGGCGGTCCGCAAGTCGAGCCGCCTGCCCGTGATCCCCAAGCTTTCGCCCAACGTCACGGACATCACGGTATTCGCCCGGGCCTGCGAGGAGGCGGGGGCCGACGCCATCTCCTGCGTCAATACCTTCCTCGGCCTCGCCGTCGATGTCGAGTCGCGCAAGCCCAGGCTCGCTTTCGGAACCGGGGGGCTGTCCGGACCCGCCATCCGGCCGCTCGCGGTGCGGATGACCTTCCAGGCCGCGCGCTCGGTGAAGATCCCCATCATCGGCATCGGGGGGATTACCTCCGCGAGCGACGCGCTCGAGTTCTTCATCGCGGGCGCCACCGCGGTTCAGGTCGGGACCATGAACTTCTCGCGGCCGACCATCTACCAGGAGATCGAATCCGGCCTGCGCGCCTATCTCTCCCGCCACGAAATGGCCGGGATCGCCGATCTGGTGGGGACCCTCCGCTACCCGCGTTAGTCCAACCCCCGAAAAGGGGGAGTGGCTCAGGAGCTTTTCCGCCCCGCCATCGATCTACGGGGGCTGGTAGTACTAGGCGCCCTCCCTTGAACATCCGTTCGCATGTCGGCTGGGGAAGTTCTGCGCGTTTCGGGAGTATCGAAGTCGTACGGGAGGCTCAAGGCCCTCGACGGCGTGAGCTTTTCCATTCGGCCGGGAGAGGTGCTTGGTCTCATCGGGCCGAACGGCGCGGGCAAGACCACGCTCTTCGAGTGCCTCGCCGGAGTCCTCCCCTCCGACTCGGGAACCACGTTGCCACGGGAAGGCGCGTTCTACCTGCCCGACGCCATAGCACCCTGGCCGGCCCAGACCGTCCGCTTCGGGCTCGACTTCATGGTGGGCTTTTTCGGAGGGCGCGCGGAGCTTCGCGAGGAGGTCACCCGCAGCCTCTCGCTCGGGCCGCTCCTCACCTCGCGGATCGGCGAGCTTTCCAAGGGGCAGCGGAAGCGCGTGCTGCTCGGCCTGGGCTTGCTGGCGCCGCAGTCGTTGCTGCTGATCGACGAACCCTTCGACGGCCTCGACCTCAGACAGTCTCGCGAAGTTGCGGCGACACTGCGGGCGCATGCTTCAGCGGGGCGGACCTT
>CAZYEA010000311.1:0-5174 GCA_964646485.1 uncultured Acidobacteriota bacterium
CGGATGCCGATCTCGCGCGTCCGCTCCGTCACCGACACCAGCATGATGTTCATGATGCCGATGCCCCCAACCAGGAGGGAGATCGAGGCGATCGCCGCCATCAGCAGAGTCATCACCTGAGTGCTGCTCTCGGCCGCGGTCGCGAGGTCTTGCTGGTTGCGGACGGTGAAGTCGTCGTCGTCACCCGCGCTGATGTGGTGAGTCTCGCGCAGCAGGGTGCGGATCTCGTCCTGGGCCGCGGGAAGATCGGCCTCCGAGGCGGTGCCGGCGAGAATCTGGGGAATGCGGGGTCGGCCGCTCAGGCGCGTGATCGCGGTGGTGTAGGGAATCAGGATGATGTCGTCCGAATCGTTGCCGGTCGCGTTCTGGCCCTTCGCCGAAAGCACCCCCGACACCTTGAATCGGTTCGCGCCGATCTGGATCTCCTCGCCGGTGGGGTCGTCGCCGCCGAAGACGTTCAGGGCCACGGTCCGGCCAAGCACCGCGACCGCGCGCGCGCTCCGGACATCGTCGGGACCGAAGAAGCTCCCGGATTCGGTCGACCAGTCGCGGATGCTTTGATAGTCGGTGTCGACGCCGTTGATCGAGGTGCGCCAGTTGCCTCCGCTTGCGATCACCTGGGCGCGGCCGATCACCACCGGCGAGACCGCGGTCACGGTTTCGGCTTCGGCGCGGATCTTCTCGGCGTCGGCGGTGGTCAGGTTCGCGAAGGCCTGGGCGCCCTGGCTCACGCCGCCCGCCACACTCGCCCCCGGCGTGATCACGATCATGTTGGTGCCCAGACGGTTGATCTGTTCGTGGATGCGCGAGCGCGCGCCGTAGCCCACCGCGACCATCACGATGACCGCGGCCACGCCGATGACGATGCCCAGCATGGTGAGCATGGCCCGCATCTTGTTTTTCAGGATGCTCTCGAGGGCGAGGGTGACGAGGACCCGGATCTTCATGCCGCCGACCTCCCGAGCTCGGCGAGATCCCGGGCCGCGTTCCGCCTTTGGGTCAGGGGCTCGTCGCTGCGAATCCGGCCATCGCGCACGACCACGATCCGGCTCGCATAGGCGGCCACGTCCGCTTCGTGAGTGACCAGGATGATGGTGATGCCCTGTTCGTTCAATTCCTGGAAGAGACCCATCACCTCGATCGAGGTGCGGCTATCCAGGTTTCCCGTGGGCTCGTCGGCGAGGACGAGGGCGGGATTGGTGACGAGCGCGCGCGCGATGGCGACGCGCTGTTGCTGCCCGCCCGACAATTCGCTCGGCACGTGATCGAGACGCTCGCCGAGGCCGACGCGCTGAAGTGCGGAAACCGCGAGCGCCCGGGTGTCCCGCGTGCGGCCGCTGCGGTCGTAGAGCAGGGGCAGTTCGACGTTCTTGATCGCGGAGGTCCGAGCCAGCAGGTTGAAGCCCTGGAAGACGAAGCCGAGCTTGTGGTTGCGGATCGCGGCGAGTTCATTCGGGCTCAGTCCGTCGACTCTCCGGCCATCGAGGGCGTAGGTCCCCGAGGTGGGCGTGTCGAGACATCCGAGCAGATTCATCAGGGTCGATTTGCCGGAGCCCGAGGCGCCCATGATGGCCACGAGTTCGCCGCGGGTGATGGTGAGATCCACGCCGCGCAGGGCATGGACTTCATTGGAACCGCTCACGTAGGTCTTGGTGAGCTTCTCGGTCTGGATGACGATGTCGCTCATGGGGTCGCCTCCTGGCTAGAAGATGCCCCCCGGGCCGCCTGGAGGCCGCCCGCGCGGCGACTGCGTTCCCGCCAGAGGATTCGCGGTCTGCGACGCGGTCGAGGCCTGGGCGGTCACCGCCCCGGCAATCACCTTGAGGCCCTCGGTGACGCCACGCCCTTCGATCTCGGTCGCGGACCCATCGCTGAGGCCGGTCCGGACCCGCAGGGTCTGGAGCCTTCCGTCCGGCCCGATGGCGTACAGGGATCCAAACGCGCGCCCCTCCGCGGAGGCGGCGCGTTGATCCCTCGCCCCTCCGGTGCCTCCCGGGCCCCTCGCGGTGCGGGGAGATCCGCCGGGCGAGGGCGAGGCGGTGGCTGAAGGAGCGAGGCGAGTGAGCACGTCTTCACTGGGCTTGTAGCGAAGGGCGGCGTTTGGAACCTTGAGCACGCCCGAAACCGACTGCACCAGAAAATCGACGCGCGCGGTCATGCCGGGCAGGAGTTCGCGGTCGGGATTCTCCAGCTTGACCACCACCGTGTAGTTGACGACGTTGTCCACGGTGGTCGACTGCAGACGCACCTGCTGCACGGTTCCGGTGAAGGTGCGGTTCGGGATCGCCTGCACGGAGAACCTGACGGCCTGGCCCTGCCGGATCCTCACGATGTCGCTCTCCCCCACGTGGGCCAGGATCTGCATCTGGGAGAGGTCGTTCGCGATGAGGAACAACTGCGGTGCTTGAAGACTCGCGGCCACGGTCTGCCCGTTGTTCACGTTGCGCTCGACCACGATGCCGTCGATAGGAGCGAGGATGGAGGTGTAGGTGAGGTTCTGCTGCGCCCGCTGAAGCGAGATGCTCGCGGACTTCTCGGCCGCCTCCGCGACGCGGAGGGCCGAACCTGTCTTGTCGGCGTCGCTCGCGGGAATGAGACCCTGCGAGACGAGTTCTCGGTTCCGCTCCTGATCCAGCCTGGCCTGGACGGTCTGGGCCCTGAGCCTTTCGAGGTTCGCCTGGGCGTCTGACACGGCCTGCTGGAGAATGGTGGGGTCGATGCGGGCGAGGAGCTGGCCCTTCTTCACCTGATCGTTGAAGTCGGCGTAGAGCGCGCTGACCTGCCCCGAGACCTGCGTGCCCACGCTCACGGTGGTGAGGGCGCTGAGGGTGCCGGTGGCGGAGACGACGGCCTGGAGGTCGCCCCGCTCCACGGTCACGAAGCGAAAGGTGGGGAGTGGCGTGGCGAAAGCGTACTCACGGATGGCGAGACCAGAGGCCGCGACAATCAAGAGAGCGGTGATCCAGGTGACGATCCTTCGGGTGCGCATTGTGATCTCCCAAATCCCGGGGCCGAGCGGGCTCCGACGTTGACGACCATCCAGGCAGGGAGCAACTCGCATGCCAGGAGTGCCTGCGGCCCTTTCCGGGTGATCCTTAAGCTGGGGTTGGGCAAAGCGGTGGGCAAAGGGCGACAAGGAAAGCGGTTATCGGAGCGCCCCGCTTTCCGGTGCTTAAGGTTTTCGCCGACGCCTGTCTCCCTTGACGACAAGGCGTGTCGGGTCAGGACCGCATTTCCTACGCCACGCGGTAGTCTCGGGGCCGATGCCGGGCCCCCTTCACCGATTCTTCGACGCCGATCACCGCCGCCTCGACGGAATCCTGAAACGCGCCCTGGCCGAACCCGGCTGCGTCGACCCCGTCGCCTTCGGCGAGTTCCGAGCCGGGCTGCTCAAGCACATCGGTATGGAGGAGAAGGTTCTCTTCATTGCCGCTCAGCGCGCCCGGGGAGAGAGGGTCGAAATCCTGGCCAAGCTCCGCGTGGATCACGGCGCCATTGCGTCGCTTATGGTTCCCACCCCGACTCCGGAGATCGTCTCCGAACTCCTTTCCATCCTCGGCCCGCACAACCGACGCGAGGAAGAGGCGGGCGGCGTCTACGACCTGTGCGACGACGCGTTGGGAACGGAAGGAGCGGAGCGTCTCCTCGCGGAACTCGAGAACTTCAAGGACGTGCCGCTCAAGGCTCACAACGACGCACCCGTGGTTCACGAGCACATCCGGGTCAACGTGGAACTCGCCCGCCGCCAGTGGCATCAGGCCTGAGGCCCTCAGAACACCACGCGTTCGGAGACGATGCGGTCTGAAGCATCGACCTTGACTTCGCAGAAGAAGCCCGAAGCGCGCCGGTCGGCGAACCGCAGATCGCGCCAGGTGAAGACGGTGAGGGCGCCTTCCTTCCGCGATTCGAATCTAGGGAACGCGGAAAAGTCGAGGAACACGCGAGCGGCATGGCTTTCCTTCGCCACCCGAAGGGCGGCGGGGTCGGGGGGAATCCTCGGGAACGAGACCTTGCTTCGCGCGACCCCGTACGCGGGCACGTAGCCGGTGACGAACGACTCTTCGTTGCTGGCGATGAACCGCCACTGGTTGAGATTCAGCGGATCGGGCAAGGCGCGCACGCGCGTGAACTCGGAGCCCGCGAAGCTTTGCGCCTGCCCCTGCGCTAGCTCGTGGGCGCCCGCGCGAAGGCCGATGTAGGCGAGGGCCAGGACCATGGCCCATCGCTGGACCCGAGGACGCGAGAACCACCGCGAGGCGAACGCCCCGATGGCGAGAAGGACGAGGAGCGCGGGATCGACGATGAAGATCCAGTCGAGCGAGTACCAGGCCGCGTCGAAGGGCAGGAGGACGCGGGTGCCGTAGCTCGTCCACAGGTCGGCGCCGATGTGGAGGAGAACCCCCAGCCAGGCGACGAGGAAAGTGGGAACGAATCGCCGCTGTGAGCGCGGCCAGAAGACCAGGACGAGGGCGAGACCGAGCGCGAGGGCGGGACTCGCGGGAACCGCGTGGGAGATGGCCCGGTGATGCTCGAGGTAGGAAACCCTGCCCCAAAAACCGCTCACAATGTCGAGGTCGGGGAGGTTGCTGGCCAGAGCCAGGGTCAGGGTGGCTCCACTCACCCGGCGATCGAGTCCGAGGCGGGAGATCGCGACTCCCGCGAGGGTGTGGGTGAGATTGTCCAACGGCCGCGACTACTTCTTGCCCACCATGTCTTCCGGCTTCACCCAGGCGTCGAACTGCGGCGCGGTCACGAGCCCGAGCTCGATGGCGGTTTCCCTCAAGGTCTGGCCCTTCTTGTGCGCGGTCTTCGCGATCTTCGCGGAATTGTCGTAGCCGATGTGCGGATTGAGAGCGGTCACGAGCATCAGGGAGTTGTGCAGATTCGAGTCGATCTTCGCCGCGTTGGGCTCGATGCCGTAGGCGCAGTTGGTGCGGAAGCTCTCACAGCCGTCGGCGATCAGGCGTGCGCTCTGCAGGAAGTTGTGGATGATGAGCGGCTTGAAGACGTTGAGCTCGAAATTGCCGGATGCCCCGCCGATGTTCACCGCGACATCGTTCGCGATCACCTGCGCGCACAGCATGGTCATGGCCTCGCTCTGGGTGGGGTTGACCTTGCCGGGCATGATCGACGAGCCCGGCTCGTTCTCGGGGATGGTGAGTTCGCCGATGGCG
>CAZYEA010000312.1:0-5163 GCA_964646485.1 uncultured Acidobacteriota bacterium
AGACCGATGATCACGGGCGCCACGTCGGTGAAGTGGAGCTGCAGGGCGCGCGCCCGCGCGATCTGATTCACGAGCTCCGCCCCCAGATACACGGAAATGGGAGGCATGGCCGCGCTCAACATGCCGAGCACGGAGTAGCGGACGAGTGACTCGGGGGAGGCCGCCCACGCGAGAGCCATGCCCTGGCCCAGGTTCTTGCGCACGCGCTGCGCGCGCGTGAGGGATGCATCCGCAGCTTCAGCCATTCACCCGATTGTATTGGCGAACCCTGGCTACCGGATCCGTCTCAGACCCCGCCCCGGATCCCGCCCCCGACCCCGACCCCGATCCCGCGGGGCTGGTAGTGGTTGCCCGCGGGGCCGAGGCGGCGCGGGCGGGCTCGCGGCGGCGGGGACGGCTCGTGCGTCGCCACTGGACGCTGGAACGTCGGAATCGTTTGGCTCCTTACTCGCCTCGATAATCGCGAATGGTGTAGACGGCACGTTGGGACTCGCGATTAACGCCCCGCCCGCCTGCGACCCGCCCGCGCCGCCTCGACCCCGCTCCATTTGGGAGCGTCCAAATGCGACCCCGTCACTTCCCCGGGTGGTACGTCCTCTCGGTATGCCCCTCGAGCTGCTCTCGATAGAAGTACACGTCGCGCAGATTTCCCGCGGCGTAACGCTCGATCTGGTCCTTGAAGTGCTTCGAAGCGGGATCGCCGCTCTGGCCGCCCGCCATCACCGCCCGCGCCCGAATCCTCGGGCCGAACTCGACCGCGGCCACGAAGCTGTTACCGCTGGTGCCGTACCACTTCTTCGTCTGGGGATAGGCGCGGGCCTGAAAGGAAGCGAGCGAGCCCCAGCGCGACGACACGAAAGGCACGGGATGGCTCGGGTCCGCGTCGAGGAAGGGCTGGACGATGTCGCCGGTTCGGCGCTGGTAGCGATTGATCTCGCCCCAGGGGGTGTCCCACTTGCCGAAGTCCGCGGCGAGCTTGTCGAGGGCCGCGCCGAGGGCCGCGAGTTTCTGGGCGCCCGTCGTCTTGTCGCGGATGTAGTCATAGACCGTGGAGTTCTCATCGTCGGCGCTGCGGGCGGCGCGCCGCCAGATCTCCTCGCCCCAGAACACCGCGACCGAGGTGGGAACCGAGTCGGCGCTCCAGCGGAAGTCCCAGCCCCGCAGCGCCGCGATCGCGCCCGCGACCTTCACCTTCGCGGGGTCGCTCGCGGGTGCTTCGTCCCAGGACTTGAGGAGCGAGGGAACGAGATCGGCGAAAGCGGGGAGGTAGGGGTCGAAGGCCGCGGCGATCAGCGAATCGACAGTGAAGTCCTTCTTTCCGGAAAGAACCCGGATGGCGTGAATGCCGCGCGGGTTTTCGACTCCCTCCTCCATGTAGGCGGGGAAGTTCTCGCGCTTCGGCGAGTCGGGTCCCGCGGCCGAGTAGGGCCAGTTGTTGGAGTTGTAGACCCATCCGCTTTTCGGACTCACCACCAGCGGGCTCTCATCGATGGTGTGGACGCCCTTCCAGTCGGTGGCGGGATCCGAACCGTCGACCGCCTTCCGCCAGTTGAACTTCGGGTCGCGCCTCGGCGCGAAGTTCGCGTGGAAGTAGGCGATGACGCCGTCCGCGTCCGCGTAGATGGTGTTGTTCGAGGAGTTCGTGTGGAGGTCGAGGATCTTGCGAAACTCCGCGACATTGCGCGCCTTCGTGCGCGTGTAGGACTGAATGAGCGCCTTAAGTGGCTCTTCCATCATTGCAGTGGAAACCCAGTGGATGCCGGGGCCGGTTACGCCGGCCTCTCCGGCCGCGGCCTCGCGCACGATGGGCCCGTGGTGGGTGCGGTAGACCGTGAACTCGCGGGAGGCGAGGCCGGAAGCCGTCTTGGAGCGGATCGTGACCTTGCGCGTCCGGACCGGCTTCTCGACCCCGCCGTGACGGTAGGTCAGGAGGTCGCCCTTTGCGGTGATGGTCTCAACGTACTCGTCGATGTTGTCGACCCCGCTCGAGGTGTGCATCCAGCCGAGGCGATCGTTGAAGCCCTGGTACACGAAGAACTGGCCCCAGGTGGAAGCGCCGTAGACGTTCAGGCCCTCTTCACTCACCACGTTCGCCTCCGAGCGGAAATAGAACGACGTGTGGGGATTGATCAGGAACAGCGCCTGTCCGCCTGCAGTGTTCGAGGGAGCGATGGCGATGCCGTTCGAACCGCCCGGCTCTTCCTGAACGGAGGCGTCGAGGCGTGCCACTTTCGCGAGCGGCGTCTTTTCGTAGAACGCCTTCAAGGCCGCGACCGACACCCGCTCGATGTCCCCGCCGATGCTGCCCTCGCTGAAGGTGAGCGGCATCCACGGCTCGAACCGGGTGAGCACGCGCGGCTTCACGTTCGGATGGGTCTGCAGATAGAAGTTGAGGCCGTCGGCCCACGAGGTCATCAGGGTCTTCAGCCACACCGGCGCCTCGTTGTAGAGGCGCTTCATGTCGGCCTCGTCGATGAACAGACGCTGCCGCAGGTCCTGATAGATCGCTCCTTCACCCTCGGCCTCGGCGAGACGTCCGATGGAGTTGAGGTAGTTCGTCTCCACCCGGTTGAAGTCGTCCTCGGCCTGCGCGTAGATCATTCCGAACACCGCGTCCGCGTCCGTCTTCGCGTAGATGTGGGGGATGCCCCGGTCGTCGCGGATGATGGTGACGCGGTCGGCCTGGGCCTGTCCGCGCAGAAGGTCGGCGCTCTGCGCGTGAGCGCCCGCGCCGGCGAGGGCGACGAGGAGGATGGCAAAAAGAGGTCGCTTCATTTTTGGCTTAGGCCTTTCGGTTGCGCCGCCCCTTGAGGATCTGCGCGAACGATCGCGTCTGGATCTCCGCGATCGAGAGCCCGGTGGCTTCGATCTCACCGAGACCGATGGCCCCGCAGTTGAGGGCGCGGAGGAAGTAGTTCAAGAGGCCCTGTCCGGTGGCCGCGTCGTCGAAGACCTCGCCCTGCAGGGTGGCCTGGGCGGCGCGCTCGACGAAGTTGCGGAGGCGGGCGGAAGAGGCGTCGAGACCCTCGAGGAAGAAGGCGTACAGGGCGGCGTAGCGCGTGGGGAGCTGTCCGGGATGGAGATCCCAGCCCTGATAGAAGCCCTGCCGAAGCGAGTGGCGCACGTGCTCGTAGTGCAGCCGAAAGACTCTCAAGATGGCTTCGCGATTCTCCGCCTGTTGCACCGTGCTGAGTGTCCCTCCCGGGCGGGCCTTGTGCGGGGCCACCGGCATCACGTTCGTGGCGCCATCCGAGATCGTGACCCCGGTGCCCGCGAGCGACACCTGCATCACGTGCTTGGCGAAGTCGCAGGAGGGGTGCGTCATCGACTGGTACTGCGCGGTGATGTTGCAGCCCGCGGTGTAGTCGTAGGTGCCAAAATGCGCGCCTCGAATCCTGCCGCCTCCCGCGCGGATCAACCGGGGAAGTGCGGCCTCGCCCGAAGGAGCGAGAACCGACTGCGTCGTCTCGACCATGAGTTCCATGCGCAGCGACCCGGTCTTCAGGCCGTGCGCCTTCTCGAGGGCCGCGAGGGCCTTGGCGATGATCGCGACCTGCTCGCTCGCCACGATCTTCGGGAGGGTGACCACGAAACCTCCAGGCAGGCGGTTCCGGGTGCGCGCCAGCATGGTGCTGATGAAGATGTCGGTGGTGCGGAGGCTCCTCGCCGCGAGTTCGGCGGTGAGGGGTTTGATCCTTATGCCGATGAAGGGCGGAAGGCTTCGAGCCGCGTGGCCCGCCGCAACTTCGAGAGCGGCCGAGACCGCGTGCGCGTCCTCCTCTTCATCGAGGCGATTCCCATAGCCGTCCTCGAAGTCGATCCGGAAATCCTCCACCGCCTCGGTCTCGAGCTTGTGGACCACCCGGTCGTAGATTGTCTTCGCCAGTCGGGGATCGAGGTTGAGCGCCGACCCGAGGGCCTCGGGTTCGGGAGCGGCCTCGCGCAGCGCCTTGAGCGACAGCTCGGAGAGTTTCTTCGCGGTGTCCGCCTTGAAGAGGTGCGCGCCTCCGTAGACCGAATGCACCGGCTGGCGTTCCTCGGGATCGCCGGGAAAGGCCCGGGTGTACTCCTTCCAGGCCTTTCCAAGCGGGCGCAGGAGCGCGCGGGTGCGAGCGGGAGAGAGGGATGTCCTCGAAGGCTTCATGGGTTTTTGATCTTAGCGAAGGCGCTTCAGACAGGTCTTGAGGCCAGCAGGTCGAGCAGCAGCCGGCGCACCACCTTGCCCGCGACGGCACGCCGATACTCCGCGGTCGAACGGATGTCGTCGATGGGAGTGATGGAGGTCTCGACGAGAGCGGCCGCGCGGTCGGCAAGATCCGCAGTGAGCGGCTCGTCCTCGATCAGGGCCTCGACCTCGTGAAGGCGAATCGGGGTTGCGGCGACGCTGCCCATGGCCAAGCGGACGTTGTCGAGAACGGGGTGAGAGGGGGCGTCGGAGGCGAAGGCCACCACCACTTTGCTGATGGCCTGGGCTGCGCGCGTGCCGACTTTGCGAAACACCTGCACGGCGGGAGAGGGCAGGGGAAGGAGCACGCGGGCGATCAGCTCGTCGGCTCCGAGCACGGTCTGTCGGTAGCCGGTGTGAAAGTTGTTGTAGGGCACGGTGCGTTCGCCGTGGGGCCCGGCTATCACCAGCAGGGCGCCGAGGGTCAGCAGGGCAGGGAGCGAGTCGCCCGCGGGAGAGGCGTTTGCGATGTTGCCCCCGAGGGTCGCGCGGTTCTGGATCTGGGCCGCCCCGATGGTGGCGGCGGCATCGACGAGCAGGCGCGCGTGCCGCGCGACATCTTCGGATCGGCGGATCTGCGTGAAGGTGCAGGCTGCGCCGATGCTCAGGGTGTCGCCTTCCACCCGGATTCCCTGAAGTTCGGCGATTCCGAGAACACTCAGCACCGAAGCGTGCTCGCGAGATGTGGCGTGATCGATGACGAGAATGTCGGTAGCGCCCGCGACCCTGGTGGCGCCTTTCGACAGGGCCTCTCGCGCCTCCGCGAGCGACTTCGGAGCAAAGGCGAGGGTCACGCGCGAGGCGCTCCGGCGTCTTCCATCTCGCGGTCGCCCTCACCGCGACGTTGTCCGGTGAGCACCTCGATGGCGCGGAAGATTCGCTCGTATCCCGTGCAGCGGCAAAGCGTCCCCGACACGTACTCCCGGACCTGGTCTCTG
>CAZYEA010000313.1:0-5154 GCA_964646485.1 uncultured Acidobacteriota bacterium
GAACGGAGGGTCGTCTGCGCCATCTCCCTTGGTGAAAGCCTTGCTCATCGTGCCAGCATGCCCTGCATGGGGACCTGCTGAGAGGGATGCTTCGATTTCGCGACGCTCATGGACCTCAATCGGCATGTGAGTGAGCTAGGCTCGACTCGCTCTCCCTCGGAGCAAATGCATGGCAACCTTTCCATCCCTTCAATCGCCGAAATCCAAGCGCCCCAGTGTTGGACGCGGGTCCGGACTCTTTGGGCCTACTCGCGAGCACCCCTCATCGCTCATTAGATCGCGACCAACCTTCAAGACGCTCTGGGGCGGTATGTACCTGGGGGACGCTCAAAAGCTCCTTTCGGCGCTGCCTGATGGGAGCGTCGATCTCCTCCTTACGTCGCCCCCGTACGCCCTCCATTTTAAGAAGGAGTATGGCATCGTGGACAATGAGGCTTACGTTGAGTGGTTCCGTCCCTTCGACCAAGAAATCTATACAAGTCTTTCGGAATCCGGGAGCTTCGTCTTAAACATTGGCGGGAGCTACAACGCAGGCCAGCCAACTCGCTCCCTGTATCACTTTCGCCTCCTGTTGATGCTGTGTGATGAGATCGGATTCCATCTCGCGCAGGAGTGCTTCTGGCTCAACCCAGCGAAGCTTCCGGGTCCGGCCGAGTGGGTGAACGTGCGACGGATGAGGGTCAAGGACTCCATCGAGTACGTGTGGTGGCTATCGAAGAGCCCGATGCCCAAGGCGGACAACCGAAGAGTCCTTTCGGAGTACAGTCCCGACATGCGGCGGCTGCTCTTGCGAGGCTATCGCGCGAAAGACCGACCCAGCGGCCACAAGATCACCGACAAGTTCATCGACAAGGGAGGCGCGATTCCCTCCAACGTCATTCAACGCGGCAACAACGAAAGCAACTCCGAGTACATTCGCCGCTCGAGCGAGAAGGGCATTAAGCCTCACCCCGCTCGGTTCCCGGCGGCGCTCCCAGAGTTCTTCGTCAAGTTCTTGACCGATCCGGAAGACTTGGTAGTGGATCCGTTTGCCGGGAGCAACATGACTGGCGCAGTCGCCCAGGATCTAAGGCGACGGTGGCTCGGCTTTGAGATCGAGCCCCGGTATGTTGCTGGGGCGCAACTCCGATTCCCGGAAGTACGGTGATCAAGGACGCTGCAGCGCTGCTAGACATGAGCCGGGACTTGCTTCCCGGGGGTCTCCCGCGTCACTTTCAGCTGCTGTCCGCGGTCCTTGCTGCCAAACAGGGAGGCGATTGTCGCGAGATAGCGAAAGGTGTCCGCACAAGTGAGGCCAAGCTCAGACGCCTTCTGGCACCGCCCGATGCCGTTCAGGCCGTTTTCGGCGTGAGTCTTGCGGAATCTCTGCTCCCTGAGACGATCAAGAGGCCTCGCGCAATGCTGGGACAGCTCGTGCTCGGAGAACTCGCGGAAAGAGCGTTTGAGTCGATCTACAAGCGAACCATGGGAACCGAGGACCTCATCTTGGAGGACGATCGAAAGGCCAGGTCGGATACCGATTACCGCGTGTTGAACGGACAGCGGCGCCCCGTCTTCAGGCTCAACATTAAGTTCCACGGAACCCTCTTTCAAAAGGCCAAGGAGATGGTTGGGCTGGAGTCCGAGGACTGCTTCGCGCTGGCTACGTACAAGATCTACTCCGGCTTGCAGAAACATGAAGAGGAAAGGCTGCCCTATGTTTTCGCGATCGTCAGCGTTCCGGGGGTGACGACAGCCGTCGTCGCGGACGCCATTCCGAAAGCGCTCATTCAGTTCGCGTCACTCGTGCACGCGACCAAAGGCTTTCCGGGAAAGCGCTCGATCGAGGAACGAATCGTCAGCGTTCTCCTTGCGCCTGGCGGAGGGTATTCCTCCGCTTTCGAGACGTTTCGCCATGAGATTGACAAGGCGGATTGGCGCGTGATCTCGGCTCGGCGGGCCGACAAACTCCTTCGAGAGCGGTTGTTCGACCGCGTGTATGCCGTTCGCGTTCGGGCCTTCGCCCGGAACTACAAGAACGCGGAACTCGATATGCATTTCTCTCTGAAGGACGACCTGACTCCGCTCCCCATCCTTCTTGAGAACGCGAGGACCCGGGGCATCCACGGTCTCTCGGTGGATCTCGAGCGAGGCAGTATTTAGACCTCGGCGATGAAGACCTTCGGTGGTCAGTTTGGCAGCCGCTGGTGCAGTCGGCTTTCCCGGAACGCTTCGCTGCAGGCCATGAGGCTCCCAAGAAGGCCCTCCATCGCCCATGTGGAAAGTTGGGTGGTGTCTACCGTTGCACGCCTGGAAAGGGCGAGCTTCGGTGGAGGCAGTGACGCGGGACCCCGGGACGAAAGATGGGGGATCGATGGCGGGCGTCCGCTCTTCGCGTGCCTATGATGTCTCCCATGACCAGCCTGATCGACGAGATTCTTGCGTGGCTCGACGACCAGCCGGATTGGCAGAAGGAGGCTCTGAGTCGGCTGCTGGTAGCGGGATCTCTCGATGGAAAGGATATCGATGAGCTGACCGAACGATGCAAGGCGGCGCACGGACTAAGTCCGGCGCTCGCCGTCGCCCCAGGGCCATCTCGCGCGTCTTTTTCCTCGACGGCGAGTGAAGGCCCCACGGTCTCTCTGCGGAGCGTCACGCACAGATCAGGTGTGAACGCACTCGCTCGGGACCAAACGATCAAGTTTGGGCCCCGACTGACGATTGCGTTTGGTGAGAATGCGGCTGGAAAATCCGGGTACACCCGCATCCTCAAGGGGGCCTGTCGCGCCCGTTCCAGTGAACCGGTTCTCTCAAACGTCCTGAGTGACGAGAGGCCGTCGTTGGGGCAGGCAACGATCGCCTTCGAGCTGAACGGCACCCAGGCAACGCTGGAGTGGTCCTCCGGAGTCGCGCCCACAGCCCCCTTGACTGCGGTGAGCGTCTTTGACTCCCACTGTGCGGCAGTCTATCTACGGGATAAGACTGACGTCGCGTTTCGACCCTTCGGTCTTGATCTGTTCGACAAGCTATCCGCCCTGTGTGGGGAGGTGCGAAGACGACTTGACGCCGAACTCCGGATGCTGGAGAGGATTCCTTACGTACCGCCGAGCCTACCCGACGGAACGGAAGCGAAGAAGCGAGCGGGGTCTCTTACCTCCCTGACCGACACTAGGGCGCTTGAGGCATGGGCGACGCTCTCGAAGGACGAGAACAAGCGCCTCGACAGTCTCGCGCAGCGTTTGCGCGACTCTCAGTCAAGCGATCCCAAGAAGCGGGCGCTCGAGTTGACAGCCAAGGCCCTGCGGTTTGAGAAGGTGGCGGGAAAGCTCGCGGTGGTGATTCGTATTCTGGGCCAGACCGCTCTGAATCAGATGGAGGTCCTCCGGGCAAACCTCATCGCGGCGCGGAAGGCCGTGGAGGTCCTGCAAAAGGCCGTGGCTGGAGGCGAGCACTTGCCCGGTACGGGCGGAGATTTGTGGCGCCGCATGTGGAACGGCGCCGCAGCGTTCATGGCGGTCGCTCGACCGGCTTCGACCTTCCCGGAGGACAAGAATGGCGTGTGTCCTCTTTGCCAGCAGCCGATCGGCTCAACTGCCGCTGAGCGATTCCGACACTTCAAGGAATACATTTCTTCAGGGGCACAAACGGCGGCGCAGGAGGCCCATGAGTCGCATGAGAGCGCCTGCGCGACTGTCCGCGCCGCCGCCCCTGACTTGGATGACGAGGCCCTGTTTCTGGAGGAACTCGAAGCCGAAGATGAGGCGGTCGCAGACTCAACCAGGGCCTTCCTCGAGGTCATTCGGAAGACGCACGCCGACATCGTCCAAGCCTTGACCCAAGAGAAGGTGCTCCCCAAGTCCGAGCTACCCGATTCGCCAGAGGCCGCCTTGCGGTTGATGGCGAAAACGTTTCGCGACCGGGCGGAGAAGCTCAAGGCGGGCGGTGGGGGACTCGGCGAGCAGGAAACGGTGGAGTTGATAGAGCTCCAAGCGCGTAAGGCGTTGAAGGACGGCTTGCCCCTGGTCCTCGCAGAGGTTGAACGCAGAAAGAAGGTCGCCGCATACAGCTTGTGTCTGAGTGATGTCGGAACGGCGGCACTGACGCGAAAGAGCACTGAACTTACCAAACGGCTGGTTACTGAGGAGCTCAAGAAGACGTTTCAAGAAGAACTTGAGAAGTTGAAGTTCGTGAATCTGCCGGTGGAGATCCAAGATGCAGGGGGGACAAAGGGCAGCCTGCTCCACCGGATTGCATTCAAGGGCCACCCTGGAGTCGTGCCGACGACTGTGCTGAGCGAGGGTGAGTCTCGCGCCCTGTCGCTCGCGGCCTTTATCACAGAGCTGAGCACCGCGTCGGCAAAGTCCGCGATCATCTTTGATGATCCTGTTTCTTCACTCGATCACAACTGGCGACGGAAGATTGCAGCGAGACTAGTCGAGGAGAGTAAGACTCGCCAGGTAGTCGTCTTTACGCACGACCTGATGTTCTTCAAGTACCTGGACGGGCTGGCAGCTGCAGACGGCGTCGACTGCTTGATTCAGTACGGCAGGCGCATTGACCGTGAGGCAGGGTTCTGGACCACAGAGGGTCCGTGGGTCGCGATGAAGACAAAACGACGGATGGGTGTTCTTCGAAGCGAATTCCAAGCGGCCGAAAAGCTCTATCGTGTCGGCCAGATTGACGCCTACGAAAAGGCGGCCAAGTCCCTCTACAACCAAATCCGTGAAACCTGGGAGAGTTCGATTCCAGAAGTACTTCTCCATGATGTCGTTGAACCCTATAGGCCGACATAATGACCAAGGAGGTCCGATACCTTTCCGACATCACGGAACAGGATTGCAGGGAGCTGGACGCCGGGATGACCGAGTGCTCACGATGGGCGCACACAAGGCCCGCGGCCGAAGGGGCATCCATGCCAGAGCCGACCGAGCTCAAGGGCGAGATCGACAAGCTCGAGGCTTGGATCAGTAGGATCAACGCGAGACGAAACAAGTAGCGGGAGCCGTGTCCACGAATCGCTGTGGACGGCCGTTCGTCGCCGCGGTTGCCTCGCCGGAAGCATGTCGATGGCTGGCTTGCAGTGAGTGAGCGGGGATGCATGCGACGAAACAAGTTGCGGGACGAAGGATGTGCTGGCCCAGCCGGTGATGCCGGCATCGGTTTTGATGCGGAGGA
>CAZYEA010000314.1:0-3780 GCA_964646485.1 uncultured Acidobacteriota bacterium
CGCGTGGCCGTGGCGCACCGTGGAAGCACCCGGCTTCCCCCACACGAGGCACCGCTTCACTCCCCGCGCGGCATCTTCGGACACGACGTGGAGCTTCAGGCCGGGGCCGACATCGACCCACTCGTAGGCGGTTCGGTCGATCGGCGCCTGCGGGACCTCGAGGAGGTCGAAGAACTGAGTGCGCGTACGGACGCTCACCTCAGAGGGGGGCAGGGCGCGGGCCACGGCCTCCGCGAGCACGGCCGACGCCTGCGGATCGTCGGACTCGGAAAGGATGGGGGGGGACATGGCGGATTCGGGGATTCTATGGTTCGCAACGCTTCTACGCGGCCCGGGGGCCGATCGGATGCCGCCCGCGAATCGGAGAGCCGCAGCCCTCGGATACGATTGATTCCGGAATGAAGACGGGGAGCGACGCGGAACTCGTGTCCCGGGCCGCCGCGGGGAATGCGGAATGCATGGGGGAACTTTTCGACCGGCATGCCGGACGGATGAAGTCGCTTGCCCTACGGATCGTGCGGAGCCCCGAGGAGGCCGAGGACGTGGTGCAGGAGGTCTTCGTGCAGGCGTGGCAGCAGGCCGCCCGATTCGATGCCGGCCGGGGCACGGTTCTCGCCTGGCTCTCGATCATGGCCAGGTCGCGCTCGCTCGACCGCTGGCGGCGGCGCTCCACGCGCCGCGAGACCGGGGTCCTGGAGGCGCACGAACTCGCGGGGCCGCTTTCCTCTGAGAGCGACCCCTCGTCCTGGGCGGCAAAGTCCGCTCTCGGCAATCTTCCCGCCGAACAGCGCACTCTCCTCGAACTCGCGTACTGGGAGGGCTTGTCGCAGTCTGAGATCTCGGCGCGGCTTGGATTGCCCCTCGGGACGGTGAAGACCCGGATGCGGAGCGGTCTCAGGAGGCTTCGGGAGGACCTGGAGTAGACCGGATCAGTACTTGACCCGGGCGCGGTAGGTGAGAACCGTCTCGCCGCCCGCGGGGACGGGGACATCCCACTGCGACTCGAAGGCCGCGGTCTTGCGGTTGGGGAGGGAAGTCTGGATCATCGTCCATTCGCCGCCCATGGGCTCGACCACGCGCACCGTCACCGGCGTGTCCTTCTGATTGCGGATTCTGATCTCGTGCGCCGACTCATAGGTCGTGCCCGGACGGTCGGGCAGGCGCTTGAAGTCGGTCTGCCGGCGCTCGGCCACGATGTCGAAGGCGTTGCCGAGTTCGAGCCGGATCTCCTCGTTGCGAGGGGTGTGGTCGATGTTGTCTTCGCCGATGAGCTGGGGCGAGCCTGAGCGATCCTTCTTGAAGACCCGGATGATTCCCTTCGGCATGGGCTGGCCGAGGCCCGAGGTCACTTCGGAATTCTTGAAGCCGATAAAGACCGCGACCTTCTCCTTCGAGGGCGGGCCCGACCAGACAGACTGGAAGTATTGCGTCCCCCCATTCAGCACGTAGTCCTTGGTGATGCGGATGCCTTCAGCCTGCAGGAGCTGGATCTGCTTGGTCTGGGCGTTCTTGATCGTGGAGGGCCGGTCGAGGGTGTAGAGGTGGTATTCGAAGAGTCCCTCCTCGGCGAAGGGGGCGGGAGCGGCCGCGGGCATGGCGAGGTCGCGCCTCTGCCTCTGCTCGAAGAGTTGCATGGGCGGCTGCGCCTTGTGGACATCGCCCGCCACCAGCTTGAGTTTCGCGTCCTTGTAGGAAGCGCCCGAGTTGTTGTTGATGGTCACCCAGCCCTGAAGGCCCGCCTTCTCCTCCGAAGGGTCGAGGGACAGCACGTAGTCTGCGCTCCACTGCATGCCTCCGGTGATGTAGGACGCCTCGATCCTGCGTCGTCCCGGGGCGGGCGCCCCGATCTGCCAGACCAGGGTGGGCCGCGCGATCAGATTCTCGGGGACGTTCGGGAAGATGAGCCGCGAATAGGGAGGATTGATCACGATCTTCCCTCCGATCTCCCACACCGTCCCCGCGTTGTTCGAAAGCAGCTTCGCCTCGACCGACTCGTCCACCGTGGAGTTGTTCATCATCTTCTGCTGAACCAGGGTGAGGGTCTGGCCCACGAACTTGTCGAGGAGCTTGGCCGGCGAGAGCAGGTCGAACTCGTAGTTCTGCTCGAGCACGTTGAACGGCGGGCCTTCGATCGGCGCCACCCGCACCGTGGGAGCCTGGATCTGCTCGGCCACGTCCATGAAGCGAACCTCGTTGAGGCCGGAGACGAGGTCCAGAGTGCGTTCCTCGCGCACCAGCCCGCGGCCGTCGTTGTACACCGTCACCGCCACGGCCACGCGCTGGTCGGCCGAGGAGGTGACCTGTCCGGCGAAAGTGGCCTGGGAGAGGGCGAGAAGAACTGCGGTGGCTTTTCGGTTCATGGAGACCTCAGTACTTGACGCGAACGCGATAGGTGAGGACGGTCTCGCCGCCCGCGGGCACGGGCACGTCCCACTGCGATTCGAAGGCCGCGGTTTTCCGGTTCGGAATCGAGGTTTCGAGCATCGTCCACTCGCCGCCCAGCGGCTCGACCACGCGCACCGTGACCGCGGTGTCCTTCTGATTGCGGATCTTGATCTCGTGCGCCGATTCGTAGACCGTGCCCGGCCGCTGGCTCAGGTGACGGAAGTCCGTTTGCCGCCGCTCCGCCACCACGTCGAAGGCGTTCCCGAGTTCGAGCCGGATGTCTTCATTGCGCGGAGTGTGATCGATGTTGTCTTCGCCGATGAGCTGGGGCGAGCCCGAGCGGTCCTTCTTGAACACGCGCACGATGCCCTTGGGCAGCGGCTGCCCCAGGCCCGGGGTGGCTTCGGAGTTCTTGAAGCCGACGAAGACCTTGATCTTCTCTTTGGTAGCCGGTCCCGACCACACCGACTGGAAGTACTGGATCCCGCCGTCGAGCACGTAATCCTTGACGATCTTTATTCCTTCGGCCTGGAGCAGCTGGATCTGCTTGGTCTGCGCGTTCTTGATGGTAGAGGGGCGGTCGAGCGTGTAGAGGTGGTATTCGAAGAGGCCCTCCTCGGCGAAGGCGGCCTTGTTCATCGCCATCTCCGCGGCGGCCATGCGGCCCCTCAGGGCGGGCTGATTCGGCCGGGCCTTGTGCACGTCGCCTGCCACCAGCTTGAGCTTCGCATCCTTGTAGGAGGCCCCCGAATTGTTGTTCACCGTCACCCAGCCCTGAAGGCCGGCCCTCTCCTCGGAAGGATCGAGGGAAAGCACATAGTCGGCGTTCCACTGCATGCCCGAGGTGATGTAGGACGCCTCGATTCGCCGCCTTCCCGAAGCGGGGGCGCCGATCTGCCAGACCAGAGTGGGCTTGGCGATCAGGTTCTCGGGAACGTTCGGGAAGATCATGCGCGAGTAGGGCGGATTCACCACGATCCGGCCCCCGATCTCCCACACCGTGCCCGCGTTGTTCGACAGCAGTTTCGCCTCCACCGCCTCGTCGACCGTGGAGTTGTTCATCATCTTCTGCTGGACCAGGGTGAGGGTCTGGCCCACGAACTTGTCGAGGAGTTTCGCGGGCGAGAGCAGATCGTATTCGTAGTTCTGTTCGAGCACGCTGAACGGCGCGCCCTCCACCGGAGCCACCCTCACGGTGGGGGCCTGGATCTGCTCGGCCACATCCATGAAGCGGACCTCGTTGGCGCCGGCCAGGAGGTCGAGATGGCGTTCCTCGCGCACCAGACCGCGACCGTCGTTATAGACGGTGACCGCGACGGAGACGCGCTGGTCGGCGGTGGAGGTGACCTGCCCGGCGAACGAGCGGTCGAGCTTCAGGCAGTCGATCGGCAGATG
>CAZYEA010000314.1:3790-5140 GCA_964646485.1 uncultured Acidobacteriota bacterium
AGGCCTGGGACAGGGCGAGAAAGACGGCGGTCACTTTCTTGTTCATGGCTTCCTTCTTGATCTTCGGGCGCGAATCGCCCTGGTTACAAAGGTCAAGACGCGCCGACCCGCTTGATTCTTGCAGATGGCGACCGGAACTCGGACGGGCGTGTGATCCTTGTTACGATGAGTGGACATGCAACTCTCTTATCGGATCGTGAATGTGTTCACGGTTTCCGGCGGACGACTCACCGGAAACCCCCTGTGCGTCTTCGAGGACGGCTCTTCGCTGAAGGACGAGGAGATGCAGGCGCTCGCCCTGCAGTTCAATCTCTCCGAGACCTCGTTCATCATGCCCTCCTCTCAGGCCGACGCGCGGGTACGCATCTTCTCGCCCGGGTATGAGATGCCTTTCGCCGGCCACCCCACTCTCGGCACCGCGCAGGTGGTGAACGACCTGCGAGGGCTCGCGGGCCGCGTCTCCCTCGAACTGAACGTGGGCGTGATTCCGGTGGCGAAGGACGGCGATCTGTGGGAACTGCAGGCCCGGCCCGCGACCACGCGCGTGCCCAAGGCTTCCCCGACCGCCCTCGCGACCGCACTCGGACTCCAGCCGACGGATCTCGCCGGGACTCCCCTGTGGGTAAACAACGGCAACGAGCAGCTGATCGTGCCGCTCAAGGACGCGGACGCGGTCCGTCGCGCGCGGGCTCCCCATGACGAATTGAGCCGCGCGACCGATGACGGGCCACGCCCCAACGCCTACGTCTTCGCGAAAACCGGCGACCGGACTCTGCAGTCCCGGTTCTTCTTCAGCCAGAAGGGCACGATGATCGAGGACCCGGCGACCGGCAGCGCCACCGCGAACCTAGGCGGCTTCTATCTCGCGAACGGAGCGACCACGCCCCTGACTCTCGACATCCGCCAGGGCGAGATGACGGGCCGGCCCTCCGCCCTGCGGCTCCGGATCGACGCCTCCCGCAACGTCTTCGTGGCGGGCGAGGTGATCGAACTCGGCCGCGGTTACGTGAACGCCTGAGGCCGCGCCCGCCGCCTCGCAATCCCCTTATAGTCGCAGGCGTCGCGTCGGACCTCACCCACAGAAAGGGCGCCCCATGTTCCAACGACTCTCCAACAGCTGGTCCCTCGTCAAGGCAAGTGCGGCGGTGCTCCGCGCCGACAAGGAGCTGATGCTCTTCCCCGCCGTTTCCGCGGCGCTCTCGGTGGTGGTGCTCATCACCTTCGCCGTGCCCACCTTCATGGCCGGGCTCTTCGATGCCGCCGCGCTGCGTGACTCGGGGGTCCCCCTGGCGGGCTACGTGGTCGCCTTCCTCTTCTACGTAGTCCAGTACTTCGTCATCTTCTTCTGCA
>CAZYEA010000315.1:0-5131 GCA_964646485.1 uncultured Acidobacteriota bacterium
TGAAGAGTACGGCGCCATCGCGGCCGCGAACGCGCTCTCGGACGTCTACGCCATGGGAGGCCGTCCCCTGACCGCCCTGTCCATCGCGGCCGTACCCGAGAAGGACTTTCCCGCCGAGTGGACGGCGGCCATCTTCCGGGGCGGAGCGCGCAAGCTGAAAGAGGCGGGCTGCGCCCTGCTCGGCGGACACACCGTTCGCGATCCCGAGATCAAGTTCGGGTATGCGATCACCGGGGTCGTGGACGAAGGGGCGCTCCTGACCAACGCGGGAGCCAAGGCCGGGGACCACCTGGTCCTCACCAAGCCCCTCGGCACGGGGGTCATCGCGACCGCGCAAAAGGCCGGTCGGGCCCCCGAAGACGCCATTCGTGCCTCCACCGCGAGCATGTCCCGGCTCAATCGAATTCCCGCGGAGCTGGCCCGGCGATACGGGGCCCACGCGGCCACCGACATCACCGGTTTCGGCCTGGTCGGGCACGCGCTCGGCCTCGCCCGGGAGAGTCAGGTCGGGCTGGAGATCGAAATCCCGGCGCTACCCATCCTTCAGGGGGCTCTCGAGCTCGCGGAGTCGAGCCAGTCGGCGGGACTCAAGGCCAACCGCGCCCAGTTCAGCCCAGGGGTAGAGCATCGCGGCGAACTCGACCCTGTACGCGCCACCCTTGTCTACGATCCGCAGACCTCGGGCGGTCTTCTGCTGAGCCTCCCGCCGGATCAGGCGGAGGCCTTGCTGCTCGAACTCGGGGACGCCAGGAGGATCGGCCTCGTGACCGCTTCGAACCCGGGGAAGATCACCCTTCTTGCGTGATATCCTGACCCCTTAAAAGCCTCCGACGTGTGGACCGTCTCCGGAAAGGCCGCCTCGGCCACCCGAAGGCCAGGAAGAGGGCGCATCCAGCGCGCCTGTGTTCACAAAGAAACCCAAAACCCCAAAGCTTGAACGACACCAAGTCCGCAAGGCGCTACGCCCGAGCCATCATCGAGACGGCGGCCAATCCCCAGGCCGTCAAAGACGAACTTCTGAGCGTCGCTCAGACCCTCAGATCGAACCCGGACCTCGAACGGGCGCTCACCAATCCGGCCGTGCCCGCGACCCACAAGAAGGCCATCTTCGCGGCCGTCTTCTCGGGCCTTTCGGCCCCGCTCCCGCGATTGTTTGACCTGCTGATGGACGCGGGCCGAATGGAACTCATTCCGGAAATCGTCCGCCGTTATCGAGAGGAGTGGAACGCCCGCAACAACGTCCACGCCGCCCGCGTGGTTTGCGCCACCGAGCTCGACCCCGAGTCGGGTCAGGCCGTCCGCAAGGCCATCGAGACCGCGGTCTCCGGATCCGTGGAGATGGAGACCACGGTCGACTCCGCCCTCATCGGAGGCTTGAAGGTCGAAGTCGACGGATACATGTTCGACGGCTCGGTCAAGGCGCGGCTCCAGGCCCTGCGGCAGCACCTTCTCTAAGGTTCGACCTAAGAACCGCCGAAGCAACTTTTCAAAGACCAACCCCCAGGAAATCCGAAGAAGCGCCCATGGAAATTCGAGCCGAAGAAATCACCAAAGTCCTCAAGCAGCAGCTCGCGGGCTTCTCCGCGGGCACCGACACCGCGGAGATCGGAACCGTCCTTGCCGTCGGCGACGGGATCGCCCGGATCCATGGCCTCACCAACTGCATGGCCGGCGAGCTGCTCGACCTTCCCCATGGCGTTCGTGGGATGGCCCTGAACCTCGAAGAGGACTCGGTGGGCGCCGTCCTCCTGGGCGATTACACCCACATCCGGGAGGGCGATGAAGTTCGGCGCACCTCTCGCATCATGTCGATTCCGGTCGGCCCCGAACTCGTGGGCCGGGTGGTCAACGCCATCGGCGAACCCATCGACGGCAAGGGCGCCATCCCCACCAAGCGCTTCGGCGAAGTCGAAGTCATCGCCCCCGGCGTCGTCGACCGGCAGCCGGTTCGCGAGCCCCTCGAGACCGGGATCAAGGCCATCGACTCCATGGTCAACATCGGCCGCGGACAGCGCGAGCTGGTGATCGGCGATCGCCAGACCGGCAAGACCGCGGTGGCGATCGACACCATCATCAACCAGAAGGGCAAAGGCGTCATCTGCATCTATGTCGCCATCGGCCAGAAGCGCTCGACCGTGGCACAGGTGGTGAAGACGCTCGAAGACTTCGGCGCCATGGATCACACCATCGTGGTGGCCGCCACCGCCTCTGACCCCGCACCCTTCCTCTACCTCGCCCCCTACTCCGGGACCGCGATGGGCGAGTACTTCCGCGACAACGGCCAGCACGCGTTGTGCATCTACGACGACCTCTCGAAGCACGCCGCCGCCTATCGCGAAATCTCGTTGATCCTCCGTCGCCCGCCCGGCCGCGAGGCCTATCCGGGTGACGTCTTCTATCTCCACAGCCGCCTGCTCGAGCGCGCCTCCAAGCTCTCCAACAAGAAGGGGGGCGGGAGTCTGACCGCCATCCCCATCATCGAGACCCAGGCCGGCGACGTGTCCGCCTACATCCCGACGAACGTCATCTCCATCACCGACGGGCAGATCTTCCTGGAGGCCGACCTGTTCAACTCGGGCATCCGCCCCGCCATCAACGTGGGCAACTCGGTCTCCCGCGTCGGCGGTTCCGCACAGGTGAAAGCCATGAAGTCGGTCGCCGGGCGCCTGCGCCTCGACCTCGCGCAATACCGGGAGCTCGCGGCCTTCGCGATGTTCGCCTCGGACCTCGACAAGAGCACCCAGAACACCCTGTCCCGCGGGCAGCGCATGACGGAGTTCCTGAAGCAGGACCAGTACTCGCCGCTCGCCATGGAGAAGCAGGTGATCGGGATGTACGCCGGCACCAATGGCTATCTCGACAACTACGCGGTCTCCGAGGTTCGCCGTTACGAGAAGGAGTTGAACGCCCATCTCGACGCGCGCCACCCCGGACTCCTGAAGGAAATCGCCGAGAAGAAGGAGCTCACCAAAGAGCTCACGGAAAAGGTGAAAGCGGCGCTCGTCGAATTCGCCGACCTCTTCCAGGCGAAGGCCTAGCCCCCCAGTCCCCGGCGCCCACTCAAGAGCCAACCGAGCATGCCCGCGCTCATCGACATCCGCCGCCGCATCCGCAGCGTCAAGAACACCCAGCAGATCACCAAGGCCCTCAAGATGGTGTCGGCGGCCAAGCTCCGGCGCGCCCAGGAATCCATGTTCGCGGCGCGGCCCTACGCGCGCACCATGGCTCAGGTGCTGAGGGACGTGGCCGCCCGCACCGAGGGCGAAGAAAACCATCCGCTCTTCCGAAAGGCCTCGAAGGACGGAAAGGTCCTGCTCATCGTCGTGACCGCCGACAAGGGCCTGTGCGGAGCGTTCAATTCCTCACTCCTTCGGGTGGCCCAGCGGTTTCTGGTCGACCACGCGCATCGGCAGATCGCGGTGGACGCGGTGGGTCGCAAAGGCCGCGACTTTCTGAAGCGTCGCACGACCATTCGCCGCGAATACCTGGGCGTTTTCCAGGCCCTCGCTTTTTCGAAGGCCCAGGAGATCGCCCAGTCCGCCATGAAGGCCTTCCTCGACCAGGAGGTCGACGAGGTCGTCCTGCTCTACAATGAATTCAAGAGCGTTATTCAACAGCGGATCGTGACCGAGCGCCTTCTGCCCCTCCAGGCGGTGACCGAAGAGAAGAAGGCCCAGGAATACCTGTACGAGCCCTCTCCCCACGCGATCTTCGAAAAGCTGCTGCCCAAGGTCGTGGAGACCACGGTCTGGCAGGCCCTGCTCGAGTCCAACGCCGCCGAACACGGCGCGCGCATGGCCGCCATGGACTCGGCCACCCGCAATGCGTCGCAGACCATCGACAGCCTGACCCTGTACATGAACAAGGTCCGCCAGGCCGCGATCACCAAGGAAATCATCGAAGTCGTTTCGGGCTCGGCGGCCTGATCATCCCCGCCCAGAGCGAAGCCCCAGGAACCAAGAAGCTCAACAGAAGCGAAAGAAAACGGAAAGAACCCCCCAATGGCGTCAGAGAACATCGGTCGAGTCATTCAGGTGATCGGTCCCGTCGTGGACATCGAATTCCCGAACGGCGTGCCCGCGATCTACAACGCGGTCAACATCGAATCCGGGAACATCCGCGTGGTGGTCGAGGTTGAGCAGCACCTCGGCGAGAACCGCGTGCGTTGCGTCAGCATGCAGCCGACCGACGGCATGGTCCGGGGGATGCCGGCCAAGGACACCGGGGCCGCCATCATGGTTCCGGTCGGTCCGGGCACCCTGGGCCGCGTGCTCAACGTCCTCGGCGAACCCGTCGACGAGTTCGGCCCGGTGAAAAGCGACCGGCGTTATCCGATCCATCGACCGGCTCCCGCCTTCGACCAGCAGTCCACCAAGCTCGAGATGTTCGAGACCGGCATCAAGGTCATCGACCTCATCGAGCCGTACCTGCGCGGCGGCAAGATCGGCCTCTTCGGCGGCGCCGGTGTCGGCAAGACCGTCATCATCCAGGAGCTCATCTACAACCTCGCCAAGAAGCACGGCGGTGTCTCCGTGTTCGCGGGCGTGGGCGAGCGGACGCGCGAGGGCAACGACCTCTGGCTCGAGTTCCAGGAGTCGGGCGTTCTCGACGTCAAGAACTTCGAGAAGAGCAAGGCCGCGCTCATCTACGGACAGATGACCGAGCCGCCCGGGGCGCGCCTCCGCGTGGCCCTCACCGGTCTCACCGCCGCCGAGTACTTCCGCGACGAAGAGGGGAAGGACGTTCTTCTCTTCGTGGACAACATCTTCCGGTTCACTCAGGCCGGGTCGGAAGTCTCGGCCCTCCTCGGTCGTATGCCCTCCGCCGTCGGCTACCAGCCCACGCTGCAGACGGAAATGGGCTCCCTCCAGGAGCGCATCACCTCGACCAAGAAGGGTTCGATCACCTCGATTCAGGCGATCTACGTCCCCGCCGACGACTACACCGACCCCGCACCCGCGACCGCCTTCGCCCACCTCGACGCCACCACGAACCTGTCGCGTCAGATCGCCCAGCTCGGCATCTATCCCGCGGTCGATCCCCTCGCGTCGTCGTCGCGCATCCTCGATCCGCGTATCCTCGGCAAGGACCACTACGACACCGCGCTCGCGGTCAAGAAGATCCTGCAGCG
>CAZYEA010000316.1:0-5104 GCA_964646485.1 uncultured Acidobacteriota bacterium
CGATGATGCCCATGAAGAAGGCGAAGCCGAGCGAGTCGAAGCTCTCGGCGAAAGCCTGGCTCGAACCGGCGGGAAGCGCTCGATAGCCGTCGGGCAGGATCTCGCGCGCGGTCGCGAGGGCGCCGTCGATGGCTTCGGCCTGGGAGAAGCCCGGGCCCACGGTGCCGAAGATGCGGATGGCGCGCTCACGGTCGATGCGGGTGATGGCCTGGAGGGACGGAGTCTGCTCGATGCGCACGAGATCGCCAATGCGGATCAGGCTTCCGGTGCGGGTGCGCACCAGCAGGCGCGCGATGTCTTCGGGCTTCTCGCGCTGCTGGGCGAGCAGGCGGACGCGGATGTCGAAGCGGCGGCCGCCGTCCTTGAACCGGCCCGCGCGCACTCCGCCGATGGCCGCGTTGATGGTCTCGCCGATCGCGGTCATGGAAATGCCGAGGTCGGCCGCCTTGTTGCGGTCGGGGATCACCTGTACCTCAGGCATGCCCAGGCGATAGTCGCTGTCCACGTCGGCGACGATCCCGGTGGTGCGCAGCTTGTCCATGATCTCCTGCGCCTTACCCGCGAGGGTGTCCCAGTTTCCGCCGCGGATGGAGAACTCGACGGGGTTGCCGCGCCCCTGGGTGAAGCTCTGCTGGGAGTTCTCGGTGAGAATGATGCGCGCGCCGGGGATGCCCGCGAGGTCGCGGCGGACCGAGTCCATGAACTCCATCTGGGTGAGCCGCCGTCCGAGCCTGGGGTCGATCGGGCGGTCCTTCAGGGACTTCATGGTGATCTGCATGTTGCCGGACGAGACTTCGCCGCCGCCCATGCCGCCGCCGGGGCCGCCGAAGTAGCGATCGATCTCGGGACGGCCGGCGAGGTAGGTCTCGATCTGCCGGGAGATCGCGTCCGTCACCTGCATGCTGGTGCCAATGGGGAGGACGAAGCGGATGGAGAGGCGGCCGGTGTCCTGCCGGGGCACGAACTCCTGGGGCAGGACCTTGAGCAGGGAGAGCGAGGCCACGAAGAGAACCAGCGAACCCACCATCACCATCCCGCGGTGATGGAGCGCGGGCTCGAGGACCTTGAGATATTTGGCGGCGAGGACATCGAACCCGCGGTCCACGAACCGTCCGAGGCGGCCGCGCTTCTCCCCCACCTGCAGGAAGCGCGAGCAGCGCATCGGAGTCAGGGTCAAGGCCTCGAGGAGCGAGAGCAGAACCGCGATGGAGATGGTCACGCCGAACTGGAAGAAGAACTTCCCGATGATCCCCTTCATGAAGGCCACGGGCATGAAGATCGCGACGATGGCGGCGGTGGTGGCGGCGGCCGCGAAGGTGACCTCACGCGCGCCCACGCTCGCGGCTTTGATCTTCCCCTCGCCCATCTCGCGATGGCGGTAGATGTTCTCGAGCACCATGATGGCGTCGTCGACCACGATCCCCACCACCAGCGACAGCCCGAGCACGGTGAAGGTGTTCAGGGTGAAGCCCAGGAAGTACATGGCGATGAACGTGCCCAGGATCGAGGTGGGAATGGCGAGCAGGATGTTGATGGTGGAGGTCCACGACCCGAGGAAGAGCCAGCACACGGTGGCGGTGAGGAGGGCGGCCATCACCAGGGTGAAGAGGATCTCGTTGATCGACTCCTCGATGTACTGGGTCTGATAGAAGTTGATGGAGATGCCCTCGGGCGCCTGCTTCCTCAAGGTCTCGATGCGGTCGCGCACGTCGTGGCCCACCTGCACCGCGTTCGCCCCGCGCAGCTTCTTGATGCCGAAGCCGAGCGCGGTCTGGCCCATGGCCCGCTGCACGCGACGCATGTCTTCGAACCCGTCCTCGACCACGGCCACGTCCTTGAGGCGGATGGGCGCCCCCTGCCTGTAGGTGACGACCAGGTCGCGGAAGGTGTCGATGTCGATGGCCTCGCCCTCGGCGCGCACCGTCATCTCGCGCCCCACTCCTTCGATGCGGCCCGCGGGCATCTCGATGTGCTCGCGGGCGATGGCGCCGGTGACGTCCTGCACGGTCAGGCCCTGGGCCTCGAGCCGGGTGACGTCGAACCACACGCGCACGTTGCGCTCGCGGTAGAAGAACTGGATCTCGCCCACTCCCTGGATGGTCTGGAAGGCGGGCTTCACCACGTTGCGCACGTAGTCGGCGAGGAAGGTCGGAGTGCGGTCGCCCGACACCCCGACCCACATGATGGGCTGGTCTTCGGGATTGTTCTTGGAAACCGTGGGCAGGTCGACGTCGCGAGGGAAGCGGCGGCCGAGCTGGGCCACGCGCGCCTGCACGTCCTGCACCGCCGCGTCGATCTCGCGCGACAGCTCGAACTCGATGGAGACGTTGGCCGAGCCCTGACGCGAGGTGGAGGTGATCTCCTTGACCCCTTCGATGGAGGTCATGGCGTCTTCGACCACGTCGACGATGTCGGTCTCCATGACTTCGGGTGAGGCGCCCTCGTAGTTCACGGAGACGTTGACCACGGGATAGTCGACGTCGGGGTTCTGGCTGACCCCGAGCCCCTTCACCACCCCGCCCGCGCCGCGGAAGGCGATGATGCCGAATCCCATGAGGCCGAACATCAGCATCCAGGCGAAGACGTGGTTGCGGATCGAAATGTCCGCGAAGGTCATCCCGGTGGCGATGGTGCTCGGATCGCCTTCGGGCTCGGCCGCGTGGCCGTGGGGTTTATCGGGAGTGGCTTCGCTCATTGACGGCCTCCGCTCTCATTCGGATTTCGAGGCGGCGCCTGCGGGCGCCCGCCCTGCGGCCTTTGACCCGCGCCGCCTTCGCGATTCCGGCCGCCCGCGCCGGGAGCGCCGTCGGTGGTGGGATTCACCGCGGTGCCATTGCTGATGCGGTCGGAGCCTTCGAACACGATGGTCTCGCCGGGGTTCAAGCCGGTCAGGATCTCGACGTCCCCGCCACCGGTGCGCGGACCAATTTCGACCTGGCGGACCTGGGCCTTGCCGTCCTGGATCACGAAGGCCACGAAGCCGCGGTCGCTCGCCTGGATGGCGGTTTCGGGGACCACGATCGCGTCCTTCTTGCTTTCGCTCGGCAGGGTCACCTCGGCGAAGAAGCCGGGCTTCAGCCCCCCGGGATTCTGCACCCAGGCGAGCACCTCGACCTGGCGGGAGGTGGGATCGGCCACCTGGCCGACGTGATAGATGGTGGCTTCGAAGTCGCGATCGCCGGTGGCCGCGACCTTGAACTTCGCGATTTGTCCCTTTCGCGCGTGCAGCGACTCGGTCTCGGAGACGCGGAAGCGCAGGCGGAGGCGGGACAGGTCGACGAGGGCGGCGATGCTGTTTCCGGTGCGGACGAAGGTGCCGGTGTCGACGAGGCGCTTGTCGATGACCCCGCCGTGACGGGGCTTCACGAAGGCGCGAGAGAGATTCTGGGCCGCGATGTCGCGGGCGGCTTTGGCCGCGGCCACATCGGCGGCGGAGCGGTCGTTGCTCGCCCGGGTCTGGTTCAGATCCTCGGCGGAGACGAGGTTCTCTTTCGCGAGGGCCTCCCGCCTCTGATAAGTGGCGGCAGCCTGGCTCGCGTCAGCCACCGCGCGACGGTAATTCGCCTCGGCCCGGTCGGCTTCGAGCTTGTAGCGATCGGGATCGATGGTGGCGATCACCGTCCCCGTGGTAACTCGGTCGCCTTCGCGGAAGTTCACCTGGGTGAGGACGCCGTCGAGCTCGGCCGTGACCTGGATCATGTCTTCGGCTTCAAGGGATCCAACCGCTTGAATACTGTAGGTGACCTGCTGAACCTTGACCTGCCCGGCCTTGACCGGAATGGCCATGGCGCCGCGGCCGCCGCGGGCTCCAGCTCCTGGAGCGCCGGCGCCTCCGGCGCCACCCTGCCCGGGAGCGCCTCCCGGCCCGTTACCCCTGGCCTGGGCGCCGCCCTCGGACGCCCGCGAGGCGTCGCCGCAGGCGGTAAGTCCCGCCGAAGCAACGACAACCATAACCACCGGCCACAACCTGCGCATGAGCCTGCCTTCATTCAAGAATGGCCTGGGGCGCCGCCACCCGCACCAGCCGAAGAACTTCAAAGACGACACCTTCCGGGGCGCCATTCCAAGAATTTCCGCCATTCTCTTAGACCACGCCTTACTCCCTTGGACTTTAAGGCTTGGGGTCTGGTTGAGCCCACTTCCAGGAAATTCGCCGCCCGGGTAAGCGTCACGCCGAAGACTAGAATTGGGGCATGTTCGACTACTTCCGCGTACTCGACACCCTCTCCGAAGAGGACAAGGCCATTCACCGCGCCGCGCGCGAGTTCGTGGACAAGGAGATCATCCCCCACGTGCAGGGCTGGTGGGACAAAGACACCCTGCCCAAAGATCTCATCCTGAAGATGGGCGAAATGGGCTTCCTGGGTCCCACCACCCCGCCCGAATACGGGGGCGCCGGCGTCTCGAGCACCGCGTACGGCCTCATCTGTTATGAGCTCGAACGCGCCGACTCGGGCGTCCGGTCGAGCGGCAGCGTGCAGGGGAGCCTCGTGATGTTCCCCATCAACGCCTACGGTTCGGAAGAGCAGAAGAAGAAGTACCTGCCCGAGCTTGCCTCCGGGAAACTCGTCGGTTGCTTCGGCCTGACCGAGGCGGACGGCGGTTCGGACCCGGGCGCCATGCGCACCCGCGCCGAGCGCGACGGCGACTCATACGTCATCAACGGCTCGAAGATGTGGATCACCTCGAGCCCGATCTCCGACATCGCCATCGTGTGGGCGAAGACGACCGAGAAGAAGGGCGAGGAGCCGACCATCCGCGGCTTCATCGTTCCCATGGACGCGAAGGGCGCCTCCGCTCCGGAAACGAAGAACAAGATGAGCCTGCGGGCGAGCATCACCGGGGAGATCGTGCTCGAGGATGTGCGCGTCCCCGCGAGCGCGATCCTTCCCAAGTCGGGGGGCTTGAAGTCGCCGCTCGGCTGTCTCACCCAGGCGCGCTACGGAATCGCGTGGGGTGCTCTGGGCGCGCTCGAAACCGTCCTCACCGCCTCGATCGAGTACACGAAGTCACGCACGACGTTCGGCAAGCCGATCGGCGCGCGGCAGTTGATCCAGGACAAGCTCACACGGATGGCGACGCAGCACTCGCTCGGCCTCCTGAT
>CAZYEA010000317.1:0-628 GCA_964646485.1 uncultured Acidobacteriota bacterium
AGTCCTTCTCGGTCGGGGCCCTGCTGCGCTGGAACATCTTCGACGCCGCTCGGAGCAAGCGGAGATCGGCAGCTCTCGCCGAGGAACGGGCGAGCAGAGAGGACGAGCGGGCCGCGCGCGATCGCGTGCGCTATGAAGTGGAGGCGGCGTTCAGCCGCTTCGAGACCGCGAGGGAGCGGCTCGCCGCGGCTGAGGGCGGCGCTCTCGAAGGGCGCGAGGCGCTGCGCGTTGTGCAGGAGCGGCGCGCCCAGGGCCTCGCCACCCTGACCGACGAACTCGAGACCGAGGCCGCGGCCGTAGCCGCGGAACTCGAAGAAATCAATGCGGCACGCGCCGTGGTCCTCGCGGAGGCGGCCCTGCGCCGCGCCGCCTTCATCACCCCCGGGAGCAACGTCCAATGACACGTCGATTCATCCTTCACTCCGCCCTGATGGCCGTCGCCCTGACGAGCGCGTGCGGCGGCGCGGCCCGGACGAAGGCGCCCAAGTCCGCGGAAGAAACTACCGCTCCGATCACGGTGCAGGCGGGCGAGGTCCGGGCCACGAGCGAGGGCGGTGGCATCGAGATTCCCGGAACCCTCGAGTCCACCCGGCGCGCGGTCCTCACTTCACGTCTTTCCGCCGCGGTC
>CAZYEA010000317.1:638-3402 GCA_964646485.1 uncultured Acidobacteriota bacterium
CCCCCTTTTCGATTCCGGCCCCTCCCCCTGTCATCATCGCGGGCCTGACCCGGGACTGGGTCCTGCTGCGCCTGGAAGAGGGAGGGCTGAGCGCGGCACTCGCGGCGGCGCGAGCTTCAGACCAGGCCGCCGCTCGCGACCTGACCCGAGCGGTGGCTCTCTTCTCCAAGGGCGCCGCCACCCGGAGCGAGGTCGAGAATGCGCAGACCGCCGCGCTTAGAACGCGGGCCGCGGTCACCGCCGCGCGTGAGGCGGTGTCGTATGCGACCCTCCTCGCCCCGTTCGAGGGCCGGGTCGTGAAGAAGGTCGTGAACCTCGGGGACATCGTGAATCCGGGTCAGCCCCTCATGGAGATCGAGGGGGCGGGAGGCCTCGAGGTCGTGGCGTCCGTGGAGAGTTCGGTCCATGAACGGCTCAAAGCCGGCCAGAGGGTCGAGGTCCGGATCGACGGCCTGGCCGCGCCGGTCATCGCCACCATTCACTCCCTGGCGCCCTCCGCCGACCCGACCACCCACAGGTTCTCCCTCCGCGCCGAGGTCCCGCGCGCGGAAGGAGTACGCGGCGGCCTCTTCGCGCGGATCGCCCTGCCGCTTTTGGGAGGCGAGCGCAGAATCCTCGTGCCTGCGAGTGCGGTGTTCGGACGCGGCGGACTGACCGGCGTGTACGTGATTCGGGACGGCCACGCCTGGCTGCGCTGGATCGCGCCCGGCGACGCCTTCGGCGACGCCCTCGAAGCGCGCGCGGGGCTCGTGGACAAGGAACGCGTGGCCCTCGATCCATCGCGCCTCTTCGACGGCGCCCCGATCAGCGAGGTCCGACAATGAAGCTCGGTCTCGCCGGGCGCATCGCCTCGGCTTTCGCGGACAGCAAGCTCACGCCTCTGCTGATCGGGGCGGCCCTCGCCACCGGCGTGCTCGCTCTCATCGCCACCCCCCGCGAAGAGGAACCGCAGATCCGCGTGCCCATGGTCGACGTGATGGTCGCGTGGCCGGGGGCGGAGGCGAAGGCGGTCGAAACCCATATCGTCGATCCCCTGGAGCGGGCGCTCTGGGGCATCGCGGGAGTCGAACACGTCTACTCGACCGCGCGGCCCGGTTTCGCCTTGATCACCGCGCGCTTCAAGGTGAACCAGTCGAACGAAGAGAGCCTGGTGAAGGTGTTCGAGCGGCAATCGGCCCTCTTCGCGGTCAGCCTGCCTCCCGGGGCGCTGCCCCCGAGCGTGGAGCTGCGCTCCATCGACGATGTTCCCTTCCTGGCCCTCACTCTCTCGAGCCCGAAACTCGGAAGCGACGAACTGCGAACACTCGCGGCCGAACTGGCGCAGGAACTCTCCGAGGTTCCCGAGACCACGAAGGCCACGTTGATCGGCGGCTCGCCCCGGGCCATTCGCGTGGTGCCGGACATCGCGCGCATGAATGCCAAGGGCGTCACCTGGCAGACCCTCCTTCGCGGGGTCGGATCGTACGGCGGGCGCGCCAGCGGCAGCACCGCGGTGCGCGACAACCGGGAGATCCGCGTGATGGGCGGCCTGCCCTTCGAACGTTCGGCGGACGTCGAGAACGTGGTGGTGGCGGCGCACGCGGGCCGGCCGATCTACGTGCGCGATGTCGCGTCGGTCATCGATGGTCCGGACGAGGCCACCGATGCCGTCCTCTTCGTGGCCGGCCCCGCCGGGGCCACCTCCGATCGTCCCGCGGGGACCGCGCACGCCGCGGTCACCATCGCCCTCGCCAAACGTCCGGGGGCCAACGCCACCGCGGTGGCGGAGCACGCGCTCGAGAAGCTCGAGGCCCTGCGCTCGCGCCTGCTTCCAGGCGACGTCCATGTCGACGTCACCCGCAACTATGGAGAGACGGCGAGGGAGAAGTCAGACGAACTCGTCGAGCACCTTCTCCTCGCCACCCTCTCCGTGGTCGCCCTCATTTCCTTCGCCATGGGCTGGAGAAGCGGCCTGGTGGTGGCGATCGCGGTCCCGGTGACCCTGGCCCTCACCCTCCTCATCTACTTCCTCGCCGGCTACACCCTCAATCGGGTGACCCTGTTCGCGCTCATCTTCTCCATCGGCATCCTGGTGGACGACGCCATCGTGGTGGTCGAGAACATCGAACGGCATCTGCGCGAGAAGGTCGGCCACCCGTTCCTGCGCTCGATCATCGAGGCGGTGGACGAAGTGGGCAACCCCACCATCCTCGCCACCTTCACGGTGATCGCCGCCAGCATTCCCATGGCCTTCGTGCGCGGCCTGATGGGCCCCTACATGCGGCCCATTCCAAACGGCGCGTCGGCGGCCATGATCTTCTCCCTGGCCGTGGCCTTCATCGTGTCGCCCTGGGCCGCGTATCGCGTATTCCGCTCTCACGCGAGCCATGCGCCGGGCGACGAGCCTCCGGCCGAAGGCTTCACCACCCGTTTGTACCGGCGCTCGATGTCGGCGCTCGTGAAATCCGGCTCGGCGAGGTGGGGCTTCTTCGGCGTGGTGATGGCGCTCCTCCTCGCCGCCATGGGCCTGGTCGGCGCGGGCTTCGTGCGCGTCAAGATGCTGCCCTTCGACAACAAGAGCGAGTTCCAGGTCCTGATCGACCAGGACGCGGGCACGCCCCTCGAGGTCACCCTCGAAACCGCGCGCGACATGTCACGCTACCTCGCGACGGTTCCCGAGGTCGCCAACGTGCAGGTCTATGCGGGAGCTCCCGCGCCCTTCAACTTCAACGGACTGGTGCGTCACTACTTCCTGCGCCGGTCCCCCGCAGGCGCCGACCTGCAG
>CAZYEA010000317.1:3412-5101 GCA_964646485.1 uncultured Acidobacteriota bacterium
CAGGTGAATCTCGCTCACAAGTCGAAGCGCGACTCCCAGAGCCACGACCTGGCGAAGGAGGTGCGCACGCCCCTGATCGCGATCGCGAAGCGTCGGGGCGCCCGGGTGAAAGTGGTCGAAATCCCGCCCGGCCCCCCTGTCCTCGACACCCTGGTCGCCGAGATCTACGGCCCCACTCAAGAAGCTCGCGAGTCATTGACCCGCCAGGTGCGCGCCCTCTTCGAGTCCACCCCGGGCGTGGTCGACGTGGACGACACGCTCGAGGCGCCGCGCACCCGCATCGACGTGGCCGTCGACCGCGAAAAGGCCGGACTCCTCGGCATCCCCTCGATGGACGCGGTGGAGGCCCTGACCGGCCCGGGCGAGGGCCGTGAAGTCGCCCGCCTCGATGCTCCTCTCTCCCGCGAGCCCGTGCCCGTGAAGCTCCGTCTCTCCGCCGCGGATCGGGCCAATCTCTCCAAGCGTCTGTCGCTCCGCGTGGAGGGCCCGGGAGGCGCTTCCGCCCTCGACGATCTCACCCGCGTGGCGCATCGGAACGAAGATCAGCCGGTGGTCCACAAGGACCTGAGGCCGGTGGCCTACGTCTTCGGCGATCTGGCCGGGGACCAGGAGAGCCCCGTCTACGCGCTGGCCGCGCTGAACCTCAAGCTCGACACTCTGAAGCGCCCGGACGGCACGTCGGTTGCGCGCTACGCGGTGGACGCGCCGGAGACGAGCGACCGCACCGCCATCAAGTGGGACGGCGAGTGGCAGATCACCTACGAGGTGTTCCGCGATCTCGGTATCGCCTTCGCGGTCGTGCTCGTGCTCATCGCCATCCTGGTGATCGGCTGGTTCCAGTCCTTCGCGGTGCCCTTCGCCATCCTCCTCCCCATTCCCCTCTCGCTCATCGGCATCCTGCCCGGGCACTGGGCCTTCGGCGCCTTCTTCACCGCCACCTCGATGATCGGTTTCATCGCGGGGGCGGGGATCATCGTGCGGAATTCGATCATCCTCGTGGACTTCATCGAGCTGAAGCTGCGTCAGGGCATGGCCCTCGAAGACGCGGTGGTGGAGGCAGGAGTCGTCCGCTTCCGTCCCATGCTCCTCACCGCGGCCGCCGTGGTCGCCGGGTCCTTCGTCATCCTCTTCGATCCCATCTTCCAGGGCCTCGCGATCAGCCTGATGATGGGAGAGATCGCGGCCACCCTCCTCTCGCGCATGGCCGTGCCCGTCGTGTACTTCCTGATCGCGCGTCGCGGCCGCGCCGCACAACTCAATCTCGAGGGAGTGGCTCAAGCTCCCGCGTCTCATTAAGGAACGAAACACTATGACCATAGAACGCGCTCTCCGGGCCATGGCCGGCTTCTTCGTCGTGCTCTCGGTGGCCCTCGGCTACTGGGTCCACCCGGGCTTTTTCCTGTTCACCGCCTTCGTCGGCTTGAACCTTCTCCAGTCCGCCTTCTCCAACTGGTGCCCGGCCATGGCCATCTTCAGGATGATGGGCCTCAAGAGCTGCGTGCCGCAGGACGGCGGCTCCCTGAAGGTCTAGGGCAGCAGGCCGCGCGGTTTGGACCTGCTCTACCGCGTCAGGCCGCGGGCGCGTAGTAGAGGATCACGTTTCCGTTGCTGAAGGCGCGGGTCTTCAGCAGTTTCAGGGCGATCTTCCGAGTGACCCCTTCGAACAGGGTCCGTCCCTGCCCGACGATG
>CAZYEA010000318.1:0-5099 GCA_964646485.1 uncultured Acidobacteriota bacterium
AGTACCAGGGCACCGAGGACGAGGTGATGAAGGAGACCCAGGAGAGCGTCCGCAAGAACATGGGCAATCTCTACGGTCCGCTCAAGGCGCGGTCCGAGAAGGAAGCGGAGACCTGGTTCCCCGGGATCACCACCATCGTGAGGCCGGGGCTGATCGTGGGTCCGGGCGACGAGACCGATCGTTTCACCTACTGGCCCGTGCGTCTCGATCGCGGTGGAGACGTGCTCGCCCCCGGCGACGGCAAGGACGCGGTGCAGATCATCGACGCGCGCGACCTCTCCGAGTGGATGATCCGCCTCGCCGAGATGAAGGCCTTCGGGATCTACAACGCCATGGGCCCGGCCACCGAGCTGTCCATGGGAAAGATGCTCGCGGACATCGGCGCCGCCATCAAGTCGAAGGCGACTCTGCACTGGGCGCCCGCGGACTTCCTGGAGAAGCAAAAGGTGAGTGCGTGGAGCGACATGCCGGTGTGGATCCCGAGCGTCGGTGAGGACGCGGGCTTCTCCCGCCGCAGCAACAAGCGAGCGCTCGCCAAGGGCCTCACCTTCCGTCCGATGAGCCAGACTGCGCCCGATACGCTCGCCTACTTCAAGTCACTCCCCGCCGAGCGCCAAGCGACCTTGAAGGCCGGCCTGAAGCCGGAGCGAGAGAAGGAAGTGCTGGCGCTACTCTCGGCTACGAAGGGCTGACGGCGCCCGTCGTCTCGGCCTCGGATCTATCCCTCCGGTTCCGCCGCGATCGGGAACAGCGGGCGTTGAGCGCGGCGTGACTCCGCGCGCCTCGTGGCCAGGGTCGAGGTCTCGCCTCGGTGGCATGTGACGCACAGGGTCCGATAGTTCGGGAGGCCGCAACCGCCCCCGCCTTCGATGACCGGCACGATGTGGTCGGCGTCCCAGAGGATGCGGGACTCGTCGGTGACCCCCCACGCACTCAGGATCAGCGCCACCGCTTCACGCGACGCTCCGGTGCGGTCGCGGTTCTCGAGGTAGGTGAGCCGAAAGTCCCAACGATCGATGCCCCGGATGTGTTCGATCACGCGCATGGCCGTGCCCGCGTCCGACCCGCACAGCGCGCACACGCCGTGATCCCGCGCGAAGACGAGCACCGGAGCCTTGATGAGGCCGCACCGCAGCGCGACGTCCTGGAAGCACGCCTGCGAGCACCACTGGGCCTGATCGAAGTCGTCGATGACCATGGGATCGACGGGCAAACCGCACACGCACCAACCCTCGGCGCGCCGCGCCCGCAATGCCGCCCAGTCGTGGAACCGCTCGAAATGCTTGTCGGGCCAGGTCATCAATTCGGATGTTCCTCCCGCCACCAGGCCCCCGCGGTCTCAGGTCGCGGCGATCTCCCTGAGCGCTTTCACGAAAGCGTCGAGCTCGGCGGTCGAGGTGTACAGGTGCGGCGTGATCCGGACCCCATGGACGTTCGCGGTCTCGATGGCCACCGTCCAGATCCGATGCTTCTCCAGCAGAGCCTTCGCGAGGTCTCTGGGGGCCAGCCCCGCGATTCCGACGTTCGCGATCGCGCAGGAGCGCCTGGGATCGCTCGGGGTATTCAAGACGATGCGGGGGAGCCCGCGCACCTGCTTCGTCCAGTAGTTCTGCAAGTAACGAAGCCGCGCCTCCTTACGGGCGATGCCGATGCTCTCGTGGAAGTCGAGCGCGTTCATGATCGCGAGGTCGGTGTGCACGGGATGCGTGCCCGTATGGTTGAGCTTGCGGATGTCCTGATCCGCGAAGCTTTTGTCGCCGTATAGCGGCCACAGTTTCTCGATCCGGTCCTTGCGCACGTAGAGAATCCCCGCGCCGAGGTTCGCGCCCAGCCACTTGTGGAGGCTCGCGCCGTAGTAGTCACAGTCGAGGTCGGGGATGCGGAAGTCGAGGTGCGCGAAGGCGTGGGCGCCGTCCACCATGATCTGGACGCCCCGGGCGTGAGCCATGTCCGCCAGCTTCCGCACGGGGAGGATGTGGCCGGTGATGTTGACCATGTGGCCGACCATGAGGAGACGCGTCTTCGGGGTGATCGCGGAAGCGTACAGATCGACGATCTCCTCGTCCGCGGTCGGGTCGAGCGGCAGCGACACCCGCCGATTGACCATCCCGTAGCGCCGCGCCTGGAGGTCGAACTGGTCCAGCATCGCCCCGTAATCCTGCTCGGCCATCACCGCCTCGTCTCCGAGCTTCCAGTCGAAGCCGGCGATGACGGTGTCGAGCGACTCCGTGGTGTTGCGCGTAATGATCAACTCTTCGCTCGCGCACCCCGCCGCCTGAGCCAGGCGATTCCGGACGGCCTCCTTGCTCGGGTACTGCCGGGTGCGCATGTAGTAGGACGCCTCGTAGTTGATCTCGCGCACCTTCGCGATGAAGGCCTCGAGCACTTCCTCCGGCTGCATGCAGTAGTAGCCGTTCTCGAGGTTGATGTAGTCGGGCTTCAGCTTGAACTTCGCGCGGATCGAGGCCCAGAAGGCCTCGTCCTGGGCAAGGTCGCGGGTCTTAACCTCGGCGACGGAGGCGAAGAGGTCCCTCACCTCCACGAGGGTGAGGCCGAGAGACGCCCCGCCCGCGGAACGAAGGAATTCGCGCTTGTTCATCACGGCCTACTTCTTCACCGTCGCGCCGGTGAGCTGGGCGATGGCGGCGAGGGTGGTCTGGGCGGCGTTGAGGCCGAGCCGGAAGTCTTTGTCCGAGTAGGTGGAGAACACGTCGCTCGGCTGATGCCAGTTCGGATCCCACCCCGCACCCACGTGCATGCCGCGCTCGTTCTCGCGCAGGCTGATGGCGGGGACGAGATCCATGAACGGCCCGGAGTCGGTGTTGGTCATGTGGGGGCCCACCGCCGCCGGGTAGTCGGTCGCGTACTTGTCGTTGGCGGCGCGGAAGAAGAAGGCGAGCTTCATGGCCGCCTCCGCCTCCTTGGCGGTCGATTGGAATTCGATGTTCACGTCGGCCTCCAGCCGCTGCTCCTTCGGCGAGACATACACCGGCCGGCCGTTCGAGTCCATCACGGGCTTGCCCGCGGCGTCGAGCTCCGGGATGGGCATCCCGTGGTCCCACATCATCATGTCGTGCTGGATCATGCCGAGCCACTTCGGTTCCGGGAACTTGCCCGAGCCCTTGGGATCCTCGATGCCCTGCAGCTCCTTGCGCTGGGCGACATAGGCGACGGCGCCGTTGAGGCCGGATTCTTCGTTGTTCCAGAGGATGAAGCGGATCGAGCGCTCGGTCTCCACCCCGGGCTGATGGAAGACCCGGGCCAGCTCCATCACCAGAGCCGTGCCCGAGCCGTCGTCATTGGCGGCCTCGCCCCAGCCGATGCCGTCCATGTGCCCTCCCACGATGTACATCTCGTTCGGGAACTTCGTGCCGATCTTGGTGCAATAGACCTCTTCGCGCGGGGTGGTGCCTGCGGGCGTCGGCTCCGTGTTGAGGGCGCGGAGCATCTCGTCTTTCTGCAGCAGGGGATCGTTGTTGACGCCGGTGCGCGCGCGATTGCCGAACAGGGTGCTGCCGCCCTGGCCGGGCGGACCGCCGAGGCCGCCGCCGCGCGGCCCGGCGGGACGCGGGGGTGCGGGAGCGGGGCTCACTCCGGGAGCCGGGCTCGGACGCGGGGTCGGCTGAGTGAAGTCGTACTTGATCCTCTCGGTGTTCGTGCAGCCATAGCTCTTGAGCTGGGCCTCGATCCAGTCGACCGCCTTGCGGTTGCGTTCGGTGCCCTGCCGGCGATCGCCGAAGCGGGTGAGTCCCTTGATCGTGGACTTGTAGCGCTCGAGCTCGAGCTGCTTGACCAGGGTCGCCACGGGATCGTCCGCGGTGGGAGCGGCGGGCGTCTGCCCGCTCGCGAGCTGGACGCAGAGGATCGAGGCGATCGCGGTGGAACCGGCAAGATGAGCCTTGAGGCTCGAAGAGATGCGCATGGAGACTCCTTGGTGAAACCCGCCCGGGTCCGATCGACTGGAGTTTAGGCGCTGCGTCGTCCCCTAAGATCGCCTCCCATGCGAATGAAACCGCTCTCCCTTCTCCTCGGCGCCGCCTGGGTCTCGGCCGCGTCCGCCCCTTCCGTCTGGGCTCAGTCGACGCTCATCGTCCATGCGAAGGTCGCGGATGGAAGCGGTGCGCCGCTCCGGGCGGCGAACGTCCGGATCGAGAAGGGCCGCATCACCGGGGTCGGCGACCTTCAGCCGCGGGAAGGCGAGGCCGTGGTCGAGGGAGAGGGCCGCGTGCTCGCACCCGGCTTCATCGATGTCCACAACCACTCCACCGCCGGCCTCGTCCACGAGCCTCTCGCGGTTTCCCAGATCTCCCAGGGGATCACCACACTCCTTCTCGGCCAGGACGGAAGTTCGCCCCTGCCGGTGGCCGAGTATCTCGATGCCCGGCGCAAGGATCCGCCCGCGCTCAATCTCGCCACCTGCGTGGGCCACGCAAGCGTCCGCCGCAGGGTGATGGGAGACGACTTCAAGCGCGTCGCACGGCCGGATGAAGTGAAGCAGATGGAGGCCCTGGTCGACCAGGGCTTCAAGGATGGAGCCTTGTGCCTCTCGAGCGGCCTCGAATACGAGGTCGGCGGTTACGCCTCGACCGAAGAGGTCATCGCGCTCGCGAAGGTCGCGGCCCGGCACGGCGGCTTCTACATCTCCCACATCCGCGACGAAGCGGACCTCGCCCTCGAGGCCATGACCGAGCTCGTGGCCATCGGTGAGCGAGCCCAGGTGGCGGTGCAGAACACCCACATCAAGGTGGGCACCGCGGGAGTGTGGGGCAAGGCGAAGGACGCCCTGCGCATCTTCGACTCCGCGCGGAGGCGCGGCCTCGACATCACCGTCGACTGCTATCCGTGGGACGCGTGGAGTTCCACCATTCTCGTGTTGATTCCCAACAAGAAGTATGACGACCCGAAGAGCGTGGCTCGGGGCCTCTCCGACGTGGGCGGCGCCCAGAACGTGATGATCACGTCCTATGAGAAGGACCGCACCTACGAGTTCAGGAATCTGGCGGAGATCGCGGCCGCGCGCGGCATCACCCCGGTGGATCTGTTCATCGAGATCGCGAAGAACGGGGGAGCGTCGGTGGTGGCGAAGTCGATGATGGAGG
>CAZYEA010000319.1:0-5080 GCA_964646485.1 uncultured Acidobacteriota bacterium
GGCGATGGTCGGGATGATGTCGACCCCGTCGCGCACCGCGGCCTGAACCGACTCGAAGTGGTGGTGCCGGGCCAGGAACGTCCGCTCGGATTCGAGCACGAGGGTGTAGCCGTGATCGCCGTAGGCTTCGGAGAAGGCGCCGTCGATGGTGATGGCGTTGCCGCCGCGCTTCACCGGCGACTCCCCCGCGTCGATCTTCACGGGCACGTGGCCGTTCACGATCAGCCCGCTCCGGTCGCACCCGAACTCCTCGAGCACGCGCTCGCAGAACGCGGAGTCGTGGATGAGAGAGAAATAGGGATTCTTGGTCTCGGCGTGGGTCGCCTTGTCGGCGATGAGGTCGCGCTCGAACGTGGTGATGCGATCCTTCCCGAACATGGGAGACAAGGGGCCGTTCCACAGATACCAGAGGAAGTCGAGATCGGCAGGGGCGCGGTGATCGAGGGCCCGGGTCACCACGACGTCGATGGCGTCGAAGAGGGCGCGGCCGGCGCGTGGAACGCCGTCCACGCTCAGGGCCTGGAAGGTTCCCTCATCGTCCACGGGCACGCAGCCGTGGAAGATCAGGTGATTGTCCCGCTTCAGCCAGGACGAGCCCCGCGCCACCAGGAAGCGCGCGTGGTCCCACAGGAGCGGGCTCGTGAGAAACGAAGCGCGCATCCGCGCCAGACACTGCTGCTCGTCGGCCGAGAGGGCTTCCGGATCGGCGGGATCGATGGTGGGGAAAAGTCGGTCGCGCAAGGCACAGGACTTCCCGTCCACCACCACCGTGCCCTTCGCGAGGTCGATGGACCGCAGCACCCGGCGGTGGTCGAGGTTCCACTCGGGATGACGCGCGATCAGCTGTCCTTCGAGCTTGAACTGCATGATCGCCGCGGCCTTCTGCATGCGGGCCATGGTGAGGGTCTCGCGCAGACCCGTCCCGTGGGGCAGGAAGCGCTCCGCGGGGTCGTCGGCATAGACCGTCCGCACCAGCCGTTCGAGGGGTTGCATGGTGAGGCCATACCCTTCCTCGAGCTGGGACAGCCTGCGGTATCGGGTGGAGATCCGGAGAACGTGGGCGATCAGCGCTTCGTGGCCAAGGGCCGCCCCCAGCCAGGCGAGGTCGTGGTTGCCCCAGGTGAGCGACACCTTCGGCTGGTGGCGCAGGTACTCGATCACCCGGTCGCCCCTCGGCCCGCGGTCCACGCAGTCGCCGGCCACGATCACTTCGCTCACCGCGAGATTCCGCACCACCCGCACCACCAGGCGGATGAAATTGGCCTCGCGGCCCTGGGCGAGCAGCGGATCGACGATCGCGGCCACGTAGGCGGAGCCGCGCGCCGAGAACGACTCGTGGATCATCTCGCGCAGGATCTCCGCATAGCCCTCGGGCAGCACCTCCCCCACCCGCTGGATGCTGGTGCGGCCGGCCAGGGTGCGCACCACGCTCAGCAGATCGTCGAGGGCGCGCAGGACGTAGGTGCGGCGCTCTTCGGCGGAGACTCCCAGGAGCCGCTGCTCGAGAGTTTCCGCCGGATAGAAGAGGAGACTGAGCAGGGCCTCGCGATCGGCCTTCGGCCGCTCCGCGAACACGCGGTCCACGAGCGGCCGCAAGGTGCCGGAGGCGTTGTTGATGATGTGACGGAGCTTCACGTCCTCTCCGTGCACGTCGCTCACCACATGGATGGCGCCCTTGGGCAAGGTGAGTTCCGCGCTCAGCCGGGCGATCTCCGCGGTCGCGGCGTCCTGGTCCTTGAACTTCCTCGACAGGACGCGCAGGGCCGCCCCTTCCAGTTGGGCTTCGTGAACCTCGGCGGGCATAAGGGCTTTTACCACGCCCGACCCCGCCCGGAGCGCGGAGCCGCGCTCACCCCCCAGCGGCGGCTGGCGCTTAGATGAGCCCGGGGCGCCCGAAGAGGTAGCCCTGCATCAGATCGCAGTCGAGGGCCGTGAGCGCGTCCCGCTCACCCTCGGTCTCGACCCCTTCGACGATGCAGTCGATGCCAAGCTGCCGGGTGAGGGACACCAGGGACCCCACGATCTTCCGCTTGATCGGCTTGGTGTCCACGTCGCGAATGAGAGCCTGATCGACTTTCACGAACTGAGGGTCCATCAGGGCCAGGCTCGACAGGCCGGCGTATCCGCCGCCGAGGTCGTCGATCGCGAATCGATAGCCCCGCTCGCGAAGCCAGGTGGACCGCTCGCGGATCTCGGGGAGTTCGCTGATGGGCGCGCGCTCGGTCACCTCGAGGACCACGCGCGGAGCGAACTCGGACAGGGCATCATCACCGTCGCCGATCGGGCCCATCAGTTCCTCGACGTCGACATTCACGAATAGAGTGATGCCACGGTTGCGGCGCAGCGCTTCAGCGGCGCGCAGATGCACGACGCGGCCGAGGTCGCCCACCATCCCCACGGACACGGCGAGACCGAGCAGGTCGCGCGGGTCGCTGACCTGGGGCTCCGCGTTACGCGCGAGGGCTTCGAACGCGAACGCCGGCTCGTCGGGTCGACCACGATGGACGATCGGCTGGAAGGCGAGCCACAGGGAGTCGAGAGCGCGCTCGAAGAGAGCCTTCCGGTCCCGCAGGGACATGGTTTTCCACGACTCCGGCACCCCCGCGGAGGCTCCGCGGGGGGCCGAAATCGGCCGGGTGAGGAACCCGGTGCTGGTGGTCGATCCGAAATCGAGGGGCGACATAGGAGGTGCGTACTGTATACAGACAGTACTCGTTCCTAGTCAAATTATTTCTCTGATTTTTTTTCGGAATCGGTTTCGGAGGACTGACCGCCCAGAGTTCGCAGGCCCTCGGGCAGGGAATCGCGTTCCATCGCAGCCGCCGAGCGCATGAGCTGGCGGAAGGATTCCACCTGTTCGTCGTCGAGGGCGCGGAAGTCATGGAGGGAATCGCCGAAGGTCTGATAGGGCTCAGGATGGGAGGGCTCGATGGCCGCCCGGATGCGGCTGCCCCGCACGCTGCGGATCACCAGACGGATGCCGAAGCCGATCACGGCGAGGCGGAAACGGAAGCGTTCCTGGTAGCTCGCGAGCAGCTCGTGCAGCCACTGCGCGATCCGGGTGAGGGAGCGGGTCTCGGCCAGCTTGAATTGCGCGGGTCGAATCGGCTGGACGGGGACGATGGCCTCCGCCATACGCGCATAGATGGAAAGGGCGCGCAGCCTTCGTTGCCGATCCTCCGCGGCCTCTTCGATGGTGTCCGCGGCGATGGCGAGCAGCCGGACGGCCTCGTCGTAGGAAAGAGAGGCCTTGCGCTTCAGGGCGAGATCGTAGGTGTGGGCGGCGATCTCGGTGTCTTCGGCCAGGCGAGCGCGCAACGCCGTGGTGGCGGTCTCCGCCCGTCCGGAGAGAACGAAGTCCCAGCGCTTCAGCGCCCGATTGCGGTCGAACCGGCCGAGGGCCAGCACCACGACACCGGCGGCCACCGCGGCGAGAAGGACGGGGATCACTCGGAGGTCAGTCTTTCCGCCAGGCCGCGTAGGCAAGGTAGCCAACGGCCGCGTCGTAGGCCGCTCCCTTCACGGCGTTGAGGTTCTCCACGAAACCCCAGCCCAGTCGGGAGAGCAGATCCATCACGATGACAAACACGACCAGATACGGGATGTAACCGAGCAGGATCGCGCGGGTGAAGTTCGGCACTGGAATCTGATACCAGACAATCAAAAGCGCCACGAAGGTCAGGCACCAGATGCCGGCCGTCGTGATCCCCGGCTGATAACGCCCGATGTTCACATACTGCTCGTTCCCGGGAGTCAGGAAGAGAATGAGAAGCGACGAGCCAGCGACCAGTGAAGCAAGCAGGGCTCTTGCACGGCTCGCAATCCCCCGGAAGGCGCCGAAGACCTTGTAGGAGATCTCCATGGCCATTCCGAACATCAGGGAGTCGTAAAGGCCCTGCTTGACGATGAAGGTCTGCGGAGTGTTCGACGCCGGGCTCAGGATGTAGAGGATCGAGAAGCCGGTCGCGGACGCGATATACAGAGAGAAGCACAGCGACTGAGCCAGCCGGCGTCGCCACAGAAGGCCGGAGCACAGGGCCAAGAGCGCACACACGCTCGCGTAGAAGAGGACGAGGTTGATTGGTACCAACGCCTTTCCCCTCCGGATGGCTGCCGTCTACGCGGTGAGTGGCTTGGCGAGGCGGGGCACTTTCTTTCTCTGAATGCCAAACGCAGCAAGCCGCATATAAAGCGTGCGGCGGGTCACTCCAAGCTCCCTCGAAACTCGGGCGATGTTCCAGTCGTTCTCCTCGAGTATCCGCAGAATATTGGCGCGGTTTGCATCGGCCCGGTTGACGTTCTGCGCCCTTGGCAGAGCCTCACCCAGAGCCCCGATGGCTTTGCCCAGGCCGAGAAGGAAGGGGCGGAGTTCCTTGGCGTCCGCGGACCGGGGGTTCTCGAGATAAACCCAGCCAACCTGGGCGTCGCCGTCCACCGTAGCGGGCGCCATGGCGAAGCCGGGCGAGGAAACCATCTCACCTTTGGCGAGTCGCTAACGGTGGTCCTGGAACCTGATGGCCAGGCTTCCGAGACCTTTCAGGGAGAGCCGGAAGGACAGAAGGACTGCGGCGTTGTCCCCCTGGGGCACGAGTACCGCGCCGCCCTCAGCGCCGGCGACATCGCACATTTTTGCGAGCAGGCGGTCGGCTGACCTACGCGGGTCATCCGCAACCAGACTTTCAATCATTGATCCAAGTGAACTCATAGGGCGCAAGTTTGCCACAAATCGCAACCCTCCGGGGCCGCATGTGTATACTTGATGCATACCGGAGTCCAAGCGACTCGAGAGACAAACGACCGACCCTCCCCAAACGACCACAAGGAAACGACCCCAATGCGAATGTTCTGGACCATCTTCTTTCTCGGCTCAATGCTCCTCGTCGGCTACGATGTCGCGGAGCGCCGAGCGCGCCCCGAGCGAACCCCGATCGCGCCCGTCGCTGACGGAGACGCAATCCCGATTCCGACTCCGAATCTTTAGTTCGGGCCGGCCCCAAGGCAGGGGCTACCGCCTGAGTTGGCGTTCTTCGCCGGTTGTCAAACTCCCCCGGCCAGAATAGCGTTGCGTTTCGCGTGCCCA
>CAZYEA010000320.1:0-3637 GCA_964646485.1 uncultured Acidobacteriota bacterium
TGGACGCGGGCATCGGCGAGTTCAACGTGGAGAGCGAATCCGAAATGCGCAGGCTCTCCGCCCTGGCCAGGGCCGGCGACCGCCGCGCCCTCGTGACCCTGCGCGTGAATCCCGACGTGGATCCGAAGTCCCACCCCTACATCTCCACCGGCCTTCGCGAGAACAAGTTCGGCGTGCCCATACAGGAAGCACCCCGGATTCTGGGCGAGGCCCGCGGCCTGGGCGGGATCGAGGTCACGGGCGTTCAGTGTCACATCGGCTCGCAGCTTCGCGACCTCGGCCCGGCCACGGAGGCGGTGCGCGCCCTTGCTTCCCTCTCACGGGCGCTTCTCGGCCAGGGATTCGCGCTCCGCACCATCGACATCGGCGGCGGCCTCGGGGTCGACTACGACGGCTCCGGCGCCCCTGCGCCGGCGGAACTCGCGGCTCTCGTCCTCCCCGAGATCCGCGATCTGGGACTCAAGCTCCTGCTCGAACCGGGGCGTTCCCTGATCGCCGCCGCGGGCCTTCTCCTCACCCGCGTGATCGCCATCAAGATGAACGGAGCGAAGCGCTTCGTGATCACGGATGCGGGAATGAACGACCTGCTGCGGCCGTCCCTCTATTCCGCGTATCACCACATCGTGAATCTCTCCGCCCCCAAGGGCGCTCCGAGGGTGAGCGCCGACATCGTGGGGCCGGTGTGCGAGAGCGGCGACTTCCTCGCCAAGGAAAGGGAGATCGCGGAGACGAAGGAAGGCGACCTCCTCGCCGTGCTCGACGCGGGTGCTTACAGTTTTTCCATGGCCTCGAATTACAACTTCCGTCCCCGCGCCGCCGAAGTGCTTCTCGAAGGAGCGCGGCCGCGACTCATCCGCCGCCGCGAGTCCTTCGAGGACTTGATCGCCTGCGAGATCGATTAGAAGGATCCGAGCCTCCCTCAGACCACGAAAGGCCCATGCCCGCCCGCCCGCGCGCGTCGTTGATCTACAACCCGAACGCGGGGCGGCGCCGCCACGCCCGGACCATCGACGGGATCAAGGCGGCGCTCGAACCTGTCTATGAACTCGCGATCACGCCGACCCGCGGGCCGAGAGAGGCGATCGGCCTGGCCCGGGAGGCGGCGACCCGGGCCGACGCGGTGGTGTTCGCCTGGGGCGGCGACGGAACCATCCGCGAGGTGGTCGAGGGGATCCTCGGCTCCCCCGTGATTCTGGGCGTTCTGCCGGGGGGGACCTTCAACGTGGTGCCCCGGGCGGTCGGTCTGCCCCCAGACCCCGTCCGGGCGGCGCAGCGGCTCGCGACGGCGAGGCCCGCCCCTCGCGATGTGGGCCTCATCGGTGAGACGCCCTACCTCATGCAGGCGACCGCGGGCCTCGATGCTTTCATCATGCACAACGTCCGTCCGGGCATGAAGGCGCGCTTCGGAATGGCCGGCGCCTTCATCGACGCTTTCCGCGTCTTCTCGCGCTACTCCTTCCCGGGCTTCGAGGTCGAAGTCGACGGGAACGTGCAGGACGTCACGGGCGCCGCGTTCGTGAACATGACCGACTACGCGGGGCCTTTCCACATCGTCCCCGGCGGGCGCTGGGACGACCGCGTGGGACACGCCTTGCTCTATCGGGGGCGCACCCACAGGCAGGCGATCTTCTATGCGATCGACATCGCGCTCGGGCGCCATCACCTCCGGCCCGAAGTGACCATCCGCGAAGCGGCCTCGATGACCATCCGAAAAAGCCCCGGCTTGTGTCTCCAGACCGACGGCGATCCCTGGTCCGGCGCGCTTCCCGCGACCTGCCGTCTCGCCGCGGATCGGATCCAGGTGCTGATTCCGGATCGCCAATGAAAAGGGCAGCCCTTCTGGGGCTGCCCCGTTGCGTCTGACGACGAGAGCGAGTTAGCGGACGGAGATGATTCCGTTCCCGCCAGAAAGACCGGCCTCCTGAACGCGCTCGAAGTCGACCAGGCTCTTGTTGTAGTCGGCGATGGCCCGGATCTCCGCCACCTCGGCGAGTGCGAGGTCGCGCTGGGCCTGGGTGACCAGGAAGTTCGTGGACATGCCGGCCGCGAACTTCTTCTCTTCGGCGTCGAGCCGGCGCGCCTGGAGGGTTCGCGCCGCCTGGGTGGTGGCGACGCGCTTGAAGTTCGTCTCCACCGCGCGGGAGGCGGTGCGCACCTCGTTCGCGATCTGGAGCTCGGCGCGCCGGGCCACCGCGCGGTACTGCTCTAGAGCCAGTTCGCCGCGGGCGGCGGAGTTCTTGCCCACCTTGTTGAAGATCGGGTAGGAGAAGTTGACCCCCACGTTCCAGGTCGGGTAGTCACGGCCGACCACTTCGGAGAGGGCGTCACCGTAGCCTCCGGGGATGGGCGTGTCGAGCTTCCGGTTGGTGGTGAGGTCGATGAGCTGGGTGCCGCCGGTGCCGAGGGTGCCGTAGTTCGCGAAGAGGTCGAGAGTCGGCTTGCGGCCCTGTTTGGTGAGGGCGACCTGATCCTCGATGTTCTGGAGGTTCTTCTGCACGACCTGGTAGTCGATGCGCTTCTGGAGGGCATTGTTGATGGCGGCATCGGCGTCCACCGGGACGGGCTGCGCGGTGGGGCGGTCTTTCGCCACGATCTCCGTCTTCCAGGCTTCGGGATCGTTCTTGGGCAGGATCGCCCGCTTGATCGCGTCCTGCGCCTCGGCGAGCGAGTTCTCGGCGATGACCACTCCTTCTTCGCGGGTCGCCACCTCGGACTCAGCCGCGACCACGTCGAGGGGCGCGAGGGTTCCGACGTTGACCTTGATCTGGTTCTCATTGAGGAATTTCTGAGCGAGGGCGAGGCTCTTGCGCTGAGCGCTCAGGTTCTCCACCGCGTAGATGAGGTCGTAGTACAGCTTGCGCACGTTGGCGAGGGTGGAGACCACGATGCTCCGGAACTGAAGGTCGGTGATTTCCTTGTTCCGCTTGGTCAGCCTGATGTTGAGGCGGTTGGTATCGAGCGAGCGGTTCTTCAGCAGGGGCTGGGTGAAGTTCGCGTTGAAGTTCGAGTTGAAGTTCGGGTTGAAGGCGCTGATCGTGCTGTTCGTCTTCTGGCGGTTGTTGTTGAAGTCCACCCGGAAGCTGCCTCCGGTCTGGATGGCCTTGGTGGCGCCGAAGTTGTAGGTGATGGTGTCGGTTTCGACCTGGGCGCCGCCGGAGATGGTGTTGGTCGACTTGGCGGTGCGGGACTGGGTGGACAGGGTGGAGAAGACCACGGGGTCATACACCGCCCTCGCGTCGCTGATCGAGAGGTCGGAAGCCTGGGGCGTGAACTTCTCGACCGCGAGGTCGGCGTTGTTCTCGAGCGCGCGCTGCACCGCTTCGTCGGCGGTGAGGGCGAGTACCGGTCCCGTGGGGGCGATCACCGGGGAGGGGGCCTGGGTTTTGTCCTGGGCCGGCGCCGCGGGACCGGCGGCAAGGGCAAGGGCGAGTGCGAGTGCGGTGGGGAACATCGACGTTTTCATGCCTCCAAAGTGTTTCCTATTGGCCGCTTCGAGCGATCCGCCCTGGACCTTCAAGTCGGCGGATTATAGAGGGCAGGTCTTAATCAGACCTTGCGCTCATTCCACTAGACGTCAGATTCCCTATGAAAGATCCGCGCCGTTCAATAAATGCGCGACAAATCGTCCCTGAAGTCA
>CAZYEA010000320.1:3737-5079 GCA_964646485.1 uncultured Acidobacteriota bacterium
GCGCTGATCGGGCCGCCCTGAGCGGCCGAGGCGATGATCAGAGGCTGGGAGTTCACGAAGCGAACGCCGAGGCCCCAGTTCTTGTTGAGAAGGTTCGCCGCGTTGAGGACGTCCACGCGGAACTGAAGCGAGTGACGCTTGGTTCCCCAGTTGCGGAAGATGTCCTGGGTGAGCGACACGTCGGCCTGACGAACGATGGGCAGGAACACCGCATTTCGAACCGCATACTGGCCGCGGTGCTTGCTGAGGTACTTGTCCTGGGCGATATAGGCGTCCCAGGCCTGAGCCTGTTCCGCGGCGGTAAACGTGCGGCCCGACGCGGTGAAGGGGACGAAGGTGGTCTCCGATGCGCTGTTCTGAATGTAGATCAGGTCGTTGTTCGCGGTACCGTCGTTGTTCAGGTCTCCGCTGACCGTGTAGGACCCGTTGCCCTGGATGCCCTGCCAGAAGATGCCGAAGGTGGTCTTGCCGAACTTCAGGTATTCACGGCTGAAGGATGCGGTGACGAAGACGCGGTGCCCGGGGGAGTTGGCGCCGAAGCCGAGTCCCGGGGTGTTGGGGTTGCTCGACTGCGCGTTGCCGCTCCACGATCCGAACGCGATCGAACCCGCGTCCACGGTGTTCTTCGCTTCGCCGTAGGAATAGCCGGCCTTGGCGAAACCGCCCTTGAACGCCTTCTCGAGCGACGCCGAGGCGTGCCACGACTTGCCCACGTTCTGGTTCTTCAGGACCACCGCGTTCGCCACGTTGCCGTAGATGCGGTTGGCGCAGTTGGTCGCGGAACTGGGCAGGGCGACGTTGCATGACACCGTGGTCCAGCGTGGACGGTTGTCGGCGCCGGTGAAGCTCGAGTTGGGCGCGGTCTGGTTGGCGTTGATGTAGTAGACGCCGTTGACATCCTTGTTGTAGAGGAATTCGACGGTGCCCACCATGTTCCAGGGGAGCTTCTTGTCCAGGGCCAGGTTGGTGCGCCAGACCTGGGGGAACTTGAAGTTCGGGTCGGTGAGAGCGAGCTCGTAGCTCGCGGCGGGAGCCCCGGTCACGTTGGTCGGCTTGTAGGCGTTCGGGTTCGGGTTGAAGGGCCGCGCGGTGGTGTTGCGCAGATCGTCGAAGCCCGTGAGCACGCCGGTGTTGCCGATCTGGTTCGAGATCCAGACGTAGAGCGGAGGGCCGGACATGATGCCCGAGCCGCCGCGGACCTGCATGGTGCGGTCGCCCTTCACATCCCAGTTGAAGCCAAGGCGCGGCGACCACTGGAGGTTCGGATCCGGCAGCTTCTTGGACTCGTACTTCACGGGCTGCCCGTTCTCATCGCGGAAGGTGAGCTGGTCGGCCACCGCGT
>CAZYEA010000321.1:0-5059 GCA_964646485.1 uncultured Acidobacteriota bacterium
ATCGACTGCTGGAAGCGGTACGACGCCTCCCCGATCTCGCGCTGGGGGAAGCCCTTCTCCACCGCCGCCACCATGCCTCCCATGGCGTCGATCTTGCGGATGTACTCCATGGCCTCGGCTTCGATGTCGTTCGTGAGTTTCTCCACGAAGTAGGAACCGCCGAGGGGATCGGCGGTGTGAACCACGCCCGTCTCCTCCGCGATGATCTGCTGGGTGCGCAGGGCGATGGTGACCGCGTCTTCGGTGGGAAGAGCGAGGGCCTCGTCGAGAGAGTTGGTGTGGAGCGACTGAGTGCCGCCGAGGACCGCGGCCAGGGCCTGAAGGGCGGTGCGCGCCACGTTATTCACCGGCTGCTGGGCGGTGAGGGAAACCCCCGCGGTCTGAGTGTGGAACCGGCACATCCACGAGCGCGGATTCCTGGCCTTGAACCGCTCGCGCATGGTGCGGGCCCAGATTCGCCTCGCCGCCCGGAACTTCGCGATTTCCTCGAAGAAATCGGAATGCGAGTTGAAGAAGAAGGAGAGGCGGGGCGCGAAGGAGTCGACATCCATCCCCCGGTCCACGCACCATTGCACGTACTCGATGCCGTCGCGCAGGGTGAAGGCGAGCTCCTGGGCCGCGGTCGAGCCCGCTTCGCGGATGTGGTAGCCCGAGATCGAGACCGTGTTCCACCGAGGCATCGTCTCCGTGCAGTACTGGATCATGTCCACGAGAAGACGCATGCTCTGCTTGGGCGGGAAGATGTACTCCTTCTGAGCGATGAACTCCTTCAGGATGTCAGCCTGGATGGTGCCCGCGAGCTTGTCCGCGGACACACCCTGCTTCTCGCCCACCAACATGTAGAAAGCGACCAGGATGGGAGCGGGAGAGTTGATGGTCATCGACGTGGTGACATCGCCCAGGGGGATGCCGTCGAAGAGCGTTTCCATGTCTTCGAGGGAGGTCACCGCGACCCCACACTTGCCCACCTCGCCGAGGGACAGCTCGTGGTCGGGATCGCGGCCCATCAGGGTGGGCAGGTCGAAGGCGACCGAGAGCCCCATCCCGCCGTGGGCCAGGAGGTACTTGAATCGCTCGTTCGTCTGCGCGGCCGAGCCGAAGCCCGCGAACTGGCGCATGGTCCACATCTTCCCGCGGTAGGCGGTCTTGTGAACGCCACGCGTGAAGGGATAGCTGCCGGGGTCCCCGAGGTCGCGGTCGTAGTCGAGTCCCTTGAGGTCCTCGGGCCGGTAGAGCGGCTCGATGGGCCGGCCGGAGATGGTCGTGTGCGGCTTCAGGTCGGAACCTTCGTCGGCGGTCCTGGCACTGGCGGTGGTCTCGGGCTTGGCCATTTGAACTCCTGAGGGGAACGTGGTGGGGAGTCTAGCGGGCCGGAGAATCAAAACCATCGCGCGCTCTGCGAGAATCCACGGCCTCATGGACTATCGAGCCTTCAGGCGCCACCTTTCCCTCGCCCGGCAGGCCCTGAGCGCCGTCCCGAAAGCACCCCACGTCCACGAACATCCGACCTACTCGGAAGCCGAGCTCCTGAGCCGGGCCGACGAGTTCAACCGCAACGCCGAACGTCACTGGCAGAGCATCGCGAGCGAGCCGGACGCGCGCCTCCACGTCCTCAACAAGCCGCTCAGCACGGTGCGCGACACTCCGGGAATCCTCTACCGCCTCGGTCTCGTCCTCCATGAACTGGACCTCGGCGTGGGCATGACCGTGGTCGACTTCGGTTCGGGAAGCTGCTGGCTCTCCTCCATGGTCAACCGCCTGCGCTGCCGCACCATCTCGGTGGATGTGAGCGAAACCGCCCTCGCCTTCGGCCGCCAGATGTTCGAGGCCGATCCCCGCCACCAGATGGAGCTCGGCCCGCGTTTCGTGAAGTACTCGGGGCATGAGCTCGATATCCCGAGCGAGTCCGTCGATCGCATCGTCTGCTTCGACTCCTTCCACCACGTGCCCAACCAGACCGAGGTCCTGCGCGAGTTCTTCCGGATCCTTCGCCCCGGCGGCCGGCTGGTCATGGGCGAGCCCGGCGAGGGCCACGCGCACAGCGATCAGGGTGCCTACGAAACGGAGATCCACGGCGTCCTTGAGAACGACCTGCACCTCGATGACCTCGTGAAGATCGCGGAGGGCGTCGGCTTCCACTCCCTGACCCTCAAGCCCTTCCCCGATCCTTCAAGTCTCACCTTCACTTTCGAGCAGCACACGAAGTTCATGGAGGGCGACGACAACATCTTTCCGGTGGACACGGTGCGTGAGTCGCTGCGGCATTTCATGGTGCTGACCCTGTTGAAGGGGCGAAGCACGCCGGACAGCCGCAACCCGAGTGTGCTGCGCGCGGACATTGCCGCCGTTTCGCTCACGCCGCGGCCGGGCGGCGACGGCTCCACCCAGAGGGTGCGACTCACCAACACGGGCGACACGCTCTGGCTTCACGAGGAGACGCCCCTCGGCGGTTTCGTGGTGCTGGGCGCCCACCTGCTGAACCTGAAACGGGAGACCGTAGCGCGGGGCTTCGTGCGGGTGTACCTCCCGAGGAACGTGGCGCCCACAGAGACGATCGACCTGGAGATCCGGCTGCCGAACGCGAACCCGGAGGGCGGCTTCCTCATCCAGCTCGACATGGTCGACGACCGTGTGGCCTGGTTCGAGCAGACGGGTTCCCCGACACTTCTGCTCCCCGATCGATTCGACCTGGCCTCGAGCGACGCGCCCGGCCGGATCTTCGCGAACGTAAGCCTCGTCAGTCCCGACGCCTCGAGACCGCTCGGCCCCCTCTCACCCGGTCAGGCGATCGACGTGACCCTGGGCCTTCACAACGCGGGGGACACGCGCTGGATCAAAGGCGCCCCCGGCGCGCGCGGGCACGTCTGCGTGGGTGTCGTGATCTGCGACGCGGCGGGAGAAGTCCTCGTGCGCGATCACGAACGCTTCGAGATCCCCGCGGACATGAATCCCGTGGAGCGGAAGGAAGTCACGTTCACGTGCCATGCGCCGAAGGAGCCCGGGACCTACCGGCTCCGCTTCGATCTCGTCAATGAAGGCATCAACTGGTTCGAGTCGTACGGGGTTCGTCCCGTCGACCTGAACGTGGTGGTGCGCGCCTAGATTAGAAGCCTGGGGACCACCGCGTCCCAGGTGTGGCGCGCGGCGTAGGCGAGGCCGTTCCGTCCCATCCGTTCCGCGAGAGCCTGATCGCCCGCGAGCTGGTCGAGCACGTCCGCGAAGGCGGCCGCCTCGGGCTTGAGGATCCAGCCGGTGGTGTTCGGCTCCACCTGTTCGGTCGGGCCTCCCGAATCGGTCGCGGTCAATACCGCCTTCCCGCTCGACATCGCCTCCAGGGTCACGAAGCCGTAGTCCTCGTTCTTCGGCGCGAAGTACACGGCGCGGCAGCGGGCGTAGTGCTCGAGTTTCGCCTCTTCGGAGAGCGGCCCGACCAGCTCGACGCGGGACTCGAGACCTCTCTCGCGAATCAAGGCGCGGAGCCGCGGCTCGTCCTCGCCGAAGCCCGCGATGACCGCCCGTAAGGATCGGTCCTTCATCGAAGCCATGGCCTCGATCAGGAGGTCCATCCTCTTGAGAGGATGGAGGCGGCTGACCGCGAAGACATACGGCTCGTAGGTCTCGCAGCGATAGTTCCGGGCCGGAGCGGGCGGATGAAGCACCATGGACGGCACGCCGAGGAAGTGCTCAAGCCGGTCCGTCACCGTCTGCGAAATGGTGAAGAGCTTCGACACGTTCAAGGTGAGCAGGCGCCGATCGAGGCGGTGGATGAAGTACCGGCGAACCCGCTCCTTGAGCCGGCCCTTGCGGCCGAAACCCTGCATGATCGAGTCGAAGAGGTCGTAGTACTCCCGCATGGTGTGGGTCAGCCAGCAGACGTGCCGGGGATGCCGCAGCGCGTACGCGGGGTAGCGCATCGTGATGATCTGGTCGATGGCCCGGCCGTCGGCGCCTTCCGAGACATCGGTGAGGCGGGTGGCTTCGTAGGCATCGAACTGCCGGCCGAAGCGATTGGTCGGGGTCTCGAAGATCTCCGCCTCGTGACCGGCCCGCCTCAAGGCCTGAACCGTCTCCTCGGCGATGACCATGTGCCCGCCGCGCACGAAGGGCGCCGAAGAGGTCACGACGAGGATCCGGCTCATGCCTGCCGCTCGGGCGACAGACCGTCACGCCTCCTGATGATCTTCGCGGGGACGCCCGCCGCGATCACCGCGTCGGGCATGGATTCGTTCACCACCGCCCCCGCGCCGATCACGACATTGGCGCCGAGGGTGACGCCGTCGAGGATCTTCGCCCCCGCGCCGAGCCATGCGTTGCGGCCGATGGAGACGCCCAGGGATGGCCGGGCCTGCTCGATGATCACGGCGCCAAGGTCCGAATGGTCGTGGCCTCCGCCCACCACATAGGTGTAGGCGGCGAACAGACCGTAGTCCCCCACCTCCACCTTCGAGGAGGAGAAGATCTCTGAATTGAAGCCGATGTTGATGTGGCTGCCCAGAGTGATGTCCCCGTCCTTGCACGAGAGGATGGAGTTGCGGCCGATGAAGCCATGGTCGCCGATGGTTATGCCCTTGTTGGCGACCCCCTTGGCGTCGAGGAGGACGTGATCGTCGATGACCGTCCCCTCACCGATGTGGATCTTGTGGGGATGACGGAGAGCGACATCGACCCCGAACACCACGCCCCGGCCGCACGACCCGAGGAGGGTGGGGTAGAGGAACTTCCGCAGGAGCAGACCGAAGGCGCCTGGAACCCGGGAGGCGAAAAGCATCACGAGTTCGAAGTGGATCAGGCGGAGAAAGCCGCGGGACCCGATCACGAGGTCCTGGTATTTCTCCGCCGGAGACCTCGAATCCCTGATCGCGGCCTGAATGCCCGTGTCCTTCATGGACGGGGCCCCGTTCAAGCGCCGCTCCCAGGCTTCGAAGATCCGGTCCGTTGTCGTACGATCACGCTTCATTCTCTCAAAAGCTACCGGCACTAGGCGGTTCCCCCTCCGCAAACCATCTCTTCACCAGCCCTTCCTTGAACCGCACCCTTCTTCTGGTCGTCAAGCTCGTCC
>CAZYEA010000322.1:0-5040 GCA_964646485.1 uncultured Acidobacteriota bacterium
GCGTAAACCCGGATCGCGTGGGCGCCCGCGCCGAGGGCGATGGCGCGGAAATCGCGAAGGGCATCGTGCGCGCGGTCCATCGCTTCTTCGCCGATCGCGTGGTTCTCCACCACACCCTCAACCAGGCGCAGGGAGGATCGGGCGCTGGCCACGATCCTGAGGTGACCGCCGGCCTCGCGGTTGTAGACCACGACCCGCGCGGAATTGCTTCCGATGTCGATGATGGCGAGGGGCGGCCGGGCCTTGCGCATACCGGGGCTCTATCCGACCCGACCGTGCGAAGGCAGGGCGGCCGAAGGTAGGATCGCGTCCATGATCGCGCCCGAACTCCTCGAAGTCCTCTGCTGCCCCGCGGATCGTTCCGCGGTTCGGCTTGCCACGCCGGCTGAGCTCGAGGCCCTGAACGCCCGCATCGCCTCGGGGACGAGGAACAACAGCGGCGCCCCGGTGACCGACAAGCTCGAAGCCGCGATCATCCGCGTCGACGGAACGTTTGCCTACCCGGTCCGGGAGGAGATTCCCGTGATGCTGATCGATGAGGCCATCCCCCTTCGGGACGGCCTGCAGGCCCTGCGCTACGTCCCCCCCGCGGCTTGAAGCCCGAACGGGGCTTCACCGAATCGAAGCCGGACCTTCGGCCGAAAGCCTGGGGAGCATCGCTCCGCGAACGCCCGGACTCGGATCGCCCGCCCGTCGCGGGCTGAGGTGAACGCACCGGAGCGGGCACGCCGTAGGTCACCTTCTCCAAGGAGAGGCCCGAGGGAGGGGCGGTGAACTCCGCGACCGACGCGCCGTCCGCCCGCATGATCCTCGCGACATCCCCGACCTTCAGCTTGCCGCGACCCACTTCGACCAGAACGCCCACGATCCTCCGGACCATTTTCCAGAGGAAGTGCGAACCCTGGATGCGGATGAAGACGTTCGGTCCCTCCTCGAAGACATCGACCGCCTCCACCTTCACCTGGGTGGACTCTTCCGGCTTCTTGGGATCAGCCTGGGCGAAGGCGGCGAAATCGTGCAGGCCGCAGAGCGACCTCGCGGCCTCGGCCATCGCGTTCACGTCGAGCGGATCCCTGACCCACCACACCACCGGCTTGTCGAAGGCGCTGCGGCGGCGCGAGATCCGATAGAGGTAGGTGCGCGCGGTGGCGGAATGACGCGCGTGGAATCCGTCGGGCGCGAGTTCGACTTTCAGCAGATTGATATCACCCGGTAGTTCGTCATTGACCGCGCGCATGAACTCTTCGGGCTCGACCGGCTTCGCGAGGTCGATGTGCGCGACCTGATGAAGAGCGTGGACGCCCGCGTCGGTGCGGCCGGATCCGTAGACTTCGATCACGCGCTGCCCGGTGGCGCGGTGGATCGCCTCCATGATCTCCCCCGCCACCGTGCGCGCGTTCGTCTGGAACTGCCAGCCGCTGTAACGAGTGCCGAGGTACTCGAGGTCGACCCGATATCGGAAGCCATGGCGGGGCCCCGAGGGTCGGGGTCGCTCGGTCCTTTCCTGGCCTCGCGGCGGATCGAAACCTCGACCACCTCGGAACGAGCTCCGCGACGGCTCAGCGCCTGGAGCCACGGGCGGAGACGCCTTTTGCCAGCGGGGCACGTGAACTCTGGGGCGGGGCGGTCGGGAAGAGTCGTTCGAGTCGTCGGTCATCAGAAGGTCGCAGGCCGAGTCTACGTGCAACGTCGTCCCCGCAACTCCCGTATGCTCCCCGCCGTCGATGAATCGTCGCGACCTCATCATTCTCGCCGTGTCCTCGGCTCTGCTTGGAATGGCGCTTTTCCGGGTCCTGGCGCCGCCCACTCCGCTCACCCGGCAACTCTCGGTCGAGGCAGTGGAGATCAAAAGCAAGCCGATCAAGAGCGGCGAGTCGTTGACCCAGGAGAGTTCGTGGACGCCGCCGGATGACGTGTACATCGTGGGCTGGGCGCCCGACCTGGGAGCGCCGTCCGCCGCGCCGGAGTTGTACCTGGTGTCCGGGGTGACCACGCTGTTTCTCGCTCCAAGATCGTCGTTGGAAGGCCTGAAGGCCACTTTCCTTCCTTCGGGGAACGGCTTCCTTGTGCGCAAGGGCGAGACCCTCACCCTGCGGCTCCAGATGCTCAACTCCGGGCCCGATGGCGAGACCCGCGGCGCGCGCGCCCTGATCTACTTCCACCCCGTGGTCTGGCGATGAGCTTGTCCCTGGACGTCGACCTGTACCGCGCGGCCGCCGCCGAGGCCGCCCTCATCTCCGGCCGGATCCAGAAGGCCCGCCTCGGAACCGACATCGGGGTCGAGCACAAGGGCGAACTGGACCTCGTCACCGAGGTCGACCGGGCTTGCGAGGCCGCGATTCTCGCAAGACTCAGGCGGTCTTTTCCCGACCATGACTACGTGGCCGAGGAAAGTGCCCCCTCCCTGAGCGGATCCGAGTTCGTCTGGTACATCGATCCCCTCGACGGCACCACCAACTACGCCCATCGCTACCCTTTCTTCTGCACCTCGATCGCTCTCACCCGGAACGAGACCGTGATCGCAAGCGCCGTCTACGATCCAGTGAAGGACGAGCTCTTCACCGCCGCGCGCGGACGCGGGGCCACCTGCAACGGCTCTCCCCTCAAGGTGACACCCGCCCGGGAACTGCTCCGCGCCGTTCTGGTCACGGGTTTCCCCTACGACCTGCGGGACGACGTCGGGCACACCCTGCGTCTGTTCGAGAGATTCCTCCACCACGCGCGGGCGCTGCGCCGCGATGGTGCGGCCGCCCTCGATCTCGCCTACCTCGCCGCCGGGCGCATCGACGGCTACTTCGAAGAGCGCCTGAAGCCGTGGGACGTGCTCGCGGGATCCCTGCTCGTCGAAGAGGCGGGTGGCTGCGTCTCCCGATTCGACGGCACGCCGGTCGGGGTTCGCGCCGACGAAGTGGTCGCCTCCAACCGCGTGCTCCACGAGGCCATGCTGAGCGTCCTCGCGGAACCTTCTCCGAAGCGGTAGCCTCGGCTTCAGGAGCCAGAGTGGCGGAATTGGCAGACGCAGGGGACTTAAAATCCCTCGACCGAAAGGTCATCCGGGTTCGATTCCCGGCTCTGGCACCAACCTCGGAGCGAAGACGGCAAGGAACCCACCATGGCCGATAGCGACGATGCCCCCCGGCCGACCCTCGAACCCGAGAAGAACTTCATCGCACCTTGGGAAGGCGCGCTGATCCTCGGCCTCCAGTTCCTTCTCCTTGTCTTTCGCCTCGGCCAGGTTCCCCTGCTCGGGCCCGACGAGCCGCGTTACGCGCGGGTGGCCGTGGAGATGGCGCGCGCGAACGAGTTCGTGACTCCCACTCTTGCCGGCGAACCGTGGCTCGAGAAGCCGCCGCTGTACTACTGGCTCGCCGGTCTCGGCTATCGGCTGGTTGGCGAAACCGAGGCGGCGGCGCGCTGGCCGGCGGTGCTCGCGGCCCTGCTCATCACCGGCTTCACCGGCCTCGTGGGGGCGCGGCTTTTCGGCCGCCGGTGCGGACGGCTCGCCATGATTCTCCTCGCGACTTCACCCCTCGCCTTCGCCTATGGCAGAGCCGCGACCATGGACATGCTCGTGGCCGCGTTCATCACGGGCGCGAGCGGGCTGTTCATTCTGTCCCGGCACGGAATCGCCGGCAGCTCCGCAGTGCCCGCCGCCTGGGCTTTGATGGGCCTCGCGGCTCTGGCCAAAGGGCCCATCGGCCTCCTCATTCCGGGAGGGATCGCGGTGGGCGCCTCCCTCGTGGGGAAACCGTTCGACCTGAAAAAGATCATCACACCCCGCGCCGTCTTGCTGCTGCTGGCGATCGCAGGTCCGTGGTTCGCGGCCGTTTACGCCGACCAGGGATTCCGCTTCATCGAGATCTTCATCCTGAACCACAACCTCGCCCGCTTCACCAGCACGGTCCACAACCACCCGGGGCCGTTCTATTACTACCTTCCGGTGCTTCTGCTCGGTGTGTTCCCGTGGACCGGCCTCTTCCCAGCCGCTCTCACCGCGGGGCTTCGCGAAGAGCGGAGGTCGATGGCCTCGCTCCTGGTGTGGACCGCTGTACCCCTGCTCCTCTTCTCCCTCGCGGGCTCGAAGCTACCGGGGTACATCCTGCCGTGCCTGCCTCCCCTCGCGATCGGCCTCGCCCTCGCCCCACGCGTGCTGTTCGATGACGAGGAACCGAAGGGCACGCGAGCCGCCGGCCTCATCGGGCTGATCGTTTCCGCGGTGGCCGTGGCCCTCGTGATCCGCGCCGCGCGCGAAGGCGAACCATGGGGGCGAAGCGCCCTGCCTCCGGCCATCTGGCTGCTGGCCACCACCTTCATGGCTTCGCGGGGATTCGAGCGCGCTCGGACCGAGAGTCTCAAGATCCTCTCGATCGGCGCCGCGGGATTCCTCCTCCTGCTGACCCTCGTAGCCCCTCCGGTCCTCGAAGCCATGGAATCGGGCCGTCGCCTGTTTCTCCCCGCGCAGGGACGCGAGGTACTGGTGGCGGGGGCCTGGCGAACGGCGTGGATGTCCGGATACTTCTACAACGACGGAAAGGTGAGGGAGATGAGCTCACTCAGCCAGGCCCTCGATCTCGTGAGCGAGCAGCCCAGGCTGATCCTGTTTGGCCCGAATGAATGGGACGAAGTGAAGTCGGGTGATCGGTATTCCCTGCTCGAGCTCGCCCAGGGACCTAGAGGAAACGTTCTCGCAAGGGTGTCAAAACGCTCACAGAATTGATTTTTCCCTAGTTTTCTTGAGGCCTTAGGCCACAGTTCAAGTGAAACTTTAGGAAAATGAGACTAACCCTTGACTAAAGAAACAAGGCTCTGTTACCCTCGTGGCCCCGGGAGCCGTTGTTTCGCGGTCCCAAAGGGTTTTATCAGGAGCGAGGTTCTCCAATGACCACACGCAAGATCTTCACGAGTTCCCTGGCCCTTGCCAGCCTTTCCCTGGCCGCACTCGTGGGCGCGCAGACGGCCAAGCCGGCCGCCGCTGACAAGCCGGCACCGGAAGTCGCCGCCGTGGGCCCCTTCGAGGTAGCGCCGCACTGGACACCCTAC
>CAZYEA010000323.1:0-5040 GCA_964646485.1 uncultured Acidobacteriota bacterium
GGGTGAGCCGCGCGAGGGCCGTGACTGGGATCCTCCCGAACGACACGCCGCAGTCGTCCTCGTATTCCTTCTGGAGCGCTTTGGCAAAGTCCTCGTAGCTCTCGTTCGCCATGACGAACAGGCGGTTTACTGACTCATCGAAAACCCGCTGGCCGTTCTGATCGACCGGGAGACGTAGGCCTCGGCCGATCTCCTGCCTCTTCTTGAAGGCGCTTCGTGTTTCGTTGAGCGTGCAGATCTGAAACACGTTCGGGTTGTCCCACCCTTCGCGCAGCGCCGAGTGGCTGAAGAGAAACCGAAGAGGCTCGTCAATCAAGAGAAGCCTCTCCTTGTCCTTCATGATGAGGTTGTACGCGTCGTCGTCGGCCTGGGTGTCGCCGCGAGTGTCCTTCACGATCCCCTTCTTGTTCTGCGCGAAGTAGCCGTCATGCAACTTCGTGAGGTCCTCCCTCAACCAGGGAAGACTGCGGAACCGCTCCTCCTTCGAGTAGGCCAGAAGCTCGGCCTCAAAGGCTTCAGCGAATGGCCCCAGAGTCCGCGCGCCCGCGGCGTCATAGGCGCGGTAGTTGGCCACGCGGTCGATGAAGAAGAGGCTCAGGACCTTGATGCCGCGGCCCTGGAGCTGAAGTTCCTTCTCCAGGTGCTTCCTGATCGTGTGCTTGATTTGCGCGCGCCAGATGTCGTCTCGTGGCCCGCCCACCTCTTCGCCGAGACGCACCTCACGGCCGTTGTCGAACCGGACGAACTCGTTGCCGGGCTCCGCGTAGATTTCGGCCACCGAGAAGCCCTGAAGGTAGTTCACGCGCTCGTTGGAAACAGCAAAGAGGTCGGTTCCAGCCTTGATACTTACGGACTTCTCCTTCGGTCCAGCGGGGCCTTGCACGTGGATCCGCAGCTTGGCAGTGATCCCCTTCTTGTGCTCGATCCTCTCGACACGCACGAAGGCATCGTTGGCGCCGACGTCGGACGTGGCGCTGCCCACCACTATCTGCTTAACCAACCGCATCTCGAAAGCCCGCACAGGATCGAGCCGATAGACCAGGTTGTAGAGGTCGCGATGCGTGGCGGAGTAGCGCAGGGTGCACAGGGGATTCAGCGCGCGGATCGCTTCTTGCGACTTCTCGGTGCTATCGACACTCTGCGGCTCGTCGATGATCACGATCGGCCGGGCCGCCTGAACGTACTCGATGGGCTGGCGATCTCCCAGTTTGTCCATCCGCTTGTAGATCACGTTGCTCTTGTTCTCTTCCTCGGTTCCCGTGAAGTTCTTGCGGAAAGAGTCAATGTTGATGATCAGAATCTGGAGCGTGTTGCTGGTGGCAAACTGGCGGAGTCGATTGATTCGCTTCCCGTCGTAGACGAAGTGCTCGGAAGGCAGGTTGCCGAAGATCGCCCGGAAGTGTTCGGCAGTTATCTCGATGTTCTTGAGCACGCCTTCCCGGATGGCGACGCTCGGCACCACAATGACGAACTTCTGGAAGCCATAGCGGCGAGAGAGTTCGAAGATTGTCCGAAGGTAGACGTAGGTCTTACCCGTGCCCGTCTCCATCTCGACCGAGAAATGAGGACATCGGCGCGGGCTAGCCGTGGAACCGTCCTTCAGCTCCCAGCCGTCGAGGGGTGCTCCGGCGTGCGCGACCTCGATGTCGTTTCGCTCCTGCACGGCTCGAGTGTTTGCACGGAGGGTTTCTTCCCCGATTCGAAGCAGGTTGCCAACGCCGAGTTCCGTCCGCTCCTGGCCCTCAAACAGATCTTCGTACTCCCCGAGGTTGATTGGCGAGAAGTCCAGCCCGCCTTGGGGCTGGCCGTCGAAGAGATCGACGACGGAAGCGACCGCGTCGAGCTGGTACTGCTGATTCGCGTCGAACTGGAGCTTCAACGGGAACTTCCCGGGGCCTTTTTGGCCCCCCTTCGTCCAATGCTCTCCAGGGCCTTCAAATCGTCAGCATCCGCCTCGATGGCGTCGGCCTTCCGGCGCTCCGCCTCGAAGGCCTCAAAGCGGTCCCTGGCAAGGGCCTCCGCTACCTCGGCCCGGACCTTGCCGGGATGCGTGAGAAGTTCACGCTCGTTAAAACGCAGAAAGGCGTCGAGGCGGTCGGACCAATCCTTCATGGTCGCGGTTCGGCGCTTTTGGGCCTGGTCCTCCGCGTAGTCGAGATACATGACCACGATTCGGCCCAACTCCTGGATCTCCGACTTCTGAAGGTAGTTCTTTGCCACGGTCACGTCGTGTTTCCGAACGCGCGAGCCGCTCCAGGTCGTGAGCCCCATATTCGGCGCTAAGGGGGCGGAGCGCTCCGCGATCAGCTCCGCCGCAGTCTGCCCGGTCACGGCCCATAGCATCTTGTTCTGGACCTTCTTGAAGAAGGCCTGAGCCGCCTCGCTCCGGGCGTCGTAATCGACCGACGTTGCGTAGATGTCGCGCACCTTCTGGTAGAAGCGCTTTTCGGAAGCCCGAATCTCGCGGATGCGCGCGAGCAGTTCATCGAAGTAGTCGACTCCGCCGGGCTGCTTGAGCCGCGCGTCGTCCATCACGAAACCCTTTACCAGGAACTCGCGGAGGCGAGTGGTGGCCCACTGACGGAACTGCGTTCCCCGCGGACTCCGGACGCGGTATCCCACGGCCAGGATCATTTCCAGATTGAAGACCTTCGTGGAGTAGCGCTTCCCATCGGCCGCAGTTGTCAAGGAATCCTTGACAACTGATTCCTCCCGCAGTTCGCGCTCGCCCAGGATGTTTCGGGTGTGGAGGCTCACGTTCTGTTTCGTGGTCTGGAAGAGCTCGGCGATCTCCAGCTGAGTCAACCAAACAGTGCCCTCCGCGACCCTGAGGTGCACCGTCGCCTGTCCGTCCTCCGTGGTGTAGAGGATTAGTTCAGCCTTGGAAGGCTGCGCTGGCGTCTTCATCGGACCCTCACACCGTCTTGAAGACGACGCCGTGGGTCTTGAAGGTTTGGACGGCGTTGGTCTTGAGTTGGTCGTTGTCGGCGAAACCAACGTCGAGGCAGACCACACGAGACGGCTTCCGGGCGGCCATGGCGCGAATGAGCTCCAACGTGAGGCCTCGGTCCAGGCAGACCAAGAGCGCGCCGCCGCCGACCGCTAAGACTTGCTTTCCCTCAATGTTGATCGCCTCGACCGAGGTGGTGAGCGGGTAGCCGTTCCTGAGGAGAATTTCGAAGAGGAGATCCTGATCGCTCCGGCCGGGCCGGATATGGTCGACGTGGAGCTCAAGCTGCTTCGTGAGCGTCTTGTCGTCGGTCGAGGCCGTTGCGTCCCATGTGTTGAAATTCGACTCGGAGAGCTTGAACACACGGAACCCGCGATCGGTTTTCTTCGGTCTGCCCTCGAAGAGACGGGGCGCGGCCGCTGCGTCGGCATCGTTGAGCTTCTGGATGACCCGCTGGACGCGGCTCTTTGTGATGTCGGCGATTGTTCGGAGCCGTGTCTCAGGCTTTGGGAGGGGTTCGGGCAGCTGAACCAATACAAAGCGTCGGTTGCCGCCGTCCTCTTCGTTTTGCGCGATGGTCGCGTGGCCCGAGGAGCCGCTACCGGCGAAGAAGTCGAGCACGACGTCCGCATCGTTCGCTTTGGTCGCGAGGTGCAGCATTCGCCGAATCAGCTCGACGGGCTTGACGGTGTCGAGAACATTGTCGGTCTGCTCGAACGTGACGTGGTCGAGCAGTTCCTTCTTCGCGTCTTGCGTGTGCCCGACTTCCGTGTGGGTCCACAAAGTCTGAGGGACACGTCCTTGGCGGACGTCAGCTAGGAAACGTTTTAGTCTCGGTGTGCCGTTGCCGTCCTTGCCCCACCAGATCCGCTTGTCCTGATCCAGCTCAAGGAACTTCGACTTCTTCATCCGCCAGTAGGTGCCGGGTGGGGGGCCCTCCACGACGCGTCCGGATGGACATGTGATTTCGTAGATGCCCTCGCTGTAATAGTTTCGAGCAGAGAAGTCTCCCGACGTCCATGGCCCGCGCGGGTCGTCATCGGGGTTTTCGTAGCGCGCCTCCATCTCCTCGGTACGGGGGAGCAGAATGGGCCTCCAAGTTTCGGCGGTGCGGGCGTACATCACGACGTAGTCGTGATCCTCGGAAAGGTGGCGGGCCGAGTTCTTTGGCGAGAACACCTTTTGCCAGATCACCGTCGCGACGAAATTCTCCTCTCCGAAGACCTCGTTCATGACGGCGCGCAGATTGTGAACCTCGTTGTCATCACAGGAGATGAAGATGACGCCGTCCTCGCGGAGCAGGTTCCGAGCCAGATACAGCCTCGGGTACATCATGTTCAGCCACTTCGAGTGAAACCGGCCGTCGGTCTCGGCGTTTGTGCTGAACTTCCGACCCTCGTTGTCCACCTGGCCCGTGTATTCGAGGTAGGTCTGAAGAGACTCGGAAAAGTTGTCGGGGTAGATGAAGTCGTTCCCCGTGTTGTAGGGCGGGTCGATGTAGATCATCTTGACCTTGCCCAGATACGACTTCTGCAGGAGCTTCAGGACTTCGAGATTGTCGCCCTCGAGGATCAGGTTCTCGGTGGTGTCGAAGTTGACGCTCTCCTCGGGCGCGGGCCGCAGGGTGGCGAGGCTGGGCGCCAGGAGGGTCTTGAAGCATTCGGCCTTGCCGGGCCAATTGAGGCCGTAGCGTTCACGGCCGACATCGACGGCATCGCCAAGGATCAACCTCAAGCGATCGAAGTCGACCTTCCCGCCTTCGGTGCGGACCCCGGGGAAGAGCCGGGCCAGCTCAGCCTTCTTGTCCTCGCTTAGGTCCTGCGACCTTAGGTCCAGCTTGTCCGGTTCGCCGTTCTTCTCTTTTTCCATGCGCGGATCGTGCCCCCAATACTCCGGACACAATCTACCCGGAACGGGGCGGCGTTTAGGTCACTTTCCACCGAAGAGTGAAGAGCCGTTCGGTGCCCCGATCCTGAGCCAGTCGGCGGCCCACATCGTCGATCAGGCCGTCCTTCTGGCGCTCAACGTCGCGGCTCGCCTGGTCATACGCTCGCCAAGCCGCGTCGCGCTTTTCTTCCAACTGGCGGACA
>CAZYEA010000324.1:0-5026 GCA_964646485.1 uncultured Acidobacteriota bacterium
TGCACCCGCCCCAGCGTCGACCAGGCGAACCGTGAGATCGCGACCATCGCGGCCCGGCTTGCCCGCGAGTACCCGGACACGAATCGGGGCCTTTCCGCCCGCGTGTTCCCCCTGGTCGAGGATGTCTCGCAGTCGTATCGCGGCGGCCTCTGGCTCCTGATGGCGAGCGTCGGGTTCGTGCTCCTCATCGGCTGCGCGAACCTCGCGAACGTCCTCCTCGCCCGAGCCCCGGCGCGCGCCCGGGAGATCGCGGTGCGCACGGCCATGGGCGCCTCGCGGGGGCGAATCGTGCGGCAGATCCTGGCCGAGAGCCTGGTGCTCGCCCTCGCGGGCGGCGCGCTCGGCGTCGGCCTCGCGATGGCCGGGGTGCGAGGACTGCGAGACGCTGCTCCCGCCGATCTGCTCGTATCGGTGCCCGGCCTCGCGAACCTCGGCGTCGACATGGGGGTGCTGCTCTTCGCGCTCGGCCTCTCGATCGGCACCGGCGTGGTGTTCGGCCTCGTGCCCGCGCTCAGCACGTCCCGATTCGACCTCGGGAAGTCGCTGCGGGATGCCGCGCGGCCGCTCGCCGCTTCGGGGGGACACGTGCTGCGGCACTCCCTCGTCGCCGCCGAGGTGGCCCTCGCCCTGATCCTCTTGAGCGGCGCCGGCTTCACCACGAGGGCATTCTCCCGCCTCCTTTCCATGGACACGGGCTTCGACTCGAGAGGCGTGCTGACCCTCGGCATCACTCTCCCCTTCGCCCGCTATGGCGACGTCGCGTCGCGGTCGCAGTTCTTCTCGACCCTCCTCGCGAGCGCCGAGAGCACGCCCGGAGTGGTCGCGGCCGGGCTGACCAGCCACGTTCCCCTCGCGCCCGGGAATGCGACGGATGGCCTCGTCTTCGAGGGCCAGGCCGAAGCGGAACGCGGGCTCGAGGCGGATTACCGCGTCGTGTCCGCCGGCTATTTCGACGCCCTGGGCGCGCGCGTCCTGCGCGGCCGGTCCTTCACCACCTCGGACACGGTCGGAAGCTCCCAGGTGATGATCGTGAACGAAACCCTCGCGCGCCGTTTCTTCGCGGGCGAGAACCCGGTCGGCCGGCGCGTCCGCTTCTCCGGACCCCTGGCGGAGAATCCCTGGCGGGAGATCGTGGGCGTGGTCGCGGACATCCGCCACGACCTGAACCGCGCGCCCCAGCCCGAGACCTACATCCCGCACACCCAGGGCGCCATGGGCACCCTGTTCCTGGTGGCGAAGACGCGCGCCGACGCCCTCGGCATGGCGCCCGCGCTTCGCGCCGCGGTGCAGGCCATCGACCCCGCGCAGCCGGTGTGGGCGATCCGCACCCTCGACGACATCAAGGACCGCGCGATGGCGACCTTCCGCGCCCTGGCCGCGTTCATCAGCCTGTTCGGCGCCATCGCAATGCTGCTATCGGCGGTCGGCATCTTCGGCGTGGTCTCGTTCGTGGTGTCGACGCGCACCCCGGAAATCGGCCTGCGCATGGCGCTGGGGGCGAGCCACCGGGACGTGGTGGGCATGATCGTCGCTCACTCCTCCCGGCCGCTCTTCGCGGGCTTCATCCTGGGGGGCCTCGGCGCCCTCGCCATCGGCCGCGTGCTCACGAGCACCTTCCCCGAAGTGGCGAGCGCGGACATGTCCGCGCTCTTCACCACGGTGGTGATCCTCGCCGCGGTGTCCGCGCTCGCGACCTGGCTTCCCGCGCGGCGGGCCGCCTCGATCGCGCCGACGGAAGCACTGCGAACGGAGTGAAGGGAGTGTCCATGAAGCCCAAAAACGATCTGGACCAGCGTCTCGACGAAGAGATCCGGTTCCATCTCGAGCAGCAGATCGAGAAGAACCGTCGCGCGGGCATGGGCGAAGCCGAGGCCCGGCGGGCCGCTCACCTCAAGTTCGGAGGGGTCGAGAGCGCGCGCGAATACACGCGCGACGAGTTCCGCTTCGCGTGGATGCACGACTTCGTCCGCGACCTTCGCATCTCGGTGCGCACTCTGCTCCGGACCCCGTCTTACGCCGTGGCGGTGATCCTCACCTTCGGCCTCGGCATCGGCGCCGCGGCCTCGATGTTCAGCGTCTATGACGGCGTCCTCCTCAAGCCTCTCCCCTACCCTGACTCCGACCGCATCGTGCGCCTGTACCAGCTGAACCAGCAGGGAACGAGGAACAGCGTTTCCGAGCCGAACTTCCTCGACTGGCAGCAGGGCACGCGCAGCTTCTCCGCCATGGCCGAGATGGCGCGCGCCGAAACCGCGGTGTCGGGCATCAGCGAACCGATGGTGACCGCGGGCACGATGGTGTCGCGCGAGTTCTTCGACATCATGGGTGTGAAGCCAGCGGCCGGACGCACGTTCCTTCCCGACGAACAGCGCGAGGGCGCGACGAAGGTCGCCGTTGTCTCGTCCTCCTTCTGGAATCGAATCCATCCCGAGGGGTTGCGACCACCCACGAACGCTGACACCATCAAGCTCGACGGCGAGGCCTTCACCATCGTGGGCGTCATGCCCCCGGGTTACGACTACCCGAGCGGCACCAGCATCTGGAGCCCTCGCGAGCAGTATCCGCCCCAGACCTCACGCACCGCCCACAACTTCCAGGCCGTCGCTCGACTGAAGGAAGGTGTCTCTATGCGCGAGGCGCAGGCGGAGATCAGCGCCCTGTCGCGTTCCCTGAAGGCCCGATACCAGGATCACACCTGGATGCTCGACGCCGTGGCCATCCCGATCCTGGAAGCCGCCACCGGGGCCTCCCGCCAGGCCCTCGACATGCTTTTCGCGGCCGCCCTCCTGCTGCTCGCGGTGGCCGCGGCCAACGTCTCGAACCTGATGCTGGCCCGATCGGCCGCGCGACGACGCGAGTTCGCGGTCCAGCTCAGCCTCGGCGCCACGGTTTCCCGGTTGAGGCGCCAGGCCCTCGCCGAAGCGCTGGTGCTGTGTGTCGCGGGCGGTCTTCTCGGAATCGCCATCGCCGCCGTCGCGGTCCGCCTGTTCGCGGCCCTCGGTCCCACAAGCGCCCCGCGCCTCGACACCGTGACCGTCAACTGGCTAGGCGTGGCACTCTCCCTCCTCGCGTCGGCCGGCGTGGCTCTCGTCCTGAGCGCCATGACCGTGGCCGGCAACCGGAACGTCGCTCTCGCCCCGACGCTCACCGAGTCTTCCCGCGGCGGCACGGGATCGCGAAAGCAGATGCGCGCCCGCCAGGCTCTGATCGTCACCGAGCTCGCCCTCACCATGGTCCTGCTCGTCGGCGCGGGTCTTCTCGGAAAAAGCCTGCGCTCGGTGCTGTCGGTGGATCCCGGGTACCGCCTCGACAACGCCCTCGTCGCCGACGTCAGCCTCTCTCGTGAAGACAGCCAGCGCGCCAGGCGCGTGCGATTCCAGGACGCCCTCACCGAACGCACTCGCGCCCTTCCCGGCGTCACCGCGGCGGCACTCATCAACGACTTCCCCCTTGGCGGCGGCTGGTACGCGAACGGCACGTTCGTGGAGATGACGCGCCCCGACGAGTTCACGTCGTACGACCCGATCGACGCCATGAGCGCCGAAGAGCGCGCGGCGCGCTCGACTCTCGCGGGCTACCGCCTGGTCGGCCCCGGCTACTTCGAAGCCATGGGAATCCCCCTCGTGCGCGGCCGGCTCATCGAGGAGCAGGACGCACCCGAAGCACCCCAGGTCGCGGTGATCAGCGAGTCTCTGGTCAAGGCGCGCTGGCCCGATCGCGATCCCATCGGACGCTACGTCCAGTTCGGCAACATGGACGGTGACTACCACGGACTCCGCATCGTGGGCGTGGTCAAGGACGTGCGCGAACTCTCGCCCGAGTCTCCCGCGCAACCGATGCTCTACGCCTCTTCGCGCCAGCGGCCGATGGGCTCGTTCTCGATGGTGGTCCGCGGCCCTGATCCCGTGACGCTCACCGACAGCGTGCGCCGGATCGCAAGAGACCTCGATCCCGAAGCTCCGTTGCGGTTCCGAACCGTGGGGGGCGCCCTCGACGCCGCTCTCGGCAGCCGGCGATTCAACCTGTGGCTCGTAAGCGCGTTCAGCGTGGTGGCCTTCGCCCTGGCCGCCCTCGGCGTCTACGGCCTCATCGCCTTCACGGTCGCGCAGCGAACGCGAGAGATCGGAATTCGGATCGTCCTCGGCGCGGAGAACGCGGCGGTGGTCGGGCTCATCGTCCGCGACGGCCTGAAACTCGCGAGCATCGGCGTGGCCGCGGGCCTCGTCATCGCCCTCGCGCTCATGGGCCTTCTCAAGGGCCTCCTGTTCGGCGTTCAGCCGACGGACCCGTCGGTGATTCTCGGTGTGGTGCTCGCGACCCTCGTCACCGCGATGTGCGCGAGCTACATCCCCGCGCGACGGGTTGTTCGGATCGCACCGACAGAAACCCTTCGCGAGGCGTAGCCGACCGCCTGCTACTTCAGCTCGCGGACTTTCGCCTCGACTTTGCCGCAGGCGTCAATCAGATCTTCGACCAGTCTTTCGTCGACATCCAGGGCGCCCTCGTACTCGGTCCGATTTCGCATGTCGTGGCACTTCGACAGGACGCGCCACACTTCCGGTCCAAGGCCCAACGTGTGCGGAAGGACCTGGAAAACGATGTATCGCTTCGACGATCGGTAGCCTCGATGTCGTAGTGCGGCAAGGGCGAGCGCGTGGGCGGCGCTATATGCGAGATCGAATCGGCTGTAGAGCGAGTTTGACTTGTTCCGGGCATCGGTGAGTCTCGCCGTGGCCGACCGCACGAGGCCCGCGAACTCCTGTGGGTCGGGCGGCTCCTTCGAGAGGACGCCACCCGATCCCGAGAGACGATCAAGCGGCTCGGAGTTCACTTTCGCTCCCAATGATCCAGATCTTCGGCTGTTCCAGAATCCGCGTCACGAACGCGCTCTCACCTTTGGCGCGCTTGGAGAATTCCTTCGCACTGTAGACCGTCGGATTGACTGGTCGGCCGAGCTGCTGGCTGGCGGTCTCCAGCGCCGCGAACACCTCTGCGTAAGACAGCCGGTCGCTCACGATCATCAGGT
>CAZYEA010000325.1:0-4956 GCA_964646485.1 uncultured Acidobacteriota bacterium
CTCCCAGGAGGCTCGCGAGCAGCAGCCGGTTGGTCACGCTGTCGTCGACCACGAGAATCTTGCTGCCGGGAATCATGAGTGACGTTGCTGGGCGGAGTGTTCCAGATTCGTATCAGGAGTGTACACTTGCGCATCCGAAACTGACGCACAGGGGGCAATCATGCAGGTCGGTGAAGCGACTCTTACCAGAATTCTGCTCGTAGAGGATGAGGCGATCTTTGCGCGCGATCTCGCGGAAAGGCTGGAGGGGCTCGGGTATCCCGTGCTCGGCACCGCCTCGACCGGCGAGGAGGCGCTCAAGCTCGCGAGCCTCACCCGGCCGAACCTCGTCCTCATGGACATCCGGATCCAGGGGGCCATCGACGGCATCGAGACGGCCAAACGCCTCTCCGCCCTGATGGATGTGCCGATCATCTTCCTGACCGCGCAGATGGACACGGGAACGATCCAGAAGGCGAAGCTCGCGCGCCCCTATGGCTATCTCATCAAGCCGCTCGAGGAACGCGAACTCATCACCACCATCGAGATGGCGATGGGCCGCCATCAGAAAGACGTGTCCGCCCGACTGATCGAGCTCGCGGTCGCCAACGCCGGGCTCGCCATCGCCATGGTGAGCGCGCGCGCACCCGCGTTCCCCATCGTCATGTGCAACCCCTCGTTCGAGGGTTTGACGGGCTACGCCGCGCGTGACGCGTGGGGCAAGAGCCCATGGTTCCTCGAGGGCGAAGGAACCGATCAGCTCCGAAGCGCGCAGTTGCGGCGGGCCATGGAAGAAGGGCGTGATTGGAGGACCACCCTCACCTGCCATCGCCTGGACGGCAGCGCCTTCAAGGCCGAGATCGTCCTCTCCGCGGTGCGCAACGCGGCGGGCGAGACCACCCACCTGCTCATGTGTTACACGGATCTCTCATCACGCCAGCGAACCGGGGAAACCGCGAGACCCCCGCAGACTCACTGAGTCTCGATACGCACCTCGAAGGTCAGGGGCGGGACGTCGTCGCCGCACAGTCGGGCGAGGATTGAGGCGATCTGCCCGGCCAGCTCCGCCCGCGTCTGTGGCTGGAGCGGCGAGGGCAGAAAGGCGCTGCGGTCCGAGATGCTCAGGAGCACTCTCATCGGATCCTCGTTCAGGTGAAGCTCGAACGTCGCCGTGCTGCGCGGGCTGAGCCCTGAGCCGCCGCAGGTCGGGGCCGCGAAGGCTGGCGGCTTCCACGTGAACGCCGACGGGGGCGCCACCATCGCGACCGCACAGACGGCGCGATACGCGGCCGCCCGCTTCATCTTCGGCACCAGCCGCAGGGCCTCGAGGAGTCCCGCGGGCCGGTTCGGCGTAGCGTGGGTGTCGCACTCGTTGTGGATCCACGCGAGACGGTTCCCTAAGGCGTCGAGAACCCAACCGGCGGAGTCGGGCGGATCGCCGAGGCCGCGGCCGCAGGCGGCACTCAGTGCGCTCGCTGCCTGGCGGAGGTACACCGCGAGGTCCACCTGGTCGAAGCACCCGGACCGGCACAGAGTGCGATGAAGATCGGCCTGCAATTGCAGGCGATGCTGGAACTCGGTGAGCAGGGCCTCGGTGGACCACTGACCCTCCGGCCCGGGACCGAGACGCAGGCGCCGCTCGATCGCCTGCATGTTGTCCTTGATGCGGCGGTGGGCTTCATCGAGCAGGGATGCCGACCGGGGGTCGAGGCGGAATTCGGAGCGGGAGAGACCCCGGCCGCCCCGGTCCAGCCTCAGGCGGCGGGTCCGCGCTTTGAGCCTGGGGATGGGCGGCCGTTGGACGGCGGGCAGAGAGGCGTCAAGGCCTCGGCTCTCCATGAGGCGCGGGTCGGTGGCCATGGGGTTCTCCTTACTTGTTCCTTAAAGTCCGCTCAGCGCGTTGAGGGCGGAGCGGGCGTCAACCCTGGGGGTGACGCGGTGATTGCGGGGGTCGGTGACGGGCACGCCGTGGGCGCACAGTGCCGCTTCCACCTGATCGGCGGTCGCCCGGCCGTGCGCGCCCTCGAAGAGGAGGGCGGCGGCGCCCGACACCATGGCGGTTGCCTGCGAGGTGCCGGAGCCGGTGGCGGTGCCGCCGCCGATGCCCGCGGAGAGGATGCCCGCGCCGGGGGCGAGAATGGCGAGGGCCGAACTGCTGTTCGAGAAGCAGGACACCCGATCCTCCGACTTCACGTCGTCGTCGGTGCAGCCGTGGGGACTGCCGACGAGGCCCTTCTGGCCGCGGACGGCGCCTACGGAGAGAAAGCCCGTGATGCAGGCGGGCGCCGAGATCCGGTTTTGGAGTCCCGAATTTCCCGCGGCGGCGAGGAGCAGCGCCCCCCGGCCTCGAAGCGTCCGCCCCGCGGCCGCGAGGGCTCGGGTGTTCGGCGAGGCGGCGTCGCAATTGCCTTCATAAGACGCGGCGGTTCCGAGGCTCATGTTCACCACCTGCACCTCGGGGCCGGAGGTGGCGAGCCAGTCGAGGGCCGCGAGCATCGACCAGGTCGAGGTCGAGCCCTCGCGGTCCGCGATCTTGATGGCCACGATGTGCGTCTCCGTCGCCAGTCCCTTGGGGGCCACCCGGCCCTGGCCGGCGATGATGCCGGAGATGTGGGTTCCGTGGCCGTTGTCATCGCGAGCCGAACCGGCGCCGAGTTCGCGCGAGGTGCCGTTCGGGCAGCACGGCTGGCCCTGGGCGTTCATGCAGAAGCAGGCTTCATCGATCACAACCCCGAGGAGGTCGCGGTGAGAGGAATCGACTCCGGTGTCGACCACCGCCACGGTTACCCCGCGGCCCGCAAGACCCATGGTCTCGATGCCGAGGGACCTCGGAGCCGCGCCGTCTTTCGATTTGGCTTCGGAAGCGGTCGCGGACAGGATCATCAGGAGGATCGCGGCGGTGGCGGTGGTGGCGGTGGTGGTCTTGTTCATGGGATCGTTCTCTGGGTGATGAAGAGAGCAATCCGATTGCCACGTGTAACATATTGATTTATATACAGTTATATTAGATAGCGCCAGGTAGTTATTGCCGATATAGGTAATTACTTCCATCACATTGCCGCAGCCGATCGTGAGCGGGACTACAATTCGCCACGTGGGAGCTCCGACGAGAAAGCCGGGTCGGGTCCTCGTCCTCGAGGACGAGCAGGCGCTTGCTGAACTGATTGCGAGCGCGCTCAGCGAGGCAGACTATGAAGTGGCGGTGGCCCACAGCCTGGCCGAGGCTGAGTCCTTGTTGAGCGCCTCAGATTTCGAAGTGGCGCTTCTGGATCTCCAGCTCCCGGATGGGGCGGGCACCGATGTTCTGCGCCGCTTCACCGAGGAAGGCGCGCTCACCGAATCCATCGTGCTGACCGGAAGCCGTGACGTTTCAAGCGCCATCCACGCGATGAAACTGGGGGCCTCCGACTATCTGGTGAAACCGACGTCCATCGACGACCTCGAGATCGCGGTCGCCCAGGCCGCGGAGCGACAGCGCCTCAGAACCGAGAATCTGGCCCTTCGCGTCCGGCTCGAACGGCACGAGGCGCATCCTGGAATCGTCACGGAGGACCCGGAGTTTCTCCGCGTCCTCTCGAGCCTCGCGCAGGTGGGGCCTTCGGACCTGCCCGTGCTCGTGCAGGGCGAGAGCGGGACGGGGAAGGAACTCGTGGCCCGGGCGGTGCATCAATCGAGTGCGCGCAAGTCCGGTCCCTTCGTGGCCATCAACTGCGCCGCCCTCACCGACAGCCTGCTCGAGAGCGAGCTTTTCGGTCATGAACGCGGCGCTTTCACCGGCGCCACGGTCCGGAAGCCGGGGCTCTTCGAGGTTGCCGACCGGGGCACTTTGTTCCTTGACGAAGTGGGCGACATCAGCCCGGCCATGCAGGTGAAGCTCCTGCGCGTTCTCGAGACCAAGGAGTTCTTCCGGGTGGGCTCGCCCCGCCCGATCCGGGCCGATGTTCGGATCGTGGCCGCGACGAACAAGGATCTCGACGACATGATGCGCCGCGGGGAATTTCGAGAGGATCTCTACTATCGCCTCAACGGCGTCACCCTCCGTCTCCCGCCCCTGCGGGAGCGTCCGGGCGACCTCCTCTCTCTCGCCCTCCACTTCCTCAAGGTCCACGGCATCAAGCGCGGCCTCTCGCCGCGCGCGCTCGAGGCCCTCAGGGCCTACTCCTGGCCGGGGAACGTGCGGGAACTGCAGATGGTGATCCGGCGAGCCGGCGTCCTGGCGCGGGGCGACCTGATCGAGCCGCGCGACGTCCCTCTCCAGCCCGCCAGATCGGCAGCCGGCTCGTCCGGGGATCTGCCCGAGGGCCTGACCCTCGCCGCCCTCGAAGAACGCTACATAAAGAAGGTCCTCGCGCAGTGCAAGGGACATCGGGGCCGCACCGCGGCCCGGCTCGGCATCTCGGTAAAGACCCTCTACAACAAGCTCGGGCCCGAACGGCCCCGCGATCCGGGTGGAGACTCGGAGTAAGGGTTTGCCCGAGCGGGCCTGTTTGACGGTCGGAGTTCAGGTCTACAATTCGAGACTATGAATGCGAAGGGCAGCGTGCTCATTGTCGAAGACGACGCGGCCCTCGCGGAGATGATCGCGTCGAATCTGGAGGAGCAGGGCGAGTGCGAGGTGCGCTTCACCCACAGCGTCACCCAGGCCCAGGACGCCCTGGAGAGCCACGCTTTCGAGGTCGCGCTCCTGGACCTGCACCTCCCCGATGGGACCGGGACCGAGGTGCTGCGCCGCCTGATTGGAGACGGGTCTCTCACCGAGGTCATCGTCCTGACCGGTGATCGCGACATCGCGGTTGCGATCGAGGTCATGAAGCTCGGAGCTTCCGACTACCTGGTCAAGCCCATTCCCCTGGCGGAGCTCGAAGTCGCGGTGAGCAAGGCGCGTGAGAGACACCGGTTGAAGGCAGAGAACCAGGCCCTTCGCCTTCGGCTCGGGCGGTACGAGAAGAACACGTCGATCATCACCGAGGATCCAGG
>CAZYEA010000326.1:0-4950 GCA_964646485.1 uncultured Acidobacteriota bacterium
CACCGAAGTCCATCAGGTCCCCACCATACTCGCTCTGTCCGCGCTCCGCTCCCGCCCGGTCCGCGTAGGCGGCCAGGCCCGACGCCATCGGCGTGTGCAGCTTGGAGCCGTCGGTGCGCAGGAATACCGCGGTCTGAGCGCGAATCCACGCGGCCCCCGAGTAGTCGTGCACGAATCGATCGAGCACGTTGAGCTCCGACGCCCGCGTCTCCTCGATGTCCAACAAGCACCCGATATCATCGAAGAGCAGGTAGTCGCGCCGCCCGTCGCGGTCGATGAGCAGCGCCGCCGCGCTCCGTTCTTCGTGGATTCCCATGCCGCACTCGGCGCACTCGTCTCGCCCCAGGCGCAGCGTCGGCGGGCCGGTGCGCTCATTGCGCCCGCAGGAGGCGATCACGAGCAGGCCCAGGAGGAGCAGGGCACGACGAGGGTATTTCATAACGGGGACCTCCGCGAGAGCACCGCCGCCGCCGCCGCCAGCGGCAACACAACCCAGGCCAGAAGGAAGGCGCCGAAGACCAGGTGCAGGCGCTGCCCGTATTCCTCGCTGGCGTAGAGCCCGGCCGGGCCAAGGACATCCAGCGTCGCATCCACCGCGTGCAGGGACCACATCTTGAAGACCTGCAGGGGATTGAGCAGCGAGAGCGCGAAGAGCTCCTCGATCCGCAGGCGCAGAGCCGTCGCCCCGGCCATCAGCGCCAGGTCCGTGACGAAGACCAGGGTCAGCCAGACGAATATCGCGGTGCCCACCGCGACCGAGGCCTTGTGGGCCAGGGTCGAGATGAGCATCCCCAGGCTCAGCATCCCCAGCGCCAGGGCGAACGAAAGGGCCGCGAGCCAGGCGATGCTCGCCGGCCTGGTGGGCACGCCCTTGAAGGCCAGGATAACGGCGCAGGCGCCGAGCCCCAGGCACAGGCACGCCAGCAGCGACGCCGCCAGCCCCACGTACTTCCCGAGCAGCACCTCGAGGCGTGACACCGGCTGTGCGAAGACGTACGAGAGCATGCCCCGCTCGCGGTCCGACGCGATCGTTGCCGCGCCCGCGGTCAATGCCATGAGAGGCACGACGAGCAGGACGATGTTGATCAGGCCGGCGGTCGTGCGTCCAAAGCCCGACAGGCCGGATCCGCCGCTGCCCGCCGCCGAGACGTACGACACGGCCAGCCCCAGCACCGCGAAGGCCAGCGTATAGAGAAGGAACCACCTGCTGCGCACCGCGTCCCGGAGTTCCCGGTGGGCGACCGCCAGGACGTTGCGTGTTACGGACGGCGGGCGCCGATCGACGTCGGTGGCCGATGGGATTGGAAGGGCCGTCATGGCCGCGACTCCTTCGCGTCCCGCGTGGCGTGCGAGGCCGCCTGGTCGACCGATACGAGCTCGAAGTCGTCCACGGGGATCCGGGCATCGGCCAGGAGTCGGAAGGGCACCGCCTTGTGCTCGGGCGACACCGGGACGAGGATGCCGGCGCCGTTGAGCTGCGGTGCGAATCCCTGCGCCCTGAGCATCTCCACGGCTTGCCCTCGGATGGGCGCCGCGATCGTGAGGTGCAGGACCGCCTCGCGCCCGAGCTCGGCCACGAAGTCCGCGCAGGGAACCAGCCTCGTGAGTCGGCCTCGTTCAAGCACGGCGACTCGCCTGGCGAGCGAGGCCACTTCCTCGATGCGGTGGGAGGCGAAGAGCATCGTCCGCCCCAGCCCCGACAACCGCTCCAGGAGCGCCAGGAACTCCGCCCGTCCGATCGCGTCGAGGCTGGCCGTGACCTCGTCGAGCACGAGCACGCCCGGATCGCCCAGGAGCGCGATCGCGAGGGCGAGGCGCTGCTTCATTCCGCCCGAGAGCTCGCGGATACGTTTCCCTTCGTGCCCGCAGAGCCCGACGCTCGAGAGCGCCTCCCCCGCGTCGGCGTGGGACAGGCCCTTGAGCCTGGCGAAGAACGCCACGGCCTCGACCACCCCGAGGTCGTCGTAGAAGCCGATTTCCTGAGGCACATAACCGATCAGCAGCCGCGCCCGCTTGCCCTGGCGCCGGGCATCGTGCCCTCCCACGGCGATCCGCCCCTGGAACCGCAGGAGCCCCAGCACGCACCGGATCAGCGTCGTCTTCCCGGCTCCGTTGGCCCCCCACAGCGCGACGCTGTCGCCCGAACCGAGTTCGAGCGAGACGCCGTCCACCGCGGTGGTCTTTCCGAACCGCATCGTGACGTTCTCGACGCGGATCATGCCAAACCTCCCGCTTCGCCCGCGCGAACCGCCGGGGTCCTCCCGGGGCGGCGGCGAAGACCCACTCTAGTGCGGGTCGTCGCGACCAGGGCGCCACCCAATCCGAGCAGCACCAGCCCGCTGGCCGCCAACGCGGGCCCCGACCGCCGCTCCCCGTCCGTTGCCGACGAGAACACCACGGGGACGGGGCGCATGAGGGGCACCTCATCCGAGAACTTCGCCTCGGGCCGCATCGCGGGAACCGCGCGCCCGACGAATTCGATCGCCTGCTGGGCCGGGCTGAACAGGAACAGTCGCAGCGCGGGCTGGCGGTCCATGAGGTTCTCAAAGAGGGTCTGCGACTCGTGAACGAAGTCCCCGACGCCGTCGCCATTGCGGTCGTAGCCCGTGTAATCGCTCCAGAAGTTGCCGCGGTCGCCCTTCCAGAACCGGTTGGCTTCGAGGGACCCGCGCCCGGCCACCGAGACCTGGTCGATGTTGTCGATGAAGTTGTTGTCCGTGAGTTCGTTGTTTCGGGCGGAGGGGAGGAACACGATGCCCACGTCGTTGTACGCGAGCGTGTTGCGCGTGAACTCGCCGGGTTGGCGGGCGGTGAAGGGGGACCCGTCGATGTAGACCCCGGCCCGGTTGCCCACGATGAGGTTCTCGCGGACGGAGAACTGGTCCGCCTCCTTGAGGCCGATCCCGTAGCCGCTGGGGCCGCGGTTGCCGATGAGCCGATTCTGCCGCAGCTCGACGCCCGTGCTGTACATCAGGTAGATGCCAACGGAGTTGTTCGAGAACTCGTTCTCCGTGATCGTCACCTGATCGCTGAACATCAGGTGCAGGCCGTACCGGCAGTCGTGGCCCCGGTTGCGCCGGACGGTGACGCCCGTGGAATACCACAGGATGGCGTCGCGTCCATCGTGGATGACGTTGTTCTCGACGACCGTGCGATCGGCGCGCCACAACCGCAACCCGTCGCCGCGCCGGGCGACGTCGAGCTTCTTCCCGCCGATCCGATTCCCGCGCACGACACAGTCGGGCGCTTCGCGCAGGTCGATCCCGAAGAGGATGTCCTCGAGCGTGTTGCCCTCGATCGTGGCCCGCGGCGCGACCACGCGGACCGCGGCGTTCTCCTTGTCGAGGTCGATGCCGGTGTTGCGGATGGTGAAGCCCCGGAGCGTGACGTCGGGCGCCGAGATCTCCACGATGTCCCCGCTCCCCCCGCCGTCCAGCACCGCCACCCCGCGCGCGACGAGGCTGATGGGCTTGTCGATGCGGACGTGCTCGCGGTACACCCCCGCTTCCACCTCGATGGTCTCGCCGGCCTTCGCCGCCGCGATTCGTCGGCCGAGCTCGCCCAGGGCCACGGGCGGAGAAGGCGTCCGCACGCCCGCCGGGGCCGCGTGTTCGGCGCCGCCCGCCTGCGCCAGGGCGCGACCGGAAAGCACCAGGGCCAGGGCCAGCGCGGCCCGGAGGCAGCCGGGGCGGCGCGTCATGGCGAGGCTCGTTTCCTCTCGCGGTCCATCCGCTCCACCAGCGGCTTGTACGCGTGCCGGTGGAACACGAACCCGATGATCACGAGCACGGCCCCTCCGACGGCGAGCCAGTAGCCCGTCCCCAGCTCGGAGTAGGTCTTGAACTGACCGATCCCGCCCTCGCCCAGGACGGTGGGTACGAACGGCTTCACCGAGGCGGAGAGCGGGGCATCCGGCTTCAGGTTCAGCCCGAAGTTCCTCATCCAATAGTGAAGGTCCACGATGAACCCGATGGGGAACGTGACCGCGGGCAAGGCCAGCAGAACCGCCCATCGGCTGTGGATCACGGCCGCGCCCTCGACCAGCAGGAACATCGCGATGACCATCCACACCGACGCGGCGCGCTCGAACGCGGCGGCCTCGCCCAGGGGCCTCATGCCGATGTAGTGGTTGAGCCCGTCGATCTCGCGGACATCCCCGGTCAGGTGGTTCACGTACGCCGTCAGGAACAGCCCGTTGGGGTACTGCGGTGCTTCCAGCTCCATGTGCCAGTAGGGGAAGAAGATGGAGATCAGGAGCAGCACGCGGGCGCACATGAAGATGAGCGTCGGAGTCAGGTACCGACCCCGATTCGCGCTCAGGTCCTCCGTCGGAACGCGGGGGCCGATCAGGGACTGGATCAGGCTGGCCATCAATCTCCTCCTGGGGGAAAGGCCCGGCGCGGAGCGGCAGCCCCGCGCGGGTCGAAGACGTTACTTGCCGGCGCCCGCGATCACGGGGGACGCGGCCTCGGCGGCCGCGCTCCCGGCCTTGGGCTTGATGTGGAGGTACCCCATCATCTCCAGGTGCAGGGCCGAGCAGAACTCCGTGCAGTAGAACGGGTACGTGCCCGACTTGTCGGCGACGAACTTGAACTCGGCGAACTCGCCGGGCTCGAGCGAGAGGTTCACGTTGTACGCGCCGATGCAGAACCCGTGCGTGGCGTCCTGCGCGGTCTCCACCGCGGTGATCCGCCAGGTCACCTCGTCGCCCTCGTTGATCTCAACGTGCTCGGGCGTGAAGTGGCTGCGGATCGCCGTCATCTTCACCAGCACCTTGTTGCCCTCGCGGGTCACGCCCTCCTGGCCCTGCTTGGGCGCGTTGGCGTCGAGCTGCTGCGTGTGCGGGTTCCAGCCGACCTCGGGATAGACCGTCCAGCTCTTGAGCTTGTCGGCCTTGATCATCTGGCAGTAGTGCGGCTCGCCCACCCCGATCGGCAGGTCGTAGATCAC
>CAZYEA010000327.1:0-4943 GCA_964646485.1 uncultured Acidobacteriota bacterium
TTTCTTCGCGGCTGGTTTCTTAGGCGGCATGGTTATCTGGGGTGATCCTCGCTGCGCCTGGACCCCGGCTGTCGCCGGGGTGACGGTGGTAGGTAAAGGCTACTGGTTCGAGCCCAGTCGGGCGCGGCTTCAGCCTTCGCTGATTCATACGACCCTGCCCGCCCTGATCGGGCGCGGGACTCGCGTGCGGAGGCCGAGGGGCGCGCCCGAACGGAGTGGGCCGCAAGCCTCCTTTAAGGCTTGGCGGGGCGGCCAGCCCCGCTCCGTTCATTAGGGACGACGCTGCGGCCCACGTATGTGAGGGCGCGAACGGCCCCTTGGCCGCAGCGACACCACCGTGACGCGGCTGAATCACACGCTGGTCCCCACTCCGGTGGCTCATGTCCCCTTTTCCCCCTTGGCGTCCTTCCTCGTCCGGCCTTCAACCAGGGCGTGGAACTCATGAAGCTTGGACCGCAGCAGTGCCTTGTTCGGGAGCATGCGCTGATACTCGGCGATGAGGGCCGGCGAGGTGGATCGAGCGAGCGCGTACTCGACCACTTCGTTGTCCTTCGACGCGCAGAGGAGGACGCCGATGGAGGGGCGTTCGTGTTCCTTGCGGACGTCACGGTCGAGCGCTTCCAGATAGAACTGGAGCTTGCCGAGGTGCTCGGGCTGAAACTCCTCGACCTTCAACTCGATCCCCACCAGGCAATTCAGGCCGCGATGGAAGAAGAGCAGGTCGAGCGCAAAGTCTCGGCCCCCGACCTGAACGGGGTATTCGGAGCCTATGAATGCGAAGTCGCGGCCCAATTCGTTGATGAAACGACCCAGGTGGCGAAGGAGCCCGGAGTGGAGGTCGGCTTCGGTGTGCTCCTCCGGGAGGCCGAGGAACTCCAGCATGTACGAGTCTCGAAAGACCGCGTCGGCGCCAGGGTGAAGTTCTCTCAACAGTGTTGAGAGTTTTGCGGGCTTCCTGATCGTCCTTTCGAAGAGTGCTGCCTTGATGTGCCTTTCCAGGTCTCGGACGGTCCACTTGTTCCGCGAGGCCATGCGGAGATAGAAGTCCCGTTCTTCAGCGCTTCGTGCGGCCCCCATGATGTGCAGGTTCGAGGACCAGGGAAGTTCTCTCAACAGTGTTGAGAGTTTTGGCGCACGCCGGTAGGTCTCGTAGAACTGCCGCATTCTCCAGAGATTCTGCGAGGAGAAGCCCCGAACGCCGGGTTGCACGCGTTGAATGTGCGCAGCAAGCGCTACGATCGTGCCTTTGCCCCATCCATCGGACTCGACCTTGTCGCTGATGTACTGGCCAACTTGCCAGTAGAGGTCAACCAGGCGGGCGTTGGCCGCTCGATAGGTCGCTTCCTTCGCGGTTCGGATCAGCGCTACTACTTCGGCGAATGACTTCTCCGTCTGGGCCGGGGTCGCCGCCTTCCCCTCCTTGGCCAACCTGCTGGCCTGCGCCCTCTTGGCGGCCATGGCTATGAATTTGTCGCAGCAGCTCTGCGACAATTGGGAAAGTAGGAGTTCATGCTTCCCTGATACCAGCAGGAGGGCCAGAACGGGGACCATTTTCCCGACGTCAGGAAAATGGTCTGGGCCGCTCTGGGCGCGGCTTTGATCGTCATGCCCCGGCCTTTGTTGCGACAGCGACCATCTTGTCGAACTCGCCCTCGACCTTGGCATCGAAGTCGGGTTCGATCATGTAGACGTCGGTGAACTCGGCGAAGGCCCAGCGGCCGTAGCGCTTGTGGTGGTTCACGCCGGGAACCCACATCGTCTCCATCGTGGCCTTCTTCTCCTTCGCGTCTTCCTTGCGGTAGCCCTTGATCTCGACGATCAGGTGGAGGAGGTTCTTCTCGCCGTGGCCGTCTTCGATCAGGACGATGAAGTCGGGTAGGTAGCGGCGCATTTCGGAGCCGTAGCGGTAGGGGACTTCCAGGCCGAGGTTGTGGTTCTTCACGTAGGCGCGGACCCTCGGATGCTTTTCGGCCACGCGGCAGAACTCGCCTTCCCAGCCGCTGTCGAGGACCACGAAGTTGATGTGGCAGCGCCCCGCGTCGGTTTCTCGTACCTCTTTCGAGGTCGCGAACTTCACGTGAGACGTTGAGCCAATCGGGTTGTAGGCGTCGAGGACCGCGGTGATGGGGCTCTGGCCGATGTGGGCGCGGTTGATGCCGGCGATGATGCGCTCGCAGGCCATGTCGGCGAGCATCTTGTAGCGAAGCTGGGCGGGGTAGGTGCCTCCCTTGCAGACCAGACAGGTGTCGAGCCATTGGCGTGCGATGCGCTTGAGCTGGCCGAAGAGGTTGAGCCTGGGCTCTTCGCCCGGGTCGCGCCACTTGTTGAGGACGAGATGCGAAGTCAGCTCGTAGAGGACCTGCGAGGGGCGGACGTCCTTCGTGTGGACGAGGTTCAGGTCCACCTTCTCGCCGATGATGCCGGACTGCTGGGTTTCGGTGGCGCCCACGAGGTCCGGCGTGAGCGTGAGGATCGAGTCGTCGTTGAAAGTCGCCGTCAAGCGCTCGTTGGGAAGCTCGACGCGGTAGCCGGCCACGCGCGGAAAACGGATCTCCAGGGCGTCTCGGTCCGGGCGAACCGCTCTGACCATCACCGTCTCGCGAGGGGTCTGCGGCGGGGCGATCACGGGCTTCGCCGTGAAGTTGAAGGGGATGCCGAGGATGTCGGCGTACTCGACGTTGAAGAGGCCGGCGTTCTCGCCGTCTTCGTTCAGTTCGTAGGACTGGCGGCGCAGCGCGCGGCCGATGACCTGCTCGCAGAGGAGCTGCGTGCCGAAGGCGCGGACGCCCAGGACGTGGGTGACGGTGTTCGCGTCCCAGCCCTCCGTAAGCATCGAGACGGAGACGACGCAGCGTACCTTCTCGCCGAGCTGGCCGTGCTTCCCCACCGTGTTCATGACTTCGCGGAGGAGGTCCTGGTCGGTGAGGTTCTCGGCCTGCCTCGGGTCGCCCGTGCGTTCGATGATCTCGCGGCGGAAGCGCTCGATCTCGTCCCTGGCCATGCCGCGGAAGTTGTCGTCGAGGGATTCCCCGGACTCGAGCTGTTCGCTGTCGATGAGAAGCGTGTTGGGCCGAGGGTAGGGGTTGCCGTTTTCGTCGAAGTTGCGGAAGAGGGCCAAGCGGCCGTTCTCCAGAATCTTCGACCCGTCGTCCTTGGTGCGTTCGAAGCCGGAAATGAAGTCGTAGACGAGCTTCGAGATAGCGGTGTTCTGGCACACCACGATGAAGCAGGGCGGGACGCGGATGCCCTGTTTTGCCCACAGCGCGTAGGTCTTCTCGTAGTGGCCGTAGAGCGCTTCGAGCGCGGTCTGAAGTTGAGGCGGGAGACTCAGGGGATCCAGCTCGCCGCCCTTGCCTCGACCCTTCTTCGGCATCTTCGACCTGATGTGGGCCCACAGGTCGCGGAACATCGGCATTTCCGCGCCCGGAATGTTGTCGGCTACGGGCACGCGGGGCAGCTTCACGATGCCGCACTCGATGGCGTCCATCAGCGAGAAGTCGCTCATGGTCCACGGGAAAAGCGTCCCCTCGGCGTAGCCCGAGCCGCTGAGGAAGAAGGGTGTCGCGGAGAGGTCGATGACTTTGTTGACGCCGAGCTTGCGACTGACGGCTTCGAGGCCCGAGATCCACACCCGGGCCGCCTCGGTGTTCTTCTCGGCTTCCTTCTTCTCATCGCCCTTGAGGTCGTCCTCTTCGTCAGGCGCGCGGGGCTTCTCGCGGTAGCAGTGGTGGGCTTCGTCATTGAGGACGAGGATGTTCTTGATGCCCATGAGTTCGGGCATCACCCGCTGGAGCATCTGGCCTTCGGGTTCGAGGGTGTCGAGCTTTTCGCCGCGCTTGCCCTGGAGCAGTTGACGGCCGCCCTTCGACAGATCGACCCGTTCGCGTCGCTGGAAGGCGTGGTAGTTCGTGATGACGATCTTCGCCTTGCGAACGTCGTCGAGCATGTCTTCCGGAACCAGCTCACGGTCGGCGTAATAACTGTCGGGGTCGTTCGGTTGCAGGACTCGCAGGCGATCTTTGATGGTGAGGCCGGGCGTCACCACCAGGAAGCCGCGCGTGAAGTGTTTGCTCTGGCGGCTGCGCGCGGCGTTCACGGTCTGCCAGGCGATGAGCATCGCCATCACCGTGGTCTTCCCCGCTCCAGTCGCGAGCTTCAAGGCGACGCGAAGAAGCTGGGGATTCGCCGCGGCGCTGGAATCCGCGAGGTGATCGAGGATGGCTTTCCCGTTCTTGCCCGCGTGGGGTGCCACCTCGGTCAGCCAGATGGCGGTTTCGACCGCTTCGATCTGGCAGAAGAACGGGCGGAGGTTGTTGAACTTGTGATGGCGCCAGTGCTGGAGCAGGCGCTGAGTCTCCGGGGTGACGAGCCAGTCGCTCGGGTTCTTGAGGTCGCGCCAGTTGTCGACCTGGCTGCGCAGCAGGTTGATGATCGAGGCGTTGTATTGCTGTTCCTTCGTGGAGAGACCCAGGCCCTCGTCGAAGACGATTGCCTCCTGCTTCTTCCCTCCCTTCCGCTTCTTCGGGGTGGGGATCGGGCTGATGAATTCGGCCTTGCGGCGGGTCTCGACGATCTGTTGCGTCGGCTGGCCAAACGCGTCGAGTTCCCAGTGGCGGGTGGGGCGCTCATACGGCGAGTTGAGGATCGGCCGTTCGAAGAAGGGGTTGCTCATCGCACTGAACGAGCGGGTGTAAGCGGAGCGCAGGCGTGACCCAACTCACGAGTAGCGGACCCCATCGTCAAGCGCATTGCCCCGAGCGTCCTCCGAATGTATTTCGATTGTTCAGAGGATACCAGCGCGGCATACGCGAGGACCGGCCCTGCTCATATCGCCGTCATTTTGTCGTGCAATATGACGACGACATTGGCAAACAGTCCGACCCCCTAAGACTGCGGCCGGAACAGGAAGAAGTCGTGGACGGCGCGGGAGATCTGGGCGATCA
>CAZYEA010000328.1:0-4929 GCA_964646485.1 uncultured Acidobacteriota bacterium
GGGGGGCCACGATTCGGTCGAGCCACTGAGCGAGGTGCTTGAAAACCGCGGCCTCGGTCTGCTTCGAGGTGGCGACCGCGCCTCTTGGGGTCTTGAACGAGTGATCGGCGTCTTGAAAGAGGGCGAGTTCCGCGTTGGAGCCCAGCCGTTCGACCGTAGCCTTCAGGAGGTCGAGGCGGGCGAACTCGTCGCGCGTGCCCTGCAGAAAGAGCATGGGCTTCTGGATGGCGCCGAGATGGGCGTCGCGAAGCTTCGTCTCCTGGGCCGGAGGATGGAGCGGATAGGCGAGGAAGGCGAGGCCGTCGCAGGCGAGGCCGTTCGCCGCGGCCTGGGAGGCCATCCTGCCCCCCATCGATCGGCCGCCGAGGATGAGAGTCGTGGCTCCGAGGGCGGCGCGTGCGTAGGCCGCGACCACCCCGATGGTGGCCTCGCAGAGAGCGGCCGGGTCCGGGAACTTCCTCCGGGCCTCCTGATAGGGGAAGTTGAGGAGGATCGTCGTGTATCGCTTCGGATCGAGGGAGGCCGCGGCATTCAGGAGTTGCGGGGTCTGACGCGTTCCGCCCGCGCCGGGGCCGAGGATGACCGAGCACGTCCCTTCTCCGTGGATGCTGATGCTGATCGGGCGACCGTCCACCTCGAGGGCCACGACGCGCCCGGGGGCGGCTCCCGGGCCCGCGCTCTTCGATGTGGGGTGTCCCTTCGTCACAGGACGATTCTCTCCGCTCCCACCCGGCGGGTCACGCGCTCGCGGTCGAGCCATTCGAGAAGGGGGATCACGTACTTTCTGGAGAGGCCGGTCAGTTCCTTGACCTCAGCCACGTCGAGCTTCGCGCCCGACTTGAAGCGCGCGCGCGCTTCCGCCCGGAACCTCTCGAGCGCCTCGCGCGACATCAGCAGGCCCTGGCCGAGCCGCTCCGCGGCCTTCTCCTGAACCAGCACGCGCACCGCGTTCTCGCAGGCCTTCTGGTCCTGCCGGAGCAGAACGTGAAGGTTCGGAAGCGACAATCCCTCGAGACCGGCCGCGGCCATGGCCGTTTCGATGGCGGCGCGCGCCGCGCCCTCCTTGCCGCTCAACTGAACGCGATGGGCCTTCAGGGCCACGAGGTCGGTGGTCTCGGTCACCCGCCCGGCCTTCACCAGACGAGCGAGCGCGGTCTCGAACACCTCCGGCGAGGACTTCGAGAACACGCGGCGCCGCAGTTCCTCCTTTGAAAGTCCTTTGGCCAGGGGATCCCTCTCGTGATGGCGGGTGACCCGATCGAGCGCGCTCTTCTCGAGGCCCTCCAGCACGGCGGCATCGATGAAATGGTCGGGGGCGCCCAGGAGCGGGACGGCGGCCGTCACCCTCTCCATCACCTGCTTCGCGTCCTCCCTGGGCACGGCGAGTCGGCAGGCCAGGGCGTCCACCGCCAGTCCGAGGGCGCCGGCCTCAGCAAGGAAACGCGCCGCAGCCTCGGCATCGGCCTCCGCCGCTGCGCTCTGAAGAGCCGCGATCTCGGCGCGCCGTCTCGGCCGGGGCAAGGGGTCGAGCACACGTCCACCGCCGATGGTCGCGACTGGTGAGTAGCTCCGAAGCACGATGCGGTCGCCGCGGCCAAGCACCACCGGCGATTCAAACCGGATCTCCGCCACCGTGGCCCCGCCCCTCGGCAACTCGGCCTCGGTGAACTTCACCCGGCCCAGCACCTCGGCGCTCGCGGCGTGGACGCGCACCCGGGCGTCGTGCTTGAGCGAGGCGTCATCGAGGAGCTGCACCGCGACGTGGGCGAGGCGCGTGCTGCGCAGTGTGCCTTCGCGCAGAAGGACATCCCCGCGAGAGAGGTCCTCCACCAGGACGCCCGCGAGGTTCATGGCCGTGCGCTGGCCCGAAACCGCGACGCCCACCTGCGCGCCATGCACCTGGAGCCCACGCACGCGCGCCCGCTTTTCCGCGGGCAGGGCGATCAGTTCCTCGCCGAGCTCCACCTTCCCCCCCATCAGGGTGCCCGTGACCACGGTTCCAAACCCTTTCAGGGTGAAGACCCGGTCGATGGGCAGGCGAAGCAGGCCGCCCTGCGCCCGCATCGAGGTTCGGCTCGCGAGGGCCAGCACCGCCGACTTCAGTTCGGCCAATCCCTCGCCGGTTCGGCAGGACGTGCGCACGACCGCGGCGGACTCGAGAAACGACCCGCGCACCAGGGCGCGGGCATCCTGCTCGGCGAGGTCGACCATGCCCGGCTCGGCTGCGTCGATCTTGGTGAGGACGATCAGACCCCGTTCGATTCCGAGCAGACGGCAGATGTCGTAATGCTCTCGCGTCTGCGGCATCACGCCCTCGGTGGCGGCGATTACGAGCAGGACGGCGTCGATGCCGCTCACTCCCGCGAGCATGTTCCGCACGAACTTCTCGTGGCCGGGCACGTCGATGAACGAGGCGACCACGTCATCCGAGAGGGTGGCGTGGGCGAAGCCGAGGTCGATGGTGATCCCTCGCGCCTTCTCCTCCTTGAGGCGGTCGGGGTCGGTGCCGGTGAGCGCCTTCACGAGCGAACTCTTGCCGTGGTCGATGTGCCCGGCCGTTCCCACGATGAAGCTGCGCATTCTGAGGCGCCTTTAAGAGCGATTACTCGCTGGAGCCGCCGGAGTCTCCGCCGCCGCCGCCATTCGATCCTCCGCCGCCGCTCGCACCCCCGTTCGAACCACCGCCTTCAGATGCGCCTCCGCCATTCCCGCCGCTCTGCCCCGGCCCGCCCCGGCCCCCGCCACCGCCGCCACCCGGACGCCGGCGTCCACGACGGCGACGACGGCGGTCACGGTCGCGCCGGCCCTCTCCTCCGCCGCCGCCCTCGCGCGGAGCCTGACCTCCATCGGGCCGCGGTTCGCCTCTGTCCGGAGCGCCCTCGCCCGAAGGCCGGGGCGGCCGTGGCCCGCCTTCGCGGGGCGCCTGCTCCCCGCCTTCACGCGTCTGACCCTCCGGAGCCTGCGGGCGATCCCCGCCTCCAGTGCGGCCGCGGCCCCCGCGACGACGACGATTGCGGCGACGCCCCGGCCGATTGGGATCCCGCGGCTGCTGATTCTGGGGATCGCCGCCCCGGTTCTCGCCGCCATTCTGCGGCGAAGACGAATCCGCAGGCGCGCCACCCTCCGGAATCGGGCGATCGATCGCCGGTCCGTTCTCGCCGCCGTTCGGCTGGCCACCGCCGCCCTGCTGGGGCGGACGCGGTCCGCGCGGGCGATCGTGACGGCGGCCCTTCTGGTTGCGATTCTGATTCTGGTCTCGACCCTGGTTCTGGTCACGACCTCCTTGCGTGGGCGTCCCCTGGGCTCCCGGCGAACCGGGCGCGCCGCCCTGGGGCCGGGGCCGCTTCTTCCGATCGTTGGGCCGGCCGTGACGATGGCCGGCCTTGCCTCCGAAGCGCCGCTCGCCCTCGCGGCGAGGGCGGTGCGCGTGCAGCTCTTTCTCGGAGCCCCACGTGACTTCGCCTCCACCGGAGTTGTCTTCGGGCATGAAGGGAGTCGCTAGGTCCGAGGCCGCGTCGCCACGGTCCTCGTCCTCGTCGGCATCGTCTTCATCATCGTCGTCATCATCGTCGTCTTCATCATCTTCATCGCCGCCGTCCGCGTCCTCGTCCGTATCCTCGTCCGAGTCGTCGCCGTCTCCCTCGTCGTCGGAGTCGTCGTCGTCATCGTCATAATCATCGGCGTCTTCGTCGCCGTCTTCGTCGCGGCCATCCGATTCATCGTCGTCGTCCTCGTCCTCATCGCGGTCCGAGTCGTCGTCCGTGTCGGCCGAACGAGCGGCCCGAGCGGCCCGGCTTTCGTCTTCCGAATCTCCGTCGTCGTCGGGCTCGAGGGCTTCGAGCGAGGCCTCGGGCACCACGGGCTCGAGGTCCTCGGTCTCCGAAGGCGTCGGACGGGCCGGGGCCAGGGGCGCCGCCTCGGTGTCCGGCTTTGCTGGGGTGGGCGCCTCTGAGGCCCCCACCAGCGAGGCAATCGCCGCGGCCCGCCGCCGCGCTCCCGGATCCTCCTCACGATCCTCGGGAGGCGGTCCGATCACCACCGGCTTCTTCGCGGCCAGCGCGCGCGGAGGGATGGGCCGGGCCATGGTGGGAACGCTGCCGCGCTGCCGCACCGCCTCGTAGAGCGCGATGCCCGCGGCCACCGACACGTTGAGCGACGACACCTGACCGAAGACGGGAAGCGACACGATGTGATCGCAGTGCTCCTTGACCAGCCGCCTAATGCCCTTGCCCTCGCCGCCGAGCACGAGGACGATCGGCCGCTTGTAATCGACCGCGTCCCACCGCTCCTTGCCCGAACCGTCGAAGCCCACGATCCAGAAGCCCTTCGACTTCAGGGTCTCGAGGGCCTGAACCACATTGCCGATGCGCGCGATCTTCACGCTTTCGAGGGCGCCCGCGGCGGTGCGCGAGGCCGCGTCCGACAACGAGGCGGTATGCCGATCAGGCAGCAACACTCCGTCGGCGCCCGCGGCATCCACACTCCGGATGATGGCCCCGAGATTGCGCGGGTCCTCGACGCCATCGAGCAGCATGAAGAGGGGAGGCGTGCGCGCGGTCTTTTGAAGCTCCTCGATGCTGAGCAGGCCTTTGTCGGCCACCAGGGCGAGGACGCCCTGATGACGCTCGCCGTCGGCGGCGCGGTCGAGAGCCTCGCGCGGTTCGAAGCGGAGAGGCACGCCCCGCTCGCTCGCCCGCTTGATGACCTCAAGGATGCGTTTGTTGCGCACTCCCTTGGTGACGACCACGCGTTCGATGGTGCGCGAGCCCGCGGCGAGGGCCTCGAGGACGGGATGAATTCCACAGACTATGGGCATTCCTGGATTCCTTACAGTGGCGCCGGCGCTTCGAGCCGGCTCATGAGCGCGCCAACAAGGCCAGGACCTGGGCGGCGATTCCCTCGCCGCGACCGATGGCCCCGAGCTTGTCG
>CAZYEA010000329.1:0-4915 GCA_964646485.1 uncultured Acidobacteriota bacterium
CGTCCGCCTCGACCGCAGGCCCGTGGGCACGACCCCGCTTCGCGTGGAAGTGGCCGCGAACGCGGGCCATTCCATCACCCTCTCTCTCCCTGGTCATCAGCCCAAGGAGGTGCAGGTCGACGTTCCAATCCCCGCTACGGTTGACGCAACCCTCGCTCCCGAAGGGCCGCCCTCGACCCTGGTGGTGGAAAGCTCCTACCCACTCACAGTCTCGGTGCCCGGACGCGTCCTTGGCGCCGACAAGTCCGGAGTCACGGCCACCCTTCCCGCGGGGTCGTATGACGTCCTCCTCGAGTCCGCCTCGATCTTCCTGAAGAGGCGCGAGAACATCCAGCTCGAGGCGGGCGCTTCGGCCACCCTCAAGGCTCCGGCCACGGGCAAGATGGGCGTGCGCGCCACGCCCGACAACTGCAAGATCTTCGTGGACGGTGTCTTCGTCGACTACCCGCCCATCAACGACCGCACGATCGTTTCGGGCAGCCACGTGGTGAGCTTCGAGTGGCCCGACGGGAAGAGGGCCGAGGAGAAGGTCCAGATCCAGGCGGGCCGGACGTCGTTTGTGATGGGACGAAAGCCATGAAGGCGAAGCGCCTCCTCCTCTCCTTAGCCGCAACCGCCCTGGCCACGACCTCGGCCCAGGCTCAGCCGCGGCCCGACGATCAGGCGAAGCGCCTGCTCGAAGACGGTCGCTCCGACCTCGCCAACGGCCGCGCGCGCCAGGGCCTCGACGCCCTGCAGACCATCGTCAGCGGCTTTCCGAACTCGCCCTATGCGGACGATGCCCTGCTCGACATCGGCCGCTACGCCGAAGAGGTCGAGAAGAACCCCGCCAAGGCGCGCGAGGTTTATGACCAGATCGCCAAGCGCTATCCGCAAAGCGACGCCGCCCCCGGCGCTTATCTGCAGATGGGGCGCATCGCCTTCGCGACCGCGGCTTCCCAGGGCGCTTATGACGATGCCCTCGCGAACTTCCAGCGGGTCATCCGCCTCTATCCCGAGAGCGCCTTCGTTCCCCACGCCCTCGTGGCCTCCGCCGCGGTCTTCCGCCGGGCCTCGAAGTACGACTCGGCCATCGACTCGGCGCGGCGCGCGGTGCTCGACCATCCCGCAAGCGACATCGCTCCCGAAGCGCAGTACGAACTCGCGCTGTCCCTGGTGATGGCGGGCGACATTCCCGCCGGCATCGAGGAGTTCCAGAGGGTGCGCTCGGCCTATCCCGCCTCTCCCGCCGCGGCCCGCGCCTTGAACGCAACCACCGCGCTCTTCCGGCTCTATGGCGGCGATCGCCCCGTGTTCGTGAAGGATCCGGCCTTCTCCCTGGTGGCGGGCGACGTGCTCAAGGATGTGCGCTCGCTGTGCGTGACGCCCCTCGGAATCACCTGGATCGCCTCGAACAAGACGAAGTCCGCGGTCTCCTACGACCAGAACTTCAAGCTCGGAACCTCGCTCTCCTCCGAGGACCCCCAGACCCTGAGCCTGTCGCCCGCGGGGGACGTGGTCTTCGCGGCCAAGCTCGCGGTCAAGACCGGCTCGGGCGGGGTCTTCTCCTTCGCGGTACCCTCGGACAAGCCCGGAGAGATGGAGCCGATCGACCGCATCGGCGCCGCCACCCTGCTCGTCTCCGGCGACACCCTGGTTTCCGATCTCAAGCGGAAGAGAGTGTTGAGGTTCAAGGGCAACACGTTCGCGTCCGTCTTCCCCGACCGCTCCGAGCGCGAGGTGATCAAGATGCTCACCACCCCCCGCGGCGAGGTGGCCATGCTCCGCAAGGACGACAAGTCGATCGAGTTCTTCGACGAAAGCGGAAGGCTCACCTCGAAGCTCGGCCCGCGCGGCGCGGGGTTCGAATGGAAGAAGCCGGTCGACGCCGCCATGGACATGTTCTCGAACCTGTACGTGGTCGATGAAGACCAGGGCGTCTTCGTTTTCTCGCCCAAGGGCGCGCTCCTCACCACCTTCGGGGTGGCGGACGTGAAGAAGAGCCGGGCCATCGCCATCGACCTCACCGGCGCCGCCCTCGTCTATGACGACCGCACGGAGACCCTCGTGAGGTTCAAGTGAGGGTCCATCGCGCGCTCCTCGCTCTCGCGCTGTGCGCGCTGCCTTCGGCCTTTGCCTCGGCCCAGACCGACGCCGACTTAGCGGCCCTCCGCGCCACCCTCGACCAGGCGGTCACCGAGTTCGAGGGACCGCAGCAGGGCCAGTCGCTCGTGCGCTTCGAAGAGATCATCGCCCGGCTGGAGACCGAGCGACGCCAGGGGTCTCTCTCCGAGGCGGGCGCCACCCTGCTGGTCCGGGCCTACGAATACCGCGCGCGCGTGCAGTTCAACCTCGGCAACACCGACCGGGCGGGCGACAGCTTCCGGGCCCTCATCGCCCTGCGGCCGCAGCACAATCTCGACGCCGCCTCCATCTCGCCCAAGGTCGTCGATTTCTTCAAGAGCGTGAAGTCGCAGATCATCGGCTTCGTCACCGTGCAGTCGGCGCCGCAGGGCGCCTCGGTGGCCTTGAACGGCAAGGTCCTCTCGGTGACCGACTTCTTCCCCCTCGAGGTGGTGGCGGGCGACTACACCCTCGACATCACCAAGAACGGCTACCGGCCGGAGTCCCGCCCGGTGACCGTGGCCGCGGGCGAAACCCTGAGCCTGCAGTTCGACCTCGTCCGCACCTCCGCCACCGGCTTCGTGATCACCGAGCCCACCGACGTGGAGATCCTCATCGACGGCATCCGCAAGGGCTCCACCACCGGCGTCCTTGACCCCGCCCTCGCCGCCATTGCCGCCGCGCGCGGCCTCGATCCCGCCAGGTCCTCGAGCCGGCTCGAAATCCCCGACCTGCCTTCGGGCTCGCACATCATCGAGTTCCGGCGCCCCTGCTATGAGACCTTGAAGCTCGGTCTCGACGTGCCCGAGCCCCAGGACTACGACATCCCGCCCATCAAGCTCGAGCCGTCGATCGGCACCATCACTCTCACCTCCGACCCTCCGGGCGGTCAGATCTTCATCGACGGCGAGTCCCTGGGGGTAGCGCCCAAGACCCTGCGCGGGGTGTGTGCCGGACTTCGGCGGGTGGAAGTCCGTCACGCGGCCGGCCGCTTCGTCCAGGACATCGACCTGAAGCCGCGTTCCACCGTCGAGCTCGCGGCCCAGATCCGCCCCACCCTCGCCTTCCTCGGGGTCGTCGCCGATGGTCCCTCGGGTGAGCGCAACCTCGCCTCGATGGAGTCCCGCCTCGGCCGCGTGGCCTCTTCCACCATCAAGGCCATGAACTTCCTCAAGGCGGACTCGGCGATCGTCGAGCGCACCCTCGCCTCTGAGCGGCTCAAGCTCGTGGACCTCCTTCCCCCGGGCAAGCCGGATCCCGCCCTGGTGCGCCGGGTGTTCGAGAAGCTCGCCGCCGCCCTCGAAGTCCAGGGCTTCCTGGTCGGCCGGATTCCCGAGGAGCAGCTTTCGCGTTCGGCCGCCCTGCACGTGTTCGCGGCGGGCAGCGTGGTGCCCGACTCCGCGAGCGTCGTGATCGAGGACGATTCCTCCTACGCCCGCTTCTTCGCCGCCTTCGAGAAGAAGGTGTCCCTGCGCGCGCCCTGGTCGGGGCTCGTCACCGTCGACACCCTGCTCCACGAGGGCCCGGTGGTGCTGCGCGTGGTGCCGGGATCTCCGGCCGAAAAGGCCGCCTTCGCCCGGGGTCACGTGATCACCGCGGCGGGCGGAAAGAAGATCAGCCGCACCGAGGAGCTCCTCGCCGCCATCGCGGCCTCCGCGCCCGGCAAGCCTCTCTCCATCACCGTGACTGCGGCGGGAGGGCCGAAGACGGTGGACCTGACCCTCGAGAACGCTCCGCGTGAGATCCCCTTCCAGGGCGGAGGAGTGCTGGCCAACAAGATCAGCATGGACCTGCGCCAGACCATCGAGGGGTATCCGGGCTCGGAGAACGCGGCCTTCGCCCGGTTGAATCTGGGACTCATCGCCCTGGGCCTCCACGACTATTCGGGCGCGCACGACGCCTTCATCAAGGCCAAGAACGAACTCCCCTCCTCGCCCGGCCTCTCGCGCGGCACCGCGGCCTTCTACGCCGGCGTCGCCCTCGAACATCTGGGCTATTCGAAGGAAGCGCTCGACGAGTACACCCAGGCCTCGCAGGACGCGGGAGCAACCCTGCTCTCCCCGGACGGCCCGAAGGTCCAGGACATCGCCCGGCGCCGCATCGCCGCGCTCTCGGGGGCGCGCTAGTGCCCCGCCTCATCTGGAGGAAGACCGACTCGAGGGACGACGACGTCACCTTCGAACTCGGAACCGAAGCGGTGACCGTGGGCCGCGACCCGAAGTGCGGGGTGTTCATCAACGCCCCCCTGCTTTCGCGGGAACATGCGCGCATCGAGTGCCGCGACGGCGTCCATCTGGTGGTGGACCTCGCCTCCACGAATTTCACGAAGGTGAACGGCGAGAGGGTCACCGAGAAGGCGCTCAAGAGCGGCGACCAGATCGCGTTCTCGCGGGCGCTCTGCGTCTACGAAGCCTGAGCCTTCGGCCTGCGGCCCGCCCCCGGTTAGAATCCCGGTTTCGCGCTCTCGTAGAACCCTTTTTTTGGAGACAGGCAGACTCGATGATTGAACGGCAGCAGGAAATCAGGCGGCGGCGGAAGCGTCGCGAAGAAGTGTTGAAGGCCCGCAAGATGGCGGCCATTGCCGCTTCCGCGAAAAAAGCTAAGAAATAGCCGGTTCCAAGGGCCGCGCACCCCCTGACTTCGAACCCTCAAGAGGCCCTGGACGAAGGGGCGCGTCCGCGCCGCCTTCCCGCGTTCCTCGCGGCGTTCGAGGTCCGCAATTTCCGGCTGATCTGGACGGGGGCCTTCCTTTCCAGCATCGGCACCTGGATCCAGGACGTCGCCTTGTCCTGGGTCATTCACACCGAGTTCA
>CAZYEA010000330.1:0-4912 GCA_964646485.1 uncultured Acidobacteriota bacterium
GGGTCGAACGCCATTCTTCTCGCCAGCCTCGACGGTTTGGCCCGCCCGCACCTGATGATGCTCGCGCGCGATGAAATCCGCGTGATCTCGGCCACACAACTTCGAGTTGCCGTGGGTGCAAAGAGCCAGACCGCGGAGAATCTGCGTCTGCGCACCTCTGCCACGCTCGGGATCTACGACGCCGACCTCGCCTGTGTGGTGAAGACGCACGCGATGGCCGGAGCCGGGGAAATCATCGAAGGCGTGTTGGCGTTCGACCTCAGAGTCGAGGATGTCCGCCTCGACCGTCCCGCCGCGGCCGAGGCGGAAGCGCGCCTCACCACTGGCCTCCGGTTCGAAGGCCGCGCCGAGCGCGCGGACATTCCGCAACGCCTCGAGGAACTCGAACCGCGTTAGCCGCGCGCCCTCACCGCGATCGCTTCGATCGCGTGCGGGTTTGTTTGCGAACCGGCGTCTGGGCCTCTGCGGGGGCCTCGGCCCTCGGCGTGCGACGAGCGGCCTTCACTTTCTGCGCCACCTCAGGCTTCCCCATCCGCTTCAGCACGTCGGTGAGGGCGAGATTGATCTGACGCCGGTCCATGTCCACCTTGATGAGCTGGACCTCGACCCGATCGCCGAGCTTGTACACCCGCTTGGTCCGCTCGCCCCGCAGCGCATGGTCGGTGTCCCTGAACATGTAGTAGTCGTCGGCCATGGTGGTGATGTGAACGAGGCCTTCGACGAAGATGTCGGCGAGCTGCACGAACAGGCCGAAGGGGGTGACGCTCGAGATGACGCCCGGAAAGGTCTCACCCACGCGCGAGGCCATGAAACGCGCCTTCTTCCACTCGGTCAGGTCGCGTTCGGCGTCGGACGCCTTGCGCTCGGTCTCGCCGAGGTGCGCCGCCATTTCTTCGAGCGGCCAGCTCACCTGCGCCGGGTCCTTGCCGTGGCGCAGGGCGCGCAGGGCGCGGTGAGCCACGAGGTCCGGATAGCGGCGGATCGGACTCGTGAAGTGGAGGTAGTTCTCGCTCGCAAGACCGAAGTGGCCGAGGTTCTCGGGGGCGTAGCGGGCCAGGCGCTGGGTGCGCAGCATGAGATAGGTGAGCAGCCGCTCTTCCGGCCGGCCCTCGACCTGACGAAGGATGCGCTGGAAGTCGCGCCCCTGCGGATGCTCGAGGTCGGCGCTGACCTGGTACCCGAAGGTGCGCACGAGCTCGAGATACTCCTCGAGCCGGTCCGGATCCGGCGACTCGTGGATGCGGTAGAGAGTGGCGACGCCCCGGGTCGAGAGGGCCTTCGCCACCGCCTCGTTCGCGATCAGCATGAACTCCTCGATCATGCGCATGGCGAAGAGCCGCGGGTTCGAGGTGATGTTCTCGATCACCCCGAGCGGGTCGAGCTGGAGTTCGGGTTCGGGCAGGTCGAAGTCCAGAGACCCGCGGTCCTTGCGCGCCTGGTTCAGGACGAGGGCGAGGTCGCGCGAGGTTTCGACCGTCTTCACGACATGAGCGAACTTCTCCCGGGTGGCCGCGTCGCCATCGAGGATCGCCTGGGCGTCCTTGTAGGCGAGCTTCCCGGCTGAACGGATGACGCCGTCGAAAAAGTCCGCTTTCACGATCTGGCCGCGGCCGTCGATCTCGAGGACGGCGGTCTGGGTCAGGCGGTTCTCGCCCTCAACCAGGCTGCAGATCCGGCTCGAAAGGGCGTGGGGCAGCATGGGCACGACGAAGCCCGGGAAGTACACGGAGTTGCCGCGCTCATAGGCGCACGCGTCGAGGGCCGAGCCCTCGCGCACGTAGTACGCAACATCGGCGATGTGCACGGCGAGGAGGAAGTTCCCGTTCGGCTGACGATCGATGCTGATGGCGTCATCGTGGTCTTTGGCACTCTCCGGGTCGATGGTGATCGTGGTCCACGGACGGAAGTCCATGCGGCGCTTGATCTCATCTTCGGAGACCGTGGAAGCCGCAGCTTCGGTTTCCGCCACCACGTTCGCGGGGAACTCGGCGGTGAGTTCGTACTGGGCGAGGATGACCTTGAGGTCGACCCCGGGATCTTCCATCTTCCCGAGACGCTCGACGATGTCGCCCGCGGCTAGGCGGGTGGCGGTGGCGGTGCGTGTGATCTTCAGGACGACCATGTCGCCGGAGCTGAGGCCGAGCGAGGGACTCGCTGAGTGAACCTGCACGTTCTGGAACAGGCGACGGTCGAAGGGGACGACGTGGGCCTGGCCGCGAGACCCTTCATACCGGCCGACCACGCGTTTCACCGCGTGCTCGACCACCTTGACGACCTCTCCCGAGAAACCCTTTTCGGACCGTCCCACCACCCGCGCCATCACGGTGTCGCCATGGGAGGCGCCGCGCAGCAGTTCGAGGTCGACCTTCAGGGTGGGATTTGGAGGAGCGTCGGGGCCCTTGGCGATGGGATTCACGAAAGCGAAGCCCGCGGGATGGCCGACCACGCGACCGAGGAAGGCGTCGCTCGTGGAACGAATGGTTTTTTTCATGGAGTCTCTTTGTTTCAGATGATCCGCGGAGTGCGACCCCGAAGGATCGCGCCGGTCAGCGGATGGAACGAAAACGGAGGTTCGCCTGGTGGGAGGGGGGCTCCAGAAAGCGTGGCTTCGAAGAGAAGCGGCAGGCCTCCGCAGGCCCAAAATGCCGGAGGTGGGGGTCGAACCCACACTCGCCGGAGCGAACACGGCCCTGAACCGTGCGCGTCTGCCAATTCCGCCACTCCGGCATGCTGGACGAGAAGGAGCGAGAGGTTAGCACGATGAGACGAGAAGGCGAACCACCATCGCGTCCGTGCCGAGGCCCGCGGACTTCGCGAGCAGCGCGATTTTCGGGGGCAGCGGCAGCTGCAGCCTCTTCTCGAAGGCCCTCACCTGCCCGGCCGGGAAGCGCTTCACCCACTCGTCCCACCAGGGGGTGACGCGCTTCGACACCGGCTCGATCACGAGCAGGCGCGTCCCTTTGGCGACCCAGGGGGCGAGGCGCTGTGCGATGAGGTCGCGCCTTGCATCATCGAGCTCGTTGAGCGTCCAGCCGAGGACCACTCCATCCGGCCGGCGCGCGGACTCGAGCGTCTCGGTGATGGACCGGCTGGTCTCCGCCTTGAGGCGCAGCATCTGATAGGTCCATCGCGCCTCGTGGAGCGCGAACGACGACCGGTCGGCGCCGATGAGGTGAACCGGACAGGCACTTTGAAGCGCCCAGGCCGCCCCGCAAACCCCGGTGCCGCAGCCGAGGTCCAGTACGGTCGCCCGGCCCCCCGGCGGAAAGCCGAGACCCAGTTCCTGGACGAGGGCCTTCGTGGCGAGGAAATGGGTGGCTCCATAGTAGAGCGCGAAAGCCGCGCGTTTGCCGCGCCCGTCGAGGGCGCGGCTGAGCCCGCCCTCCTCGCGCTTCTCCACGTAACCGGCGGACAGGGCGCGCAAGGCGCGGGTCACTTCGCTGAACTTCAAATCGCGGAGGTGGCGATCGAGCAGGGCCTCGAGGTATCGCCCGCCGCTTTCGGGAGAGCCGGGGGAGTTGGAAGTCAAAGGCCGGCCTTCGCGACCACGCCAGGCAGGCCGAGCACGTACCTGGATCCCATCAGCTGCGACGGAGTGGAATAGCCGGGTCGGGGCGAAGGCGCCGTCGGATCGAGGAGGCGCTCCACCACGCCCAGGGCCGCGGTGACGGTGAGGTCGTAGCCGTTCGGTGTCTCGATCTCGATGCGCGCGGTGTGACCGGCGGCGTTCGCGGCTTCTCCCCAGATGTAGCAGTTCGTCCTCGCCCGCGTCTCCGTTGAAGGCGGCTTCAGGGACGAGGCCACCCGTCTTTGCATGAAGCGGGTCACGAGGCCGATCCGGAGCAGGGGCCGGATCCAGTTGAGCCGGCGGGCAGAGGCGATGGTCCTCGGCGACGCGGAGAGGTACACCTCGATGTCGGGTATTCCTGTCGAAATGTAGGCGGTGAACACATCGCCCCAGGGGATGGTCATCGCGGTCCGGGGTTTTCCCGCCCGGACGAACGTTCTGGACTTGAAGGCGGCCGGAACCTCGACAAGAGCGCCTCCCTTTCGGACCCTTCCGCCTTTGCCGAGGCCGGCAAGGCTCGTCTTCGCGGTGCCGACGCTCAGCCCACCCCCCGCCTCGAAGGCAAGGACCAGGGACGAGGCGTCGGGCTGCGCCTCCTTGAGCATGGCCGCGACCCCGTCGGTCGGAACCACGTCGAAGCCGACGCCCGGAACCACACAGATCCCGCGTCCCGCCGCCTCGTTCGAGCGCGCATGACAGGCCGCGAACACGTCGATCTCCCCGGTGATATCGAGATAGTGAGCCCCCTCGGCCAGGCAGGCGTCGAGCATGGCCCGCGAGGTCTCGGAGAAAGGGCCCGCGCAGTGAAGCACCAGGCGGCATCCGCGAACGGAGGCGCGGAGGGCAGCCGCATCGTCGAGAGGGGCGGGGCTCGCCTCGAGGCCAAGACGGCTCGCCTGGTCGAGGATTGCCTGGCGGTTTCTCCCGCCCAGGCGGGGGCGCAGACCGTGTCTGATCGCCTCTTCCGCGATCAGCGCGCCCGTATATCCGTTCGAGCCGTAAATCAGCCAGTCCGAAACCGGCGCGGGAGGAGTTTGGGGCATTGAGATATTTTCCAGAAGGTCTTGAGAAAGTATCTTCCCATCGCCCGTCTTCCGGGCCTAGAATCCCAAGAATTGGCAGGGGCCACTTAATAAGAGAGCAAGAATCCTCGAACATGACGTCCTTCGGCGCATCTCTTCGACGCGAACGCGAACTCCGCGGTGTCACGCTCCAGGAGATTGCTGCGTCCACGAAGATCGGGGTCAGCATGCTTCAGGCGATCGAGGACGATCGCTTCGACAAGCTGCCGCAGGGCCTCTTCGTGCGCGGTTTCGTGCGTGAGTACGCGCGCTTCCTCGCCCT
>CAZYEA010000331.1:0-4904 GCA_964646485.1 uncultured Acidobacteriota bacterium
GTTGCTGGCGGACGTTGCGGCGCGCGGCCTCGGGATCGAAGCCTCCTCCGCCGCCGGGCACTGTGCCGGGAGCGGGGAGCCCCAGTCGCGGACGGACCGCCGCCATCTCCTTCTCGAATTCGTCCACCGCCGCCTTCAAGTCGGCAGCCACGGACGGCGCCTTGACCTTGTCCTTCACCGTGTTCAACTGCTCGTTCACGGAGTAGAGCGCGTTGTAGGCCTCGTTCGCCTTGCGGCCGAGATCGTGCAGTCGGGTGAGGGTGTCGAAGCGCGCCCGCAGGTCATCATCCGAAATGGCCACCTCGGGATCGGAGGTCACGGTGACGCTCGACTTCGCGAGTTCCTTCCCGGCCGCGGACAGCGTCACCGCGTACGTGCCGGGGAGGACCATCGGCCCGTTGTTACCGCCGCCGCCAAAACCGCCGCCGCCTCCCCCGCCCTGGGGTCCGCGAACCGCGGGCAGGGGCGCCACCCGCAGATCCCACACCACGGTGTTGATCCCCGCCTTCCCCGCGTCCTTCATGGCATCGCCCGTGAGTTCGCGAACGATCTTGCCCGCCGCGTCGGTGATGGAGAGCTTCACGTCCTTGGTCTCTGACTTGAGCCGATACGTGATCGGCGTGCCCGCCGGGGGGTTCTGGCCGAGGAACTTGAGGTCTCCCTCGAACTCGCGCATGCGCTCCGAGGAGGAGTTGCGGGTGACCCCCACCTCCGGTTCGAAGACCATGGCATCGACCGCCGCGGCCTTCGCGTGGGCCTGGAACGGTGTGAGGTCGTCGAGGATCCACAGACTGCGGCCGTGGGTGGCGAGGATCATGGCGTTGTCGCGCGGATGCAGAGTGATCTCGTAGATGGGAACGGTGGGCAGGTTCGCGCGCACACGGATCCACGACCCGCCGCTGTCCGTGCTCACGAAGAGGCCGGTCTCGGTGCCAAGGTACAGCACGTCAGGGTTCTTGAGATCCTCGGTCAGGGTCCGCACCACTTCGCCCTTGGGCAGACTGGAGACGATGGACTTCCAGGTGGCGCCGAAGTCCGGGCTCACGAAGGCGTAGGCGTTGAAGTCGTTGCCGCGGTGGCCGTCGAAGGTCACATAGACCCGGCCCTCCTCGAACCTCGACGGGACGACCTCGGAGACGTAGGTTTCCTTCGGGACGCCGGGAATCTTGTCCGTGACCCGCGTCCACGTCGCCCCCGCGTCCTTCGAGACCGCGACCACACCGTCGTCGGAGCCGGTGTAGAGGAGGCCCGCGCGCTTCGTCGACTCGGCGAAGCTCACCAGGGTCCCCCACACCGTGACTCCGTCGTGCTTCGCGATCTTCGTGTCCTTCCCCTTGACTCCCATGATCTCGCGCTCGCCGCGCTCTACCGCATTCGTCAGATCAGGGCTCACCGCCGTCCAGGAGAGGCCGCGATCGCCGGACCGGAACACCATGTTGGCGGCGGCGTACACCGTCTTCGGATCGTGAGGTGAGAGCACGAGGGGGGTGTCCCAGTTCCAGCGATAGGGCTTCTCGCCTTCCTTCGGCTCGGGGCGGATCGACTGCCGCTCGTTGGTGAGGCGGTCGATGCGGCTCATGTTCCCGTCCTGCGACTCGGCGTAGATGATCCGCGCGTCGCTCGGGTCGAGGCTCGCCTGGAAGCCGTCGCCGCCCTGCACGATGAACCACTCGTCGTTGCCGATGCCGTCCTTGTTCCGGATCGCCGAGGGCCCGCACCAGGTGTTGTTGTCCTGCAGGCCCCCGCACACGGTGTAGGGAGACTTCAGGTCGTAGTGCACGTGGTAGAACTGGCCCAGGTTGAGATTCGCGAGCCACTGATAAGTGCGGCTGCGATCGTAGGAGATGCCGACGCCGCCGTCACCGCCGATCATCACGTGGTCGGGGTTATTGGGATCGACCCACATCGCGTGGAAGTCGACGTGGATCTTCGAGGCGCCGTCGTCGCGGAAGGTCTTGCCGCCGTCGTCCGAGACGCTGAGGCTCACGCCCAGCACGTAGACACGGGAGTCGTCCTGAGGATCGATCCGGATCTGGCTGAAATACATGGGCCGCGGATTGGTGGACGACAGCTTGCGCCACGAGGCCCCGGCGTCATCGGACCGGTAGACGCCCGACTCCTTCTCGTGCTCGATGCGCGCGTAGACCACGTTTGGGTCCTTGCGCCAGATATCGAGACCGATGCGGCCCTTGGCACCCTCCGGAATGCCCTTGGTGAGTTTCGTCCAGGTGCGGCCCGCGTCCGTGGTCTTGTGGATCGCGCTGCCCTCCCCGCCGCCATTCATGCCCCAGGGTTGACGCTGCCGCTGATAGGTCGCGGCGTAGATGACCTTGTTGTTCCGCGGATCCATGACCAGCTCCGTGGCTCCGGTGTTGGCGTCGGTCTTGAGCACATTCGTCCAGGTGAGACCGCCGTCCGAGGTCTTGAAAACGCCCCGCTCCCCGCCCGGGCCCCACAGGCTTCCGAGTGCGGCCACGTAGACCACGTCGTGATCGACGGGGTCGACCAGGATCCGCGCAATGTGCCGCGAGGCCTTGAGCCCCATGTTCGTGAAGGTCTTTCCGCCGTCGGTGGACTTGAAGACCCCCTCGCCCCAGGACGAGCTCTGGCGGTTGTTGTTCTCTCCGGTGCCGACCCACAAAAGGTTCGGGTCATTGGGTGCGGTGGCGATGTCCCCCACCGACGACGTGGCCTCCTTGTCGAAGACCGCGGTGAACGTGGTCCCCCGGTTCGTGGTCTTCCACACCGAGCCGGTGGCCGAGGCCACGTAGAAGGTCGAAGGGTCCGAATCGATCACCGCGAAATCGTCGATGCGCCCGGACGGCGTCGCTGGACCGATTTCCCGGAACTTCAGTCCGTCGAAAGACGGAGGCGCCGGCGCTTCGGCCCTGGCGGGCGCGGGGCTCGGCGAAGCCTTGGGCCGCTGGGCGAAGGCGGGTGTGGTCGCGAGGAACAGCGCGCAGCTGATCACGGCGGGGCGGCGGTAGGACATTCGCGTCTCCTGTCGAAAGTAGGAGCGAAGTGTACCCGCCGCCCGCACCGGCCCGATCCCGAGCGCCTGACTATTTGCGCCCCCCTTTAAAGGGCAGCGAGAGCGGCCGGCGGCACATACAGATCGCGGGCCTTCCGGATCCGGGAATGATTCTGGTCGGCCCACGAAATCAGATTCCGCATGGGTTTCAGAAACGACTGGCCCAGGCCGGTGAGTTCGTAATCGACGCGCGGGGGGATGGTCGGATACACGGTCCGCGACACGAGCCCATCCTCTTCGAGACGGCGCAGGGTGTGCGCCAGCATGCGGGGGGAAATGTCCTCGATGCCCCGGCGCAGGGTCGAGAAGCGGACGGGCTTGCCGTCTTCGAGCGCGAGCATGACGAGCAGGCTCCACCGATCGCCGATGCGATCCAGGACGTCTCTCACCGGGCAGCGTGCGGCGCCGGGGGATTTCGATTTGTGCAGGGTCATGGTTACTCCGCGGTTACCAGGGAACTTTGAGCGCCCCTCTTCCGGGCGGGGAGCGATGTCGGTATCATTTCGGAACTGAGACACATATCAGATTCAACAATCGAAATAGTATCAAGGAGCCTCCCATGTCCCAAACTCTTCTCGTCACCGGCGCCTCCGGCCAGCTCGGCCGGGCCGTCCTCGCCCATCTGCTCGACACCCTCAAGGTGGACCCCGCCCGCATCGTGGCGGCAAGCCGAAAGGTCGAGAGCCTCCGAGACGTCGCCGCGCGCGGCGTCACCGTGCGTCCCGCCGACTTCGACGACGCGGGCTCTCTCGATCGCGCCTTCGCGGGCGTCGCGCGCCTGCTCCTGATCAGCACCGACTCCCTCGAAGGCGGGAAGCGCCTGGCCCAGCATCGGGCCGCGGTGGCGGCGGCCGAGCGCGCGGGCGTCCGGCACGTGGTGTACACATCGTTGCCCGAGGCCGACGTCTCCGCGGTGTCGTTCGCCCCGGACCACGCGGGCACGGAGGCGGCGCTCGCGGCGAGCCGCATCCAGGGCTTCACCGTGCTGCGCAACGGGTGGTACTTCGAGAACGTCCGCTACGGCGCGCCCTCGGCGATACAGAGCGGGCGCTGGTACACCGCGGCGGGAAACGGAGCCCTGTCCCACATCGCCAGGAACGACCTCGCCCTCGCCGCGGCGCATGCGCTCGCCGCGGAGACGAACGGCCGCTCGACCCTCACTTTGACCGGCGAGCGCGCCTACACGATCGCCGAGATCGCGAAACAGGTGAGCGACCGGCTGGCCGCGCCCATCGAGGTCGTCCAGGTGTCCGCCGAGGATCTGGTCAAGGGCCTCGTGGGAGCGGGGTTCCCGGAACCGGCGGCGCGCGTCTTCGCCTCGTTCGACGAGGCGACCCGCAAGGGGCACCTCGGCGGCGTCACCCGCGACTTCGAGAAGCTCACCGGCGTTCGCCCGCAAAGCTTCGAGAGCTGGATCGCGGCGAACGGCGAGAGTTTGCGCGGACAGTGATCTCGCCGGTTCGTCGGACTCGGGCCGCCCGCGGCCGCGCGCCGTCTAGCGCGGCCCGGGAGGGAGGTGGTCGAGGAAGTAGCGCGCGATGAGCTTGTAGATGTGAGGGGTCGTGCCCGGGCCTTCCGAGATCGAGTGCGTGCGGTTCGGGTAGACCATGGTGTCGAAAGGCTTGCCCAGTTCGATGAGCCGGTTGATCAGGCGCTCGGTGCCCTGATAGTGGACGTTGTCGTCGCCCGAGCCGTGGACGATGAGCAGATTGCCCTTGAGTCCCTCGGCGAAGTTGATGGGCGAGCCGATCCGGTATCCCTCCACGTTGTCCTGAGGCAGACCCATGTAGCGCTCCTGATAGATGGTGTCGTAGAGCTTCTGATCCGGCACGGGCGCCACCGAGACCCCCACCCGGAAGACATCCGGGAATCG
>CAZYEA010000332.1:0-4902 GCA_964646485.1 uncultured Acidobacteriota bacterium
TCATCGAGATGGGTCACGCTTACCGTCCTCAGCTTGGCTTCAACGGCGCCGAGATCACGCCGGCCATCGCGAGGCTCTTCGGTCTGCCGGTCACGCAGGGACTTCTCGTGGAGGAGGTCCTTCCGCGCAGCCCGGCAGCGGTTGCGGGGCTGCGTGCCGGAGCACGAATCGTTGTGTCCGGTGACAAGACGTACACGCTCGGGGGCGATATCGTGACCGCCATCAACGGGCAGCCGGTAACGGGCGCGTCGACCATCGCTCGCGCCCTCATGGACGGCCGCCCGGGGGATCTGCTTCGCCTCGAGGTCTCGCGGGAAGAGCGGACGATCGAGATCCTGATTCTGCTGGACAAGATGCGAATGCAGTTTTGATTTCGCCAGGGAGGTCATGAAGTGGAGGCGGAAGAGAATGGGGCGTCTGTACGTTAGAACACCCAAGAAACAAAGGCCTGTCCAATCTCCGCTTTCCGGGATTGAGGCAGAACGAAGGCGCGTTCGAGACCGCCCTTCCCCCGGGAAGCCTCGACGCGCGTTCACATGGCGCTCTTCTTGCAGCGGATCGACTCGCCGGATTGCCCGGTCGTATTGGAGATCTATCTATGAAATGCAAAGCGTGCGGGGAAACGACCTGTGGTTGTGACAAGGGCGGGAAGTGCAATTGTGGCAAGGACTGCGGCTGCGCGAAGAAGCCCCAGGCGACCAAGTAGGCGGAGAGCCGGGAGGCCCCTCCTCGCGGGCTTCCCGGTCGTTCTATGCGAAGCAGTTCGCACACCGTCGCCGTGTGTACTCTGTAGAAAACGGGTCACGCTTCCTCGCCCCCTGCCCATACCGTGGAATGAGGCGAGACCGGGGGCCTTCTCGGTTCGCAGGTCCGGTGGATTACGTGCATCCTTGGGTCGCGATCTACCTGCCCTGGAAGTGGCACACGGGGGTCACTTCGGCAGTGGCAACTCAGGCAGTCGTCCATGAGTGATGTCGCCGAGGTTCTGAACCGGAGCAGGGATCGTTTCCTTTCGTTCCTGAGGAGGCGCGTCGGCAGTCGCGACGCCGCGGAGGAGATTCTCCAGGCCTCATTTCTCAAGATCCTGGCGAAGAACGCCGCGCCTCTCGACCACGAACGGGCGGAGGCCTGGTTCTACCGGATCCTCCGCAACGCGGTGGTGGACCACTATCGGCGTCGGGGAACCGAGGCGCGGAGCCTCGAGACTCTGGAACAGAACGCAGGCTCGCAGGAAGCTCTCGATAGGGATCTGGAACACGCGGTCTGCGCGTGCGTCCGCGACGTGCTGGACGCGCTCAAACCGGAGTATGGCGCGATCCTGCGTCGGGTGGATCTCGAGGAGACACCGCTCAAGGAACTGGCGCTCCAGATGGGGCTCACCGCCAACAATGCGACGGTTCGCCTCCACCGCGCCCGGGCGGCGCTCCGAAAGCTCCTCCGCGAGGTATGCGGCGCGTGCACGGAACACGGATGCCTGAGTTGCGCGTGCCGGCGAAGGAAAGACTCTAGGACCAGACCGATCCCGGCGCCCCATTGATGCCCTGCAAATGGCCCATGGGTGGCAAGGCCGCCAGAGTGACAAAATCGGTAGGCACTGTAATGAATTCGCGGGTCATACGTCTGCGGGAGTGAAAGCGAGACATCCATGAATCAACACACGCACTCACGGACCACAACTCCCGCCGAGGGCGCAGCCCCCGAGGTCACCGACCCCGTGTGTGGGATGAAGATAAACCCCGCAAAGGCCGCGGGATCGGTCGAACATCAAGGGGAGGCTGTGTACTTCTGCAGCAAGAGTTGCCTCGCAAAGTTCGTGGCCGATCCTGATCGTTACTTGCCTCCCGCTGAATCGACCACAACGAAGCCGGCGCCCCGTCCTCCAGCTTCTCCCGCCCCCTCATCCGGCGCTTACCGCTGTCCGATGGATCCCGAAGTCCGCTCCGACCGGCCGGGCGCTTGCCCAAAGTGCGGCATGGCGCTCGAGCGGGCAGCCATCGCGCCTCCGACGAGCAAGACGGAGTACGTCTGCCCGATGCACCCCGAGATCGTTCGGCCTGAACCCGGCAACTGCCCGATCTGCGGAATGGCCCTTGAACCGAGGGTGGTGTCGATGGACGAGCCAGAGAATCCCGAGTTGACCGACATGACGCGGCGTTTCAGCGTCGGTGTGGTCCTGACCATCCCGGTGTTTCTCATGGCCATGAGCGACCTGATCCCCGGCAATCCTCTTCCGCGGATCCTCGCACCGCGGACTCAGGCCTGGCTCGAGCTGGTGCTCTCGACGCCCGTGGTGTTGTGGGCGGGTTGGCCGTTCTTCGAACGCATGTGGACTTCGTTCGTGAACCGCAGCCTGAACATGTTCACCCTCATCGGCATCGGGACGGGCGCCGCCTACTCGTTCAGCGTGGTCGCGACTCTCTTCCCGAGCCTCTTTCCTGACTCTTTCCGCGGCCACCCTGGTCAGGTCGATCGCTACTTCGAGGCCGCAAGCGTCATCACCGTTCTCGTTCTCCTCGGTCAGGTACTCGAACTGCGCGCGCGGAGCCGTACCGGAAGCGCAATCCGCGCCCTGCTTGGGCTGGCGCCCAAGACCGCCCGTCGCATCGCTTTGGACGGAGGCGAGACGGATGTCCCGCTTGAACAGGTAATGGTCGGCGACAAGTTGCGCGTCCGCCCCGGCGAAAAGGTCCCGACGGACGGCACAGTCCTCGAAGGCACGAGCTCGGTGGATGAATCCATGATCAGCGGAGAGTCGATGCCCGTGGAGAAGCGAACCGGGGATTCCGTGACCGGTGCGACCATCAACGGAACCGGCGGGCTCGTCATTCAAGCAACGCGTGTCGGAGGCGACACGCTCCTTGCGCAGATCGTAAAGATGGTGAGCGACGCGCAGCGAAGCCGCGCACCGATCCAGGGCCTGGCCGACAAGGTAGCGGGCTGGTTCGTGCCCGCGGTGATCGCCATCTCCGCGTTGACCTTTGCGGCGTGGGCGCTCTTCGGGCCTGAACCTCGCCTCGCGCATGCTCTGGTGAATGCGGTCGCGGTCCTGATCATCGCGTGCCCCTGCGCTCTCGGCCTCGCAACGCCGATGTCGATCATGGTCGGGGTCGGGCGCGGCGCCTCAACCGGCGTCCTCATCAAGGACGCGGCCGCGCTTGAGGCGATGGAGAAGGTCGAGACGCTCGTCGTCGACAAGACCGGCACCTTGACCGAAGGGAAGCCAAAGCTGGCTTCGGTAACCGCGTCGCCCGGCTTCAGCGAGGACGAGGTGCTGATTCTCGCCGGAAGTCTGGAGCGTGGCAGCGAGCATCCGCTGGCCGCGGCGATTGTTTCGGGGGCTGAGGCAAAGGGCTTGAAGCTCCCGAATACCGAGGCCTTTCAATCGATCACCGGAAAAGGCGTCGCGGGCGCGATCAACGGCCGACAGATCGCGCTCGGAAACGCGGCCCTCTTGAGCGATCTTGGAGTCGATGCGACGGGTCTGGCCGCCAAGGCCGAATCCCTGCGAAGAGAAGCTCAGACAGTCATGTTTCTGGTCGTGGATTCCAAACTCGCCGGCTTGCTCAGTGTCGCGGATCCGATCAAGGCCTCATCGCAACAGGCGCTCACTCAGCTCAGGGCTTCCGGCGTCCGTGTGGTGATGCTCACCGGAGACAACCGTGCGACCGCATCAGCCGTGGCCAGGAAGTTGGGCTTCGCCGACGAGGATGTGATCGCGGAGGTTCTTCCTGCGCACAAGGTGGATGCGATCAGGAAGCTCCAGGCGAGCGGCAAAGCCGTGGCGATGGCGGGTGACGGAATCAACGATGCTCCCGCCCTGGCTCTGGCTCAGGTGGGCATCGCGATGGGAACCGGCGCCGACGTCGCGATCCAGACCGCGGGGATCACGCTCGTCAAGGGTGACCTTCTGGGCATCGCCCGCGCGCGCAACCTCTCGCGGGCCACGATGAGAAACATCCGGCAGAATCTCTTCTTCGCTTTCATCTACAACACGCTGGGAGTGCCGATCGCCGCGGGAGTTCTCTACCCGTTCCTCGGACTGCTTCTGTCTCCAATGATCGCAGCCGCGGCCATGAGCCTCAGTTCCGTCTCGGTGATTGGCAACGCCTTGCGCCTTCGGAACGCGGAGATGTAGCTCCTCTACGCCTTCACGCGAGAGAACGCAAGGCTCGCGGCAGCCTCAAGGGCTTCCCACTCCTGGCCGGGCGGTATCTCGCCTTGTGGGGTTACGTGATCGAGGCGCGGCGATAGCGTCGGGCGACCGTTCGTTCGACGTCACCATTCGGTGCGGAATGCTGATGGATGGGACCATCCATCAGCGGGTCGCCTGCGACCACGGCCTCGCGGACGTTGACGTGCGCGCCGTGCGGCAGCCGGTACTCGTGCTCTTCGCCATCCGGCGTCACCACCAGCACCTTGCGGTGCGACTTCGGTGGTCGACGAGAAGCTCCTTTCTGTCCGGCGCGCTTGAAACGGATCGGGGGTTTGAACTGGCGCGCGCGAGGCGGCGCGCCTTCGATCTTCACTTGAGGCTCATGACCGAGGTTCGAACGCGCGACGCCGGCGAGGCGGCCGATCCGTCGGCGGCGGCCAGCACCTCCGTCCACGCGAACACGACCTCGTCGCCCGACACCTCGAGCCGGGGAAATCCCGAGGCCCGGGCCGTGGAGGTAGCCGCAATTGAGAACGCGGGCTTGAGCGCGCCGCCTGGGTCGAGAACCGCCGCCTTGATGGCCGAGCCCCCATCCACTCGACCCAGCCAGCTCAGCAGCGAATCGCCCGAGGGCAGGATCGCGACGTCCACGCGGCCGAGGGGAAGCACGCTGTCTACTTCGATGGGCGCGCTGAAATTATCGCCGCCGTCCTTCGACACTGCCGCCCTGACCTTCGGCTTACCGCCGG
>CAZYEA010000333.1:0-4894 GCA_964646485.1 uncultured Acidobacteriota bacterium
GCGAGGAGACCCGACAGGTTCACGAATTCCTCCAGAACCGCGGCCTGCCCTCGGAGATGCTGTCCTCTGACCTGACCCAGAGCAAGCGCGAGCGCGTGCTGAAGGCGTATCGCGACGGCAAGATCAAGGTCCTCGCCACCACCGACGTGGCCTCACGCGGCATCGACGTGGACGACGTCTCCCACGTCTTCATCTTCTCCACTCCGGACTCGCCGGAACAGTACATCCACCGTGCCGGCCGCACCGGCCGCATCGGGAAGTCGGGACGCGCGATCAGCCTGCTCTCCGCTCACGACATCATGAACTACAACCGCCTGGTCAAGCGGTATCACATCGAGGTCAAGGAACTCCGTCCTCCCTCGAGCGACGACGTGACCCGGCGCACGGCCGAGCGGGTCCTCGATCTCATCCTCAAGGAACGCGAAGGCTCGGCGGACGCGATCGCGCTCGCCGACGTCCTCCTCTCCCGCGACGACCGGCGGCATCTTGTGGCTTCGCTGCTCGAAGTGTGGCGTGACGAGAAGCGCAAGGTGGTCATTCCCATCGAAGTGGACCCCGAGGAAGAGGCTACGAAGGCGGCCGAAGCCGCGGAAGAGGCGGCCCGGGGGCCAAGACGCGCCTATTCCGGCTCGGGCGGACGTGGCCGGCGCCCTGGCGGCGGCGGCGGCGGTCGTGGTCGCGGCGGTCCGCGCCGGCACTAGCGAGTCTCAGGTCTTTCGCGCGATCGACCGGCCGGCGATGCTTCCGGTGGCCCAGGCCCATTGGAAGTTGAAGCCGCCGATCCGCCCATCCACATCGAGTATCTCGCCCGCGAAGTAAAGGCCGGGCGCGAGGCGTGACTCCATGGTTTTCGGGTTCACTTCGCGGGTGGGCACCCCGCCCGACGTGACCTCGGCGAAGTTGTAGCCCCGTCCGTCCACGATGTCGAGAGAGAAGGCGGTGAGCGCCTGCACGAGCGCTCGGCGGTTCTCCCGGGTGAGCCTGGACAGAGATTCGTCGTGGCCCAGGCTTTTGGCGACGAGGCGCTGGGCGACTGAAAGAACCAGGCCGAACGCTCTTCCGACCTCCGTCGCGACCTTCTGGTACGGCCGATCGCGGCTCGCCTCGATCAGGCTCAGGTCCACCTCCTCCGCGGTCCGGTCCGGGACGAAGCTCAGCTGGATCGCCGCCGCCTCGCCTTCGGCCCGGGCTCTTCTGAAGAAGCGGGAAGCGTTCAAGGCCAGGGGGCCGCTGATGCCGAAGTGGGTCCAAAGCAGTGAGCCGCGCAGCCCGACCGTCTTCTTCCCCTTCCGGCTGACCCGGATGGCGGCCTCGTGCGCCACGCCCGAGAGCGGAGCGTGGAAATCGCCCGCGAGGATCAGGGGCTCGAGGGCGGGCACCGGAGCGACGATGGTGTGCCCCAGGCCACGGGCGAGCGCATAACCGAAACCATCGCTCCCCGTCTTGGGCAGGGACAGGCCACCGGTGGCGAGAACCACGCGTCCGGCTCGAATCGGACCGGACGTGGTCTCGACGGTCCAGCCCGCGACCTCTCTCGCCAGGCCGGTGACCCGGCACGACGTTTCGAGGCCGACCTTCAACCTTCGCGCCTCGGCGATCAAGGCGTCGAGGACGGTGCGGGATTTGTTCGTAACCGGGAAGAGCTTCCCGTGCGGCTCCTCCTTGAGCTCCACTCCGATTTCTTCGAAGAAGGCGAGAGTCTGAGGGACCGGAAGAGCGCGCAGCACCTGCTTGATGAAGGGAGAGCCCGCCTCCCAGAAATCGGACGCTTCCACCGAGGCGTTCGTCACGTTGCACCGGGCGCCTCCCGATACGAGGATCTTCGCGCCCAGGCTGCGCGCGCCGTCGAGCACGAGGACGTCCTGCGATCCTTCCCGGGCCGCGAAGATGGCGGTGGCGAGGCCGGCGGCGCCGCCGCCCACGATCACCGCGGCGACCGACCGGTTTGGCCCGTCGCGTCCGGCCTGAGAGATAATTGGCGAGTCCACCACGAACGCAATCATGCCAAGGTACGACTACCACTGTCCCGACAACGACTACATTGTCGAGGTGCGTCACGGCGTAAACGAACGCATCAAGACCTGGGGCGAGCTGTGCGAACGGGCCATGATCGGCCCAAGAGGCACTCCCGCGGACGCTCCGGTCGAACTCGTGGTCCACCCCCCGGCCCTTTCGTTTCCCAAGGGCGACGTGGCCCTCAAGAACATGGGCTTCACCAAGCTGGTCCGGCGCGAGACCGGGGTCTACGAGAACGTGACCGCCCAGGAGGGCCAGACGAAGATCGTCTCGCCGGACACTCCGGCCTCCGCCCTCAATCTCGGGGCCACCATCGGCGACTGATCACTGAAGAAGGAACCTTTCACCAATGACCCGTCTCTCCGTTTCCATTGCTCTTCTTTCTCTCGCCGCGAGCCCTGCCCTCGCTCAGAGCGAGGCCGCCCTCAAGGATGCGTTCATGGGGCGCCAGGTCACCTTGCGGGTCGACATGCCCGCGAGCCACAAGGGTGTCGATCTTCGCTTCGACCGCGCGGTTCCTTTCGACCTCAAAGAGAACTCCGATCGCATCCGCGAGCACGACGCGGCCCTCCAGCAAGGCGACGTGATTCAGGTCACCTACATCAAGGTGAAGGGAGACCTCATCGAGTTTCATCTCGGCGGGGGCGGCTTCAACTGGTTCAGCGACTCCACCACCAAGTCGGCGCCCACTTCGTCCAAGACCGCGCGCGAATACGACCTCGAGAAGGAGATCAAGAACGAGACCGACCGCGACCGCAAGCGCCGGCTGCAGAACGAGCTCGACGATCTCCGCCGCGAGCGCGAGTCGAGGAACGACCGCGAACGGCGCGACGTCGAGGACTACAACCGCCGCGCCCACGACCGCGACATGGAACGGGCCCTCAAGAGCGGTTCTCGCTTCAACCTCCGCTTCAAGAAGAACGTGCCCGCGGACGCCCTCACCCCGGAAGGTTTCGAGCGGTACCTCGACCCCTGGGTCGACTTTTCCGGCCGCTCCGGAAGGCGCTCGGCCTCGGCCTCGTCTTCGGCGTCGTCGAGTTCCGCCTCCGCGAGCCGCGCGCCTCTGAATCGCGACTGGCGCAAGGGAACCCCGCGCCGTGACATGGAAGACGCATTGGGCCGGGCGCGGCGCGAGCGAAGCTGCCCGGGCGACAGCGCCCTCGACTGCAAGGTCCTCACCTTCGACGACGGCGGGGATGAGATCGAGGCGACCTTCGTCGAAGGCGTCCTCGTCCGCTTTTCCACCACCCGCCGCCGCTAAGCGTCCGGGTCGCGCACGGAGCGCCTGGCCGCGCTCTCGTCTTCGTTCGGTGCGTTAAACTCCGCGGCTCGCTTCGATGTTCGATTCACTCTCCGAAAGGCTTCAGGGCGTCTTCAAGGCGCTTCGTGGCCGGGGCTCGCTCACCGAAGCCGACATCGATGCGGCCATGAAGGACATCCGCACCGCTCTCCTCGAGGCCGACGTGAACCTCAAGGTGGCGAAGGACTTCCTGGACAAGGTCCGGGCCAAGGCGGTGGGCCAGGAGGTCTTGAAGAGCCTCTCGCCCGGCCAGGCGGTGGTGCGCATCGTTCGCGACGAAATGATCGCGCTCCTGGGCGCCTCTTCGCCGCGCCTCAAAGAATCGAAGCGGACCCCGACCGTCATCATGATGGTGGGCCTGCAGGGTTCCGGCAAAACCACCACCACCTCGAAGCTCGCGAAGTACCTGTCGAAGAACGGCCGCTATCCGCTGGTGGTCTCCACCGACGTGGCGAGGCCCGCCGCCCGCGAACAGCTGGGCATCCTGGCCGGGAAGATCGGGGTGAAGTTCATGCAGCCCCCGACCGACGCGCCCCTCGAGATCGTGAAGAAGGCGATCGCGGAGTGCCGCTCCATGGGCTACGACATCCTGCTCATCGACACCGCCGGCCGTCTCCACATCGACGAAGACCTGATGGCCGAGCTGAAGGCCCAGAAGGCGCTCGCCGAACCCTCGGAGATCTTCTTCGTGGCCGACGCCATGACCGGTCAGGACGCCCTGGTAAGCGCCTCCGCCTTCCAGTCCCAGATCGGCATCACCGGCATCGTGCTTACCAAGCTGGATGGCGATGCTCGCGGCGGCTCGGCCCTCTCCGCCGCCTCCGTGACCGGCTGCCCCATCCGTTTCGCGGGTACCGGGGAGAAGCCCGAAGACTTCGAACTGTTCGACGCTTCCCGCATGGCCGGCCGGATCCTGGGCATGGGCGACGTCATGGGCCTCATCGAGAAGGTCGAGGAATCGATCGACCCGAAGAAGGCCGCCGAACTCGCGGGAAAGATGGCCAAGAACGAGTTCTCGCTCGACGACTACCGCGAGCAGCTCAAGCAGGTCCGCAAGATGGGGAAGATCGGCGACCTCGTGCGCATGATCCCCGGAGTCCCCAAGGTCAACGACGACCAGATGGCGCAGGGCGAGGGCGAGATGAAGAAGTTCGTCGCCATCCTCGACTCCATGACCCACCAGGAGCGGGAACGTCCCGAGATCATTTCCGGCTCCCGGCGCAAGCGCATGGCCATGGGGAGCGGCCGCCAGGGGGGCGAGTCCGCACCCAGTGACCAGCAGTATGAACAGACACGAAAGATGATGAAACTGATGTCCGCGCAGAACGCCAAGGGATCGAAGCTCCGGAAGCTCGCCTCCCGTTTTGGCATGCCCGGGTTGTCATAGAAGGCCTTTTCGGGAGAAACTAGGGGATGCTCGCTATTCGTTTGCGCCGTACCGGAACCACCAAGAAGCCGTATTACCGCGTCGTTGTCGCTGATTCACGCGCGTGGAGAGACGGGAAGTTCGTTGAGATCGTCGGTCACTACGACCCCCGGGCGAACCCGGGCAAGGTCGTCTTGAAGTCCGACCGGGTC
>CAZYEA010000334.1:0-4880 GCA_964646485.1 uncultured Acidobacteriota bacterium
TGTCATTCGCGCAGTTCGAGCGGGAGATCATCTCCGAGCGAACGCGCGACAAGATCGCCTCCGCGCGGCGCAAGGGCAAGTACCAGCACGGCAAGCCCATCTTGGGGTACGACTTCGTGCCCGCGCCGGCTCCATTCACGGGGCGGCGCCTGGTCGTCAACCAGGTCGAGGCGGGTCGCATCCGGCGCATCTTCGAGTTGTACCTCGAGGTCGAGAGCATCCTGCGAGTTGCCGACGAGTGCAACACCCGCGGTTGGACCACGAAGTCGTGGACGACCACCGCCGGGCGAACGGTCGGCAACCGGGAGTTCGACAAGACCATCATCTCGCGGCTCCTTCGCAACCCGCTCTACCTCGGGAAGGTACCGCACAACGGCGCGGTGTACGACGGCGAGCACGAAGCGATCATCGACGAGGATCTGTTCCGCCGCGTCCAAGCCCAACTCAAACTCGCCGGCGAGCGCGGCGGGGCCAGCGTGAAGAACTCGACAGGGTCGCTCCTGGGCGGACTGGTCCGGTGCAAGGGGTGCGAGTGCGCGATGTCCCCGAGCAGCGCCTCGAAGAGGAAGCCCGACGGGTCACGCACCCGATACCGCTACTACGTCTGCTCCAACGCGGTGAAGCGCGGACGGCAGCATTGTGCCGCACCTTCGCTGCCCGGGCCGGCGCTCGAAGCGTTCGTTCTTGACCAGGTGAAGGCCATTCTGGCCGACTCCCCACAGATGTCGGTTGTCGTGGCCCGTGCGATCGAGCTCCTCCGCGAGGCCGCCAGCGCTCGGATCGCAGAACAAACGCGGCTCCGTGCCGTGCTCGAACGGCTCTCCGGCGAGGAGCCCACGGCCGCCACGCGCCGCGAGATCGAGCGGGTGCGGCGAACGCTCGCGGCGGTTTCCGCTCAGGTGGCGGCGGACGCCGAACGCCTCATCGACGAGGACGAGGTGGCCGGGGCGGTGGAGGCCTTCGACGGTGTTTGGAACGCGATGACGCAGGCCGAATGCGCCGAGTTCCTGCACGTCGTGATCGCGTCCGTGGAGTACGACGGCCAGACGCAGAACGTCTCAATCACCTTCAGCCCCGAACTCAATCCAGCGGAGAGAACCAGCGGATGACTTCCTCTTCCAAGCAACCAGAGCTCGCGTCGGGTCCCGTCCCGATCACCACGACGGCGAGATTCGTCGTGCCGAGGCGGGAACGAGCGGCGCCTGCCGGGGATGGGCAGCAGCCCGTATCACCCGGTCGGGTGCCCAGGGTCGCGCGGTTGATGGCGCTGGCGATCCGGTTCGATTCACTCGTGCGAGAGGGAGCGGTGAGCACGCAGGCGGAACTGGCCGCCGTGGGCCACGTCACGCGGGCTCGCGTGACACAGATCATGAACCTGCTTCACCTCGCCCCTGACATTCAGGAGTCCATCCTGTTCTTGCCGGCGGTTCACCGCGGCCGCGATCCCGTCAGCGAGCACGACCTCCGTCAAATCTGTTCGCTCGTCTCCTGGCGCGACCAGCGCCGTGCCTGGGCCGCCGGTCCGGGTTCGCCTCATCCATGAGGCAAACCTGGATGCAAGTGCTGATAGGCCATGAGGTTGCGGCTCCGCCCCCGGGCTACCTTGACCGTCCCTGAGATCACTCCTGTCGAAAGCAGCACACCGCTGTTCGTTTGGTGTATACTCGGGTTCAATCCCCTCCCGGTTGGATACCGGGGGACCACTCGTTGGCGGAGGCCAGATCTCTATGAGCAGTCTTTCGTTTCGTCGTTTTACACACGCCTATGCATTGCGGGAAATCGATCCCGAGGCGCTCGTCGAACTCCTGAGGCCCCACGCGGCTTTCCTCGCCGCGCACGGCGCGGCCCTGCCCACCGACCCGGATTGCCTGGACATCGAGCGCGTGGAGATCGCCCTGCTCACAACGGTGGGCGATTTGCCGATCGATCTCGTCGACGCGCTCTGGCACATCCATGAGATGTCCACCCCGGCGGGGATGGAGTCGCTCCTCAACGCTGCCGAGCCGGCGGGGCTGAGTCTTCCCTCCGATCGCCTCGCGCCGGCGGACATCGCCACACGCATCTGGGTCGCGGACGCCGACCTGCTGCGGCGCTGCCACAGCGAACTCTCCGTTTCGCGGCGTCGGTCCTTCGAGACCTTCGTTCCCGCCAAAGGGGCCTCGCTGGCGTGGGTATCGCCGGGGCCGGAAACCATCGCGTCACTCGACGCCGCGGTGGCGGCGTGGTACGTCGCCAACCGGCGCGGGCGTGGGGCTCGCGTTCTTTTCTTCGACCACGGGGACGAGTTGCGCTTCCTGGTCCGCCACGGTGGCCCCTACCGCCGCGAGGGGAGCCTCGATGACGGCAAGCCGGGGTGCGTCCGCTACCGCCCGATGGCCCACGGGGTCGTAGTCTTCGACCGGCGCTCCTGGGAACTGCGGATCAACGGCGGCACCAAGCGCGAACGCACCGCCTACCGGGAACTCGTCGGGCTGCACATCTTTGGCCGCCGCGACATGTTTCCGCCCGACCCCGACCGCTACGACCTCGAGCCGCTGCGGGCGCTGGGGCGAAAGAGCCTGGTCTGCACGGACGTGCCCGGCCTGGCCTCCGTTCGGCTGACCGAGTTGTCGCTGTTCGTCGGCGGCCCCTACCACCGCCGCAAGGTCGAGAAGGCCGACGACGTGCTGCTGGCGCTCGACGCCGCGGGGGAGACCATCGCGTCCGACTCTCTGCTTACCAGCGCCACGTTCGAGGTTCGCTTTGCCGACGGGCGCAGGCCGCGCCCCGTTACCATCCGGCACGGAAACACGGCCTCATACGCCCGGGACACCGACGCCGACATCATCGAGACGTTCCTGCGGCGGCGCGGGTTCGTGAAGGGCGTGTTGGGCGGGAAGGAGGCGTCCCATGCGGCTCTGGCGAGCGCTTGAGAACGTCTACTGCTGGTCGGGCGTGCGCTCCATCTGGCGCGAGCACATGGGCGACGAGCTGCAGTTCCTCGAGCCGCTGCTGCGACCCCAAGAAGATCTGGCGATGTCGGTCCCCTGGCCTGGCACCGTTGAGGGCCGCAGGGTCGTCGTGCACGACGAGGACGACATCGTGGCGGTGGACCGCGAGACCTCCGAGGCCTCGCCCATCTCGCGCGAGGACATCGTCCTGTGGAAGCTCGACGCCCAGACCTTGTTCAACGGCGTGTCTGCAGCGCTGGGGTTGGCCGGGACGCCATCTTCGGTCGGCATGGGCACCCGGCTGTGGTGGCTCGGCGAGTTGGTCGTTCGGGAGAGCGTTTTCCCGGTGTACCTCGCCACGAACAAGGACGCGGCGGACCTCCTTCGCAGCACCGCCCACATCGCTGCTCTGGCCAAGAGGCCGTTTGTGCTCATCACTCCCTCGAGGAGTGGCGGAAGCGCGGACCTCGACCGCCTGCTCGCCGGATGCGAAGCGGCGTGGCTGACGCTCGACGCTGTGCTCGAATGGCTGGGCGAGGGCGCCTTCCGGCTCCGGTCTCCGATCACGGACGTGCTCCGCGCGTTCGTGGAGCAGCACGCCCCGGCTCAGAAAACCGCCGACAAACATCCTCGCTTCCCGACACCGCGCGGGGCGACGTGGGCCGACGTCTCGATGCGCTTCGTCGGCGCAGAATCGGTGCATGTTGTCGTGCGCGGCGAGGTGCGCGAACTCGATCCAGCCGGCATGAACCTGCAGGATCGCCGCACGAAGAAGCCCAACCTGCAATGGCAGTTGCTGAAGGCGTTCGGGCTCGCGGGCGGTCGCATCTCGTGGAAGGACGGCACGGCGTCTCGTGATTTTCAGAAGCGCAAGGAGACGCTCGCCAAATCGCTGTCCGCGTTCTTCGGGATCGATGGCGATCCGTTTGCCTTGGAAGGAAAAGACTGGCGGTGCCGGTTCCGCGTCACGGCGAGCGAAACCTGACCCATACTGCGGTCGGCAACCCATCGCGTTGGCCCCTCGCGCCCTTCATCTGATCGAGTTTTCGATCGAGATTCTCGTTCATTCCCGAAATTCCTACCGCGCTGATTCTCTCGTGATTCAGCCAGCGGGACGTGGTCTCGCGCCTTCGCCCCATCGCTCCCGTCGAGTTTTCGCCAGTCGGGAGCGACAGGCCCGCATCCGACACGTCACTCGCCCCGGGGGGGCACCAAACCGGACCTGTCGCTCCCCGGGGCCTTCTGGCACCGCCAGGAAGGTCCGGCCCATGCTCACACTCTGCCCGCCGACTTCTCTAAATCATGCCAATCCTCGTCCGCGTTCGGATTTCGCCGCGGACCTGCCGGACCTCACCCTCCGGCAGATGAAGTTCCGCACCGAGCGGCTCGCGCGTCTCTACACGCTCACCGCTGATCAGGTCGCGGACCTGTGGCAGGAATTGGCGGCCGAGATCGTGCGGGCACTGCGGCGGTTCGACCCGACGCTCGCATCGCGGACGACGTTCATGAAGGGAGTCATGAACCTCTGGTACCGGCAGAAATGCAAGCAACTCCGCCGCGACGCGGCGACGCTCGGTCGGGTGGTGTCGCTGCCGCCTCTCGGCACCGAGGGCTTCGACTATGCCGATCCCCGTCAGCGGGGCATCAGCGAGGTTGACACGCGACTCGACCTGGCCGACCGGATCGCGGACCTGCCGGAGGAGCTGTTCTCGCTGGCCCGCGACCTGCTCGCGGGCAAGTCGGTCCCGGAGATCGCCGCCGAGCGCGGCGTTCACCGGGGAACGGTGAACCGCATGGTCCTGCAGCTGCGGGTCCACCTGGCCGACCTCGATCCGGCTGCCAACTAAGCGCGCGACAAGTGGCGGGCGCGGACAGAGGGGTATTGGCGTGCCCCCCCATCCCCCTGCCCGTAGCCCGCGCACGGAACCGCCCGGCCCCGCCGACAAGAGC
>CAZYEA010000335.1:0-4850 GCA_964646485.1 uncultured Acidobacteriota bacterium
CTCCGTTCTCTCCGAGTTTGGTGCCGATACGGCCCACCACACCCGGGGTGTCGTCGTTCTTGATGGCGAGGATATGCCCGTGGAGAACCGCGTCCACGGGGATGCCATCGATCTCGACCAGCCGCAGCTGGCCTTCACCGAACAGGGTACCCGCCACCGCGAGTTCGGTCTCCGCGGTGGCGATCTTCACGCCCATAAGATTCGCGTGGCGCAGGGCCGAGGCGGACGCGGCCTGGGTCACCTCCACCCCCCGCGACTCCGCGCGCGCCATCGCGTTCACGAACGAGATCCCCGGATCGCTGATCCGGAGAGCTCCGGCCACCGTCGCCTGCAGAATCGGCTGGGGCTGGAGCCCCTTGAAGGTGCCGTGAAGGGTGACTTCCACCTTGCGGACTTCCCCCGGCGCCACCTGGGCGAGGAAGGAGCCCAGTCGTTCGCCCAGGTCGATGGCCGGCTTGATCTGGTCGTAGGCCTCGCCGGATAGCTGGAAGAAGTTCACGGCCTGCTGGATCACGCCTTCCTTGAGGAAGTCGCGAACCTGGTACGCGATGTCGGTCCCCACGCGATCCTGGGCCTCCACCGTCTGCGCGCCGATGTGCGGGGTGGCCACCACCTTTGGGTGCTTCGCGATCTTCCAATCGACCGGCGGCTCCTTGGCGTGGACGTCGAGGCCGCAGCCTCCGACCCGTCCGCTTTCGAGGGCCGCGTAGAGCGCGTCCTCGTCGATTAGTTCTCCGCGGGCGGCGTTGATGATCCTCACCCCGGGCTTGATCTTCGCGAAGGCTTCCTTGCCGAGCATGTGCCGGGTGTCGGGCGTCATCACGGTGTGAAGGGTGATGTAGTCGCAGCCCTCCAGAATCTGGTCGAGGGTCGCGACCTTGACTCCGACCTTCTCCGCCACCTGCGCGGAGACGAAGGGATCGAAGGCCCAGACTTCCATGCCGAAGGCCTTGCAGCGGGCCGCCACTTCCCGGCCGATGCGGCCGAAGCCCACGATGCCGATGCGCTTGCCGAAGATCTCGGCGCCGCCCGCGAAAGCCTTGCGATCCCAGGTGCCGGCCTTGAGCGAGGCATCCGCGGCGGCGATGTTCCGCGACGTGGCCAGGATGAGAGCCATGGTGAGCTCGCAGGTGGAGACGAGGTTGCCGCCCGGCGAATTCATCACGAAGATGCCCGCGCGGGTGGCCGCCTCCACGTCCACGTTGTCGACGCCCACGCCGGGACGCCCGATCACCCGGAGCTTCTTCGCCGCCGCCACCACTTCCGCGGTGAACTTCGTGCCGCTGCGAATGGTCACGGCATCGTAGTCGCCGATGATCTGCGCGAGTTCGGCGGGCGGCATCGCCTTCTTGTGGACGATGGTCCACCCTTCGGCGTCGAGCACGGCCTGACCGCGCTCGGTCATGCCTTCGAGGACGAGAAGCTTGTAGGTCATGGCGCGCTACCCTCGCTTCAGGTACTCGGCCGTCGCGGCGGCGGCGCCCGCGCCCGGCGAGAACTTGTGCCCGACCTTTTGAAGAGCGATCTCCAGGGTGCCGATGAGGCCGAGGATGTCGGTCACGTCGTAGTAGCCGAGGTGGGCCACCCGCATGATCTGGCCCTTGAGCTTGCCCTGGCCGCCCGCCACCTCGCTCTTGAACTCGCCCTTCAGGATCTTGGTGATCTTGCCGATCTCGATTCCCGCCGGGGGCTTGAGTGCGGTGAGCGCGTCCCCGAAGTCGTCGGGAGCCAGGAGAGGAAGCCCAAGCGCCTTTGCCGCCGCGCGAGTCATGGCCGCGAGCGTGCCCGCGTTCTTCACCAGGACATCGACACCGCCCGCAGCCTCGAGGTCCTTGAGCACGGCATCAAGGGCGACCACGAGGGAAATGGGGGGCGTCCAGGCCGACTCGAAGTTCGCCTGGTTCTTCCGCTCGCGAAGCAGATCGAAGTAGAACTTCGGCGACTTCGTGGTCTGGATCCGCTGCCAGGCCTTCTCGTTGACGCTCACGAAGGCCATGCCGGGAGGGAGGGCGAGGGCCTTCTGCGAACCCACCACCACGAAATCGACACCCCACTCTTCGGTGTGAAGGGGCATGGCGCCCATGCCGGAAATGGCGTCGACCACGAGGACGACATCGGCCCTTTCCTTCACCACCGAAGCGATGGCCTGGATGTCGTGCTTCACTCCGGTGGAGGACTCGTTGTGCTGGACGAAGACGCCGCGGATCTTCGGGTTCGCATCGAGCGCCGCCTTCACCGCCTCAGGCTTGACCGCGGTTCCCCATTCGGCCTCGAGAATCTGGACGTCCATGCCGTGCGCCTTGCCAATGTTCGCCCAGCGTTCGCCGAAGTTGCCGGCCACGAGCGCCAGCATGGTGTCACCGGTCGACAGGGTGTTTACAAGGGCGGCTTCCATACCGCCGCTCCCCGAGCAGGAGAGGATCAGCACATCCTGCGAGGTCTTGAAGAAACGCTGGAGACCTTCCCGCGCGCCCTTGAAGATAGAGCGGAACTCATCGGTACGGTGATGAGGGATGTTCTTCCCCATCGCCTGGAGAACGACCGGGGAGAGAGGCGTGGGGCCGGGGGTGAAAAGGCGGGTCTTGGGAATCATGGAGGCCGTATTCTCTCGCACCGGCTTCCTTTGTCCCTGATTCGTTTGAGCTACCGTGAACTCCACCCCTGAGACGTATGCGCGGCCGCGTGCCCTGGTCATGCGCGTCGGCGCCTTGGGAGATGTCCTGCTGACCCGACGCCTGACGTTTTCCTTGTCGCTTTCGGGGCTTCGTACCACCGTGTTCGCCCCCGCACGTCACGCTCTTCTGCTTCGGGCCGATCCGTGGATCGATGGCGTCCTCGACTCCGAGAGCCCGAAATTTGCAGAGGCGTTCGAGGGGCACTGGCCCGGGGAGGCGGGCGCTTTCGACGCCGCCCTCGTGATCTCGAACTCGGCCGGACTGGCGGGCGCCGCCCGCGAACCGGCAAAGCTCGTGATCCGGATTCCGCCCGCGCCCGAGGAGAGCACCGTCTCCGTCGCGCTCCAATGGTCCGAGGCGGCGAGGGAGCTTTGCACCCCATTCACAGGAAGCCTGCCCGTTCTTCCCTTCGACCCGGACTGCGCCGTCGCCAAAGGACTCGTCCTCATCCACCCGGGTAGTGGGTCGCCTCGGAAGAACTGGCCGAAGGCGCGCTTCATGGAATTGGCGCGCCGACTCGCTCAGGCGGGTCACCGCGTGGTCTGGGTCCTTGGTCCCGCGGAAGCCGACCAGGCGGGTGAAGGTTGGGGCTCGGAGAGCCTCGATCGGCCTTCCCTTGAAGTTCTGGCCGCCACCCTCGGGAGTGCGCGCCTGTTCGTCGGCAATGACTCGGGCGTTTCTCATCTTGCCGCGGCGGTGGGCGCGCCGACCCTCGCGATCTTCGGTCCGACCGACCCATTGGTGTGGACTCCGGACGGGACGCAGGTGCGGACGGTTTTCGCCCCGAACGGACGCCTCGGCGACCTCTCGGTCGAAGCGGTGGAGGGGGCGGCGGTCGAGATCGCACGGATCTGACTAGACTCCAGGCCAAGTGGACGCGTATCCCGTCCAAAGGAAGGTCGTGAAAGAACGATGACCCCGGTCCAACGCGCGGTTTCCCATCTTGCTCTGTTGACTCTCGCCGCCCCCCGGGCGGAGGCGCAGCAGGTGAACGGCGATCGCGTCCGCTATGAGCTCGGGCGGGTGACCGTGATGTTCCAGGCCGGCGCCTTCTCCCCCGAGGAAATGGGCCGCTTCGCGGTTCTCGCGGATCGGGGAGTCCAGGACATCGACACCCTCCTGAACCACGTCGGCCCGGGCGCAAGGATGGGCCCGCCCATCACCTTCGTGGTGCGCGACGGCATCCCGATGTCGCGAAGCTTCCGGCGAACCGTGATGCTCCCCGCCGAACGGGTGCGTCGCGATACCGCGCCCTACCTGCACGAGGCGACCCACGTCCTCGTGCCGATGAAAGAGGAGTGCCTCTGGATCTCCGAGGGCTTCGCTTCGTACGTGCAGAGTTATGTGGCCGAGAAGATCGGCGGTTACGACGGCTACGTCTTCAGCTGGGGCGGCAACGGAAACATCGACCGCCTCGCCCGCCGCACGCTCAATTCCGACCTCGGCCGGGCGGCCCTGCCGTATGTCGGCGGGGCCGGGGAACCCGCGGAGATCTTCGAGAAGCGACGGGAAGTGGCGCAGCCCCTCTACATCCTGGCCCATTCGCTCGTGAAGTTCATGGTGGAAGGGACGAACCTCGACAAGGTGAAGGCCCTGGTCGAAGCCAGGGACATCCCGGGTTCGGCGAAAGTCATCACCGGCCGGACCATCGACGAGTGGAAGGCGGACTGGCTCGCCATGCTGAGCGCTCCGCGCACCGAGGTTGTGACGAGGCGTCCGTGACGCCTAGGCCGCCGCGGGAGGCGCCTTCGGCTGGGGCAGGGGCCTTATGGGCGACATCTTCTCGGGAAACTTCGGGGTGATCTTCGCGTAGGCCTGGCGGAACAGATCGAAGTCCTTGTCGATGTCGCCGGTCGGATGAATGAGGTCTTTCAGGAAGCCTCCGGTCTTCGTCGCGTAGTCGATGAACGCGCAGGCGATCGGCACCTTCGCTTCCATGGCGATCCAGTAGAAGCCGGTCTTCCAGCCCTCGGTGAGCTTGCGCGTGCCCTCGGGCGCGACGCCGAGGAGGAAGGCTTCACTTGAATCGAACCACGCGGCCGCCTGCTGGACTGTGTTCTGTCTTTGCGATCGGATCACCGGCACGGCGCCCAATCCCTTGAGCAGCCAGCCGAGCGGGCCTTTGAACATGGTGTGCTTGCCGAGGAACCGCAGGTCGATGTGGAGGATCGAAGC
>CAZYEA010000336.1:0-4774 GCA_964646485.1 uncultured Acidobacteriota bacterium
ACTTCTATCTCGATCCGGTGTGCCCGGGTTCGCTGGGGTTGGAGTCGTTCTTGCTGCCCGATGGCCCGTGTACGGAAGAAGCGCTCAGGAACACGGCCGCCGTCCGATGTTCGATCCGGGTGATCTGGAGATTCATGAACCGAGGATCGTAGTTGCGCGCGGACTCGGCGAGACTCTCGACTTTCTCGAAGCGATCGGGCTGCGGGCTCTTATTGTTGGCGCTCCTCCCGAATTCCCATTCAGAGTCCCTGGGTGTCTATGGCGGAGCCCCGACCGGTGCCTTGTGAATCGGAGCTGGGGGGCTGAGTCGCGCGCAGTGTCGAGGATGGGAATCGAGGAGGCGCTTCGCGGACACCCGCGTGCCGACGCCGCCGAGATCTTCGATCGCCTCTGTCCGGGGTTACAGTGCAGCGCGGGGACACTCGCAGAGCCGTTGCTAACGGATACGAACCATCTTTCTCCGACTGCCGCGCGAACTCTTGTCTTGCCATTCTTGAGTCGCGATCTGGATCGGCTGCGCACCCCGGTCGGAAGGTAGCCCGCGCCAGCGCCGTCACGTTGAATCGGCGTTCCGCCCCACCACCCCCACGGGAGTGGGCAACGAGTTCCTGGACACTCGAGCGCCCGATCGACTGGTGGGAGACGAGACCCAACGTCACGGACCCAAAGGCTCGGGCCCGCGTGCTCCCGCCGCAGGCTTAGGCCCGATTCCGGCGGCAGGCCATGAACCCGCGCTGCTGCGTGGTCCGGAACCTCGAAGACCTCGCATGAAACGAACCGCGGGTGAACTGGGCGCTCCCGGGGCGGTCTCTCATGCCCGGTCAAAGAGCGCCCAGTGGATCAGCCTTTCCTCGAGTTGAGGCTTGTCCGAGAGCTGCAGACTCTCCCGACCGTAACTGCGGACCATTTCTCCCGTAATCCGACGCGCCCGCGCTTCCGGCATGAAGAAGCCACCCCAGATCTCCTTCATCTCCCGCGGGTCAAATGACCAAGCCGCCGGCGCCGCCCCTGAAACGATCTTCAGGTAGTTCTCGGCAACGATCCTGGGATGGTGGAACCGTCGGATGTAGTCGTATCCAGCGAGCCCCAGCCGTCCGCGAAGATGGCCGTCCACAACCAGGCGCTCCAGCTGTCTCGCGAACTCCGATGGATGGCAGTAGACCACCGGGGGGAGAAACTCCTTGGGGATGAGCCCGGCCCACAGGTCAGACGAATATCCACTGCTAAGAACGGGCTTGCCCAACCAGAGTGCTTCAGCCGGCAGGGCGTTGAGCGCATAGTCGCAGTAGAGCTGATCTACAACCAGGTCAGCCTTGCGGATTTCGGCGATCACTTCGAGGTTCGACTTGCCCTGAACCTCGACGAACTCGATGGGAAGGCCCTTCGCTCGGAGCCCCTGAACGATTTCACGGATTTCCGAGGTTCCCTTGTACCTGCCCTGAGACGGTGCATGGAGGACCCGAACAGGGAGCGGCTGGGGCGCCGAGTCCGGGTACGCCTCGGGCGATGGCCGAGTCGCGTCGATTGGCCCAGATGGAAAGCCCACAGAGAGGCCGAGGTAGTAGGGCTGCTCATGGAAATACCCTTGCGGCGGGATGTCGATGATGGCATTCGCCCACCTACCGACAACCTGGAGGCCCCTCTTCTTTGCCGCGGTATCACGAGCGCAGTTCGCGACCGAGAAGTCGGCTTGCGTCGCATAGGCACCGTTCAAGTAGGGCGGACGCGAATCGCTTCCCTGGAACTGGCAGATCAGCGTCTTTCCGAAGAGCCGGATCAGCCGGTAGTCCCAGAACGCCAACGGCGATAGCAGGCGATAGTCCCAGTAGCGGAAGAAAGACGAGGCGGAGCAATAGATGAAAACGTCGTGCGAGACGAGGACAAGAAGGAACAACGTCACACGGCAGAGACGTTCCGGGATAACTAGGAATGGCCTCAAGACGCGCGGGGCCGTCCGTTGACGAAGGGTGGCCAAGCGACGGATCACGCCAACCAAGAAGGGTGAATCTTCTCCCTCGTAGTTGAAGGGATTCGTTGAGAGGTTGATGAAGGTCGCGCGATGGCCCAGTTCTTCGAACCCACGCTTGAGCGCGCCGTTGCGGCCGGCGACTTCGACCAAGCCGATGAACACCCTCATCCAGACTTCGAGTCTCCCCCGCATCGATCGCTTGCCGGCCAGAGACCACCGAGATGAGGCCCCTCCCGTGATGCAACGTCAACTCCGAACCGAGCCAGAGTAGATGCCGTCCTCTCCATCGTGCCGACCGTTGATGTCACCATAAGGCCTGCGCATAGTACGCTCAAGACGCCCGGTGACGGGCGTCCTGATGTCTCATCCGGCGACTCCTGGCGTCTCTGTGGTCATCCCCTACTTCGAACAGGGGCTGTACCTGCGCCGTGCGGTGGCATCCGTCCTACGGCAGACTTTCGAGGCCTTCGAAGTCATCGTCGTGGATGATGGGTCGTCAGACGGTGCGACAAACTGCCTCGGTGGTCTCACTGATCGCCGCGTGGCGGTCTACCGATCCGATCACCTCGGCGTCAGCGCGGCCAGAAATCGGGGCGTTTCGATCGCGCGCGCCCCATGGGTGGCTTTCCTGGACGCGGATGACGAGTGGTCTCCGGACTTTCTTGAGTCGACACAGAAGCCAACCCAAGTGGTCGGGGGGCTCTGTGCCGTCTTCACCAATCTACGAGATCACAAATCCGGACGGGCCCTGATCTCAAGAGTTATCTGCGATGGCCCCATCGTTCGCGACTATTTTGCGGCAGTCCTGGAGAACGAGGGCCAGGGAATGTCCTCCTCGAGTGTGCTCGTTTCGCGACCCAGGCTCTTGGCCTGCGGCGGATTTCCGGAGGGTGTCGGCCATGGAGAGGATGTCGATCTATGGGCGCGGCTGGCTTGGAGCGGGGATGTGGCCTTCTGCGACAGAGTGGCGGCCATCTATCACAGCGAGGTCGCCAATTCGGCCTCCAAGCAGGTCCATTCGATCAGTGCCTACCCAAGGATCCTTCACTCCTATCAGGAGTGGAGCGCTAAGGCTCGGATAAGGCCTCGATTGGTTCCATCCAGCAGGCGATATGCCAACTGGATCCTGTCTCGACACGTCATGGAGCTCTGCCACCACGGCCTTAAGGCGAAGGCCCGAGAGCATCTGCGGTTGGGGGCATGGCGCAGTCGCAATGATCCCCATGTGTGGAGAGCGAGGGTCTGGTGTTGGCTGCCTACGGGCGTCCTTCGAGTGGGAAGGAGGCTGCGAGCCGCGCTGCGCTAGGGGGAGCGGGCGGGAAGCGTCTCAGTAGCCCAGGATGGAGCGCACAAGGGCGAGCAGGCGCTCACGTTGCGGTGCGGCGCCCAATTGCTGCGCTGCAAGGTGAGATCGTTGCTTGAAGTGGGCGACTCGGTTGGCATCGAGAGTCGCCAGTTCTCGAGCCAAGGATCCCGGGTCGAAGCCGTCCGCGACCACGCCCAGATCATGCGCTCGCACCAAGTGAGCCATTTCGGGGTTGGGCGAGATGGCCACGGCTAGGCGCGCCTGGACGAACTCAAAGAACTTGTTGGGCAACGCCCATACATGATTTCGGTTCGAGTCGGGCAGCAGGTAGAGACCCACATCGAACTGGTTGAGAAAACGAGGCAGGCTCCTCATCTCGACGCGGGGCAAAACGGATATCCGAGGATTGCTGCGGACTTGCCGGCGGAGGGCCTCGACGTATCGATGATCATCGCCAACCAGAATCAGACTCAGCTCGAAGCGACGGTCAAGGCGATTCATCACGTAGATCATCTGCTCGATTCTCCGCGACCGGTCCGCCAGCCCGTGATGGACCAGCCGGATCCTGCCCTTGTTTGAGGTTGGTGCCAGATCCTCCGGGTCTGGTGCGTTCCAGATGACGTGTGGGGGGCATCCGATGATGGGAGCGTACGCGTTCGCGATGCCTTGACTGACGGTTGTTACCACTCGCGCTGCCGGCATGAACGTACGGCACAACCACAAGTTGTACGCCTGCCAGAACAGGCGGAACATCAATCGATCCTCGTACATCCCGGGCGCGAACTCGTGAGCGTCATACAGCACGGGAGGATGCCCATCGAGGGCCAGAGCGATGGGCAGACACTCGATGTCGTTGGCCAGCACAAGGTCAAAGAGCAGTCCGCGCTCGCGGATCTGAGCCATGCAGTGACGGACCTCAGGCCGTTTCCAGTAGTGTTCGTCGTAGTGCCGGGTGAGAATTTCAATCCCAGCCCGCAGGCGTCGGGGGATCCCGAACGCGATCCGACGTCCAAGGGACCGAGTCACGGTGCGTACGGGGATGAAGTCCACACCGACCAGTCGGGGATCGGACCACCCTGCGGCCGTCACGCGGTAGTAGGGGCTCAGAAAACGAAGCTGGCGGTTGACCCGGGGATCCTGGGCCTGATCACTGAAGGAAAGGACAAGGATGTTCGCCCCAGCCGATCGCGTCCCGACATCGGGAGACTCTCCGCTCATGTGGAAGGATCTGGTTGGACTGTAGTCGATCCCCATGGTCGCGACCGGATACTGCGGCCACGCCTCCCGCGGATCACAGGTTGGGGCGCCTCGATCCGTTTACTAGTTCGCTCGGGCCTGCTTGACCCCCGCCACCGCACCCCGCGGCCGCGAGATCAGATTCGCCAGAATCCGATACGCCCCCGGCGTGCCTGACGGCAACTGACGGAAGAGCCCGAGCCCGACATAGCTCCACGTCCCCTTACCGACCGTGGTCTCCACCAACAGACCCTTCTTCTCCC
>CAZYEA010000337.1:0-4717 GCA_964646485.1 uncultured Acidobacteriota bacterium
CTCGGCCCTCTGATTCCGCTGCCGGTGACGAACCCCGCCGACGAGTCGCGCAATATCCGCTTCGAGCACGGCCGAGGTGTGGTGGGCTTCATCTCCCCGGTGAGCGAGCCCTATTGCGGCGGCTGCAATCGCATGCGTCTCACCGCGGACGGCCGTTTCCACCTCTGCCTGCTCAACGACGACGAAATGGACGTGAAGAAGACCATTCGCGGCGGAGGGGGAGTGGACGGCGTGGCCGCGATCCTGGCCCGGGCGGTTTCGGCGAAGCCGACCGGGCATCGTCTCGACGAGGGGCTTTCGACCGAGGATCGGTCGATGTTTCAGATCGGCGGATAGTGGCTCCGCAGGATCCGCGCCCGCAGATCGAGTTCAAGGAGGCGGACTTCGCGCATGTCCTCGACGCCTCCCCCCTGAGCTTCCTGGTCATGCAGGGTGGCCGCCTCGTCTACGCCAACGCCCGACTGCTGCGCTCCCTCGGGATGTCGCTCGAGCAGGCGATCGGCATGGATCCGGCCGAAAGGATCATCGACCCCGAGACCAGGGAACGAGGTCGGCAGCGGGCCTTGCGGGCGGAGGCCGGCGAGGTGCAGCCGCCCCTCGTCTACCTCACGCAGCGCGGCGACGGCCGGAGCGTCTGGACCCGCGTCGAATCGACGCCGTGCGTCTTCCGCGGGGCGCCCGCCTCGCTCGCCATCGCCCAGGACGTGACCGAGGAGACCGAGGCGGCGCTGGCTCTGCGGGCCAGCGAAGACCGGTATCGGGCGCTCGTGGACGGCTTGCCGGATGGCGTCACCGTGCACGTCGGCCGCACCATCGTCTTCGCGAACGAGTCCATCGCCGGCATCCTCGGCGTCCCCTTCGCGAAGGACGTGGTCGGGCGCGACGTCTTCGACTTCCTCCCCGCGGAGGAGGCGCCGGCCGCCGCCGCCGCCCTGCGCGACCTGGCTGCCGGGGAACCGGTGCCGCCCCGCGAATACGTTCTGCGCCGCGCGGACGGCGGGCGGGTGCTGGTCGAGGTATACGGCCGGCGCGTGACCTTCGACGGCAACACCGCGGTGCAGAGCGTGATTCGCGATATCACCGAAAGGCGTCGGGCCGAGCGCTCCCAGGCCGCGATCTACCGGATCGCCGCGGCCTCCGCCCGCGCTTCGAGCCTCGCCGATCTCCTCGAGTCGGTTCACTCCGCGGTGGGTGAGCTCATGGACGCCCGTAACTTCTTCATCGCCTTGAAGGACGCCTCGGGGGAGTTCTTCACCTTTCCTTATCACCGCGATGAACACGGCGAGGCGCCGAAGAGCGTGGCCATTCGCAACACCCTCAGCTCGTGGGTGCTCGCCCAGGGCCGGCCCCAGCTCATCAGCGACGTGGAAATGAAGGCCCTGCGCGATTCCGGCGTGCCCGTGTACGGCCCGTCCTCGGTGAGCTGGATCGGTGTGCCCCTGATCCATCGCGAGTCGTCTTTCGGCATCCTGGTGGTTCAGAGCTATCGGGACGACGTTCGCTACACCGAGGCGGATCGGGACCTTCTGAGCTATGTCTCCCACCACATCGCCGAGGCCATCGACCGCCAGCGGAAGGAAGACCAGATCGAGCACATGGCCTTTCACGACGGCCTCACCGGCCTGCCGAACCGCCTGCTCTTCGAAGATCGACTGACCAACGCGCTCGCTCAGGCCGAGCGCCGTCACGCTCCCTTGTGCATCCTTTTCGTCGACCTCGATCGCTTCAAGGTCATCAACGATTCCCTGGGTCATCCCACCGGCGACGAGGTGCTGAAGGTCGTGGCCTCTCGCCTGGCCGAGGGCCTTCGCGACGGCGATTCCCTGGCCCGCCGGGGCGGCGACGAGTTCCTGGTCCTGCTCCCCGACACCCCGCCCGAGGGGGCGGCGAGCGTCGCCCAGAAACTCATCGAGAGCGTTCGCGCCCCCATGCATTGCGGCGGGCACGACCTCACCATCTCCGTGAGCTGCGGCATCGCGGTGTTTCCTGAGAACGGCCACGATACGGAGAGTCTGCTCAAGGCCGCGGACCTCGCCATGTATCGCGCGAAAGAAGGCGGACGGGACGCCTACCGGCTCTTCAATGCCGAAATGAACGCGGCTGCCCAGCGGCGGCTCACCGTGGAGACGAGGCTGCGGAGATCCATCGCGAAGCGCGAGATCGGCCCCCACTTTCAGCCGATCCTCAACGCGGCCACCGGGCGCGTGGTGGCCGCGGAGGCGCTGCTGCGCTGGAGCCCCTTCGCCACCGGGACCATGCCGCCGAGGGAGTTCATTCCCGTGGCCGAGCAGAGCGGGCTCATCGTCTCGCTCGGCGCCTTCGTCCTGCGGGAGGCCTTGCAGTACGCGGCGGACTGGCCCGATTCCCAGGGCGCTCCGATGCGGGTGGCCATCAACGTGGCCGCGCGCCAGGTGCAGGACCCGGCGTGCGTCGACCTCATCGTCCAGGCTCTGCGCGACGCCTCGTTCCCGCCCGGACGCCTTCAGCTCGAACTGTCCGAGTCGTCCCATATCTCCGAGGACGAAGCCGCGGTCGAGCGCCTGCGCGTCCTCAAGAGAGAAGGCGTGAGCATCGCCATCGACGACTTCGGCGTCGGCTATTCGTCACTCTCGCGCCTTCGTCATCTTCCTTTCGACACCCTGAAAATAGACGGCACCTTCATCCGCGACCTCACCACCGACTCCGGAAGCGGAGCGGTGGCGGGTGCGGTGATCTCGCTCGGGCAGAATCTCGAGCTCGAGGTGATCGCGGAAGGAGTGGAGACCGAGGCGCAGAAGAAGCACCTGCTCGCCCGCGGCTGTTCCCTCATGCAGGGATACCTCTTCGCCGCCGCCATGCCTCCTGGGGTGTTCGAGGCCTGGGTGAGGGCGCGCGAGTCCAGCGAGTCCTGAGTCGCCTCGGAACCTGCCTCCTCGAAGACCGCTTCGCCAAGGCACAATAAAAAGGGGGCTTAGGGGCTTCCCCCCACCAGAAGTTGTGTCTAAGATAGCGTCCCGTGAAGGTAAAAGCCGGTTTGACCTCCGGGGCAACCGAGGGAAGGGTCTCGCTATGATGCAGTGTCCTTCGTGCGCGGCCCCGCTTGTTTCCGGGGAGGCTCGCTGCATTTCCTGTCGAGCGCTCGTGAACCCCCAGGCTCAAGGGTCCTCCGCCCTGGCTCCGCGTCTGGTGACGCCGCAAAGCCTCGACGGATTGGGCGCGCCCCCCGACCCGGGGACGCCGCTTTCGCCCGAGGTGCTTCCATCCGTTCCCGTGAGCGAGGCGAAGGTTTCCGATGACGACGCCTGGCGCCGCGAAGTGCTCGAGCGTGTGCGCAAGCGGCGTCAACTGCGATCGCACTCTCTGCCCCTCTTCGTCGAGGGCCAGCCGATCGCCGCTCCGTCGGCCGATCCGGGCCCGGTTCCCCTCGAAGCTCCGGCGCCCTCTTCCAGTTCGACTTACCTCGAGTCCGGAATCCTCGACGAAGTCATAGAAGAGCTGCCGGACGTTCTCGCGAGCGTCGCGCCGGTCAAGGAGACGAAGGCTCCCGATCTGCTCGCGTCTCTCGACGTGCCGCTCGGTCCCGGAGTGGCCCATTCGATCGACGACCTCCCCCTGCGCCCGGTGGAGCCGAGGCCTTCCGCCCCGGCCTCGCGGGTGTCTGGGGTGGACGTTCCGAGCCAGACGCTCGTGGAGCGCGCGCGTCCAACCCTCGTGCCCGGGCCCCCGACCCCGCGCTCGCTGGTCGCGGATCTTCCCCTCGTCGAGCCTTCGCGCCTCGAACCTCCGATGGGCGAGTTGCCGCCGCGGATCTCGCCGGTGACCGTCAGTTCCCGGGCGGCCTCGATGAGCGATCGTGTCCAGGCCGCTTTCATCGATGTGGGCATGTGGTCGGCCATGAGCGTCACCGCGTTCTATTTCGCGAGCCGCATTGCCCGCACGTCCATCCTCGGCCTCGGTCCGGCGTGGCACGGACTCACCCTCTTCGCGCTGGTCCTCGGCGCCGCCTACATCCTCTTCTTCGGCGGCCTCTCCGGCGCCACCCCGGGGAAGATCGCCTGCGGGATCCAGGTCCGCCGCTACGACGGCACCTCGCTTGGGCCGCTGCCCTCGCTCGCCCGCGGCGTGCTGGGGATTCTCGGGATCGCTCTGCTTGGCCTCGGGATCTGGCCCGCGTTCTGGGACAAGGATCGGCGGGGCCTGCACGACCGCGCCACCGACTCCCGCGTCACCATCGTCTGAGCGGTCGCGACGCGGCTTCCCGCGCGCGCCTCATTCATGAGTCTCGACCGCATCACTCAGGGCGCCTGTCTGGGCGAGATCGACGGTCGCGTTTCGGGGCGAAGGATCGAAAGAGTACGGCCCCACGGCCCCTCGGCCCTCAAGGTTGAACTCTCGACCAGGGAGGCGTTGTTCATCGACGTCTCCCGCTCGCTTGGGGGCCTGTGGCTGCTCACGCGGACCGACCTCCTCCCGCGGGATGATCGCGAGGTCGAGGGCGCCTCGCGTCCCGCCGCCCTTCTCTTCAAGAAGCATCTGGAGGGCGCCCGGATCGACGCCGTCCGCGGCGCCGACACACGGTTCATTGCGCTCATGACCTCGAGGGCGCGCGTTCTCGTGCGTCCTTTCGGTTCGCCCGGCGCCACGCTTCTGGGAGAGGGGATACCGGCGGCGCACTTCGGATCGGGGGAGCCCGTCGCCCTTTCGGACCTCGACCACGAGCGCGAAGTCGCGGCCGGGG
>CAZYEA010000338.1:0-4690 GCA_964646485.1 uncultured Acidobacteriota bacterium
AGTCGGCGAGCCGGCGGGCCTGGGTGGACTGGCCCACGCCGTCCCCGCCCTCGAACACGATGCAGACGCCGTCGGGGGCCGGGTTCTGCGGTGGGACCGGTGGCATCGTCGGGCCTACTTCTTGCGGGTGGTGGTCATCTTAGACGCGTTGGTGCTACGGGTGGTGAGCTTGGGTGCGGGGCACTTCCCGAGCTTCTCCGCGAGCAGCTGGTAGCTGCGATCCGGGCCGAGCGCGACGTAGCGCTCGAATGCGTCGTCGGGGAGCTTCACGGCTTGCGCTCGGCGGAGACCGCCTCAAACCTCTGGCCGGTTGACTCCAGGGTCGCCGGAACCCCGGCGAGCGCCTGGATCCGCTGGACGATGACGTCGGAGTAGAGGGCATCCAGCTCCATCAGGAACGCCTTGCGCCCGGTCTGCTCGCAGGCCGCCATGGTCGAGCCAGATCCGCCGAAGAGGTCGAGGACGTGCTCGCCTTCCCGAGAGGAATAGGCGATCGCGCGAGCCGCGAGTTCCACAGGCTTCTCGGTTAGATGGACCATTGCCGTGTGGTTCAGCTTCTTCACCGACCAGAGATCCGTGGCGTTGTTGGGCCCGTAGAACTGGTGTGCGGCGCCCTCCTTCCATCCGTAGAACGCCAGCTCGAAGGCGCCCATGAAGTCCTTGCGCGTCAGCACCGGGTGTTCCTTGTTCCACACGATGCCCTGGGCGAAGTAGAGCCCGCTCTCCTTCAGGGCACTCGGGTAGTTCCCGAGGTTGGCGTAGCCGCCCCAGATGTAGAAGCCGCGCCCCGGGAGGAGCACGCGTGAGATGTTTCCGAACCACGCCCGAAGCAGCCGGTCGAACTCTTCTTCGGGCAGGAAGTCGTTCGAGAGCGGGCGGTCCTTCGGCCGCAGCTTCTCGTGCGTTGCCTTCGCCTTCCCAGGATGGCGCGCGAGGTCGAGACCTTGGTGGTGAGTGGTCGTGAAGGAACTGAGCCCGGACGCGATCGCGTTGTTCGAGCGCGGCTCGACCTTCACGTTGTACGGCGGGTCCGTGTTCACCAGGTGGACCGGCTGACCATCGAGCAGTCGGTCCAGGTCCGCGGGTTTGCTGCTGTCGCCGCACATGAGCCGGTGGTTGCCCAGCATCCAGATGTCGCCGGGCACGGTGGTAGCGGCGTCGGGCGGCGCTGGAACATCATCGGGATCGGTGAGCCCTTCGTTCCCGGCAGGCGCCATGATCGCCGCGAGGTCCTCGGCGCTGAACCCGAGCACCGCGAGGTCGAAGTCCACGCCCTTGAGGTCGGCGAGCTCGATGGGCAAGAGTTCCATGTCCCACGCCGTGAGCGACGCGACCTTGTTGTCCGCGATGCGCAGCGCCTTGACCTGTTCCGGCGTGAGGTCGTCCGCGCGGATGCACGGCACGCGGGTCATGCCCAACTTGCGGGCGGCCCGCACCCGGGTATGTCCGCACACTAGCACGCAGTCCCGGTCGATGATCACCGGGATGCGGAATCCGAAAGTCCTGATCGAAGCCGCGACCGCCTCGATCGCGGCGTCGCTGGCGACGCGCGGGTTGCGCTCGTACTCGCGGATGGCCTTGATCTCAACCAGTTCTACCTGCGGTGTGCCGCTTGCCGTCGTCATGCGCCTTGCCTCCGTGCTTGTGGTGTCCGATCCGTGAATGGACGAGAGACGCTTTGGCGTCTCCCGCCCGTTGCTTACCTCGTCAGGCCAGTCCCGGCCGTGCCTGACCCCGGCGCGCCATGCCATGCCACGCCCCGACTCGCTCAGCCCTCCCAAGGCCCCCGTCCGTTGGCCACCCGTTGGGCGACGTTGGCCCACGTCGCGTCCTCTGGGGGGCGGCGTACCAACGTGCCAAACGCCCGCCCCGCGCCCGGACACGCGGAAGAAACTCTGTCCCCAAGCGCGGCTGTTCCCGCGGGCGTTTTGAGACCGGTCCCCCCCTCCGGAGGAACCGCTCACCCCCGTAAGGCTTCGGGCTGTTAGGCTCCCGCTAGGCGCGGCGGCCCGGGGGGCGGAAGAAGGTGATGTAGAAAGAGAGAGATCATTCAATCTTTCAATACCTCCCTTGCGCGTGAGCGCGCGTCCCCCGCGTGCGCGCGCGGGGAATAGATGAATGATTGAAAGATCCGCTTCAGGCGATCGCATACACCACCCTCGGCTTGGTCTTCGTCTCCTCGGTCACCTGCTCGATCTGCCCTGTTTCCAGCAGGTTTTCGATGACTTCCTGCCTTTCCCGCTGGGTCAGCCACTGCGTCCGCCGGCACAGTTCACTGCGGGAGATCTTTCCATCCGCCCTGCGCACGATGCGCAGCACCCGCTTCTGCCGCGCGTCGAACACGCCGTCCGCGACCCACTCGTGGGCGATGTAGAGCATGCGGCGCGTCAGGTACTCCGACAGGTCGCAGGCCCAGCGGGCCGCTTCGGCGTCGATCACCGGTGTCTCCGCGTTGGCGGAGCAGGCGTAGATGAGCGCCAGCCGGCACGACTTCTCCTCGGCCCGCGCCCACAGCGATCGCCCCGCCTGGTCCGGCTTGGACAGCTCCTCGTCCACGGTCGCGGCGAGAGCGTCGAAAGCCGCGCCGGCCTCGGGCGTCGCTTCGACCACCATTGGATCGGGGTGCTCGGGCGCGAGGTTGCCTCCCGGCTTGAACGATCCCCACCACGCGGCCGCCTCCTTGATCGCCTCCGGGACCGGCCTCGCCTTGGCCCGCTGCCGCGCCGGCGTCGTGGTCGCCTCGAAAACCAGCAGCCGGGCGATGAACCCGTCGCTCAGGCTGTCGGCGGTGAGCGATTCATAGAAGTGCTCGGGCACAGTGGTCCCGTACACGCTCACGCACGGCTGATCCACGACCTTGTTCCGCTTGGCGTCGGCGTAGGCCTTGCCGCGGAAGACCGTGTCGGCGCTGGAGTAGAGCTTCATCAGCGCCGTCAGGACGTTGAACAGGTGCGGGGCCTTCTTGGGATCGCCGATGGTGCGCAGGAAGCGCCCGAACTCATCGATCTGGAACAGGATCGCCGGCTCGTTCTCGACGGCGGTGACGAGCCCGGCATCACTGGCAAGGTCCTCGTTCCCCTCGTGCTCGACCATGTCGGCGATGAACAGGATGTTCTTGTTCACCTTGCGGGCGTGGTCCTTGCCCGCGCCCGAGGGCGCGACGCCCACGCAGTAGAGGTTGGTCCGGTTGCCGCGCTCGTCGCGCACCTTGCGAGCCGCGAGCACGGCCTGGAGGCAGATCCCGGCCGCCAGCGCCAGGACGGGCTGCGGCCGTGTGGCCGTCGCCAGGTTGTGCGCGGCCACCTGCTCGATGAAGCCCGGCACGCGGAGCAGGTGATCGGGGAACGGCCCCGGGTCGGGCGGGCGCTCCGAGCGGGGCCGCTCGCCGGCGGCGCGCCGGCGCTCGGGATCGAAGCCCGAGAGGTCCACGCCGCCCATGTCCTCGGGTTTCTCGGCGTCGCGCAGCCACCCGCGCGGGCGATCGTGCGGCTTGCTCGCCGCGTCGCTGACCTTGTGTCGCAGCTCCTTCTCCGACCACGGCGGCTGGCACCGCTGGTTGTACCGTTCGAGCAGCAGCCCCAGCGCCGCCTCCGGGTCCAGCCCGAACCCGTGCACCATCGCGGTCGCGGCGGCATACGTCTGGCCGTGCCCGCCCGAGCCGGAGATCGCCGGCGGCATGCGGTCGAGGTACGCGGCCGCTCGGCGCCTGACGTGGTCATCCGGGAGCGCATGGAAACGATCGCTTCCGAGCGCCGGCTCTTGTGAAGCGATGGTTTCCTTGCGCTCGTGCCGCCGTTCGATGACCGCCTCCGCCAGCGCGGCAACGGCGGCGGCAAGCTCGGCGTGATCAACCGTCCTGGGATCGCCCTCGAGCGGGTCGTACGGCTCGCCGCTCGGATGCGTGCCCGGGCCGACTACGGTCTGCGCCCCCGTGCTGCGGAGCTCAACGATCATCTTCCGGGTAGCGGGGTCCTGGTGCTTGCGGGTAACCGCGCCGACGCATGTGTACCACCAATGGGAGAGCGGCTTGCCTGGACGACCCGACTTGGCGCCGGTCGACGGCAAGTACTCTGGAGCAAGCGCCACGGCCTCCTCGCAGTCCAGATCGACATCCACCAACCACCCGCTGGGCTCTCCCAGAAGAAGCCCGATGTTGCCGGTGCCGTGGAAGTGCCGCGGCAGGTCTGCCTCGGACAGGCGCAGCGTCTGCCACCCCTTGAGCACGGGCACCTTCGTCCCCGCGGGCACCGGGATGGGCGCGAAGCCCCGCGCCCGGTACCACCGGGCAGACTCGAGCAGGTTGGGCGGTTGGTCCGTCACTGGGCCATCTGTTCCAGTTCTGCCGCGGCCGCGAGCAGGAGCTCGCCCAACTCCCGGCAGAGGTGCGCGGGGTATTCACCACCCACGTCGTCGATAACGACCACCGGCGTCCCGTCGGGACGACGGTCAAGTTCGACGTCGAAGTGCTCGCCTCGGAGTGTGATGCTGCGGGAGATGTCACTCATGGATCGCTCCTAGAACGGGATCTCCTCGTCGGGGATGCCGTATGTCATGCCCACGGGCTGCGCCGGCGCGTCCGGCAGACCTTCATCGCTGTCCAGACGCGGCGGCTTGTCGCCCAGGCGGTGCGCGACGACCCGCTCGAACTGATCGCCGGCCTTCTTCTCCACGGTGATGTGGAGCGTCGGCG
>CAZYEA010000339.1:0-4682 GCA_964646485.1 uncultured Acidobacteriota bacterium
TTCCTCATCGGCATCTTCGGACACGGGCGGCGCATCTACGCGGCGGTGAAGTTCTTCCTCTACACCATGGCGGGAAGCGCCCTCATGCTGGTGGCGTTCCTGGTCCTGTATCGGGAGACCGGGGTGAGGAGCTTCGACCTGCCCGCCCTTTTGGGCGCGACCGTGAATCCCGACTTGCAGATGTGGCTGTTCCTGGCCTTCGCTCTCGCCTTCGCGATCAAGGTTCCGATGTTCCCGTTCCACACCTGGCTGCCCGACGCCCACGTCGAAGCGCCCACCGCGGGTTCCGTCATCCTCGCGGGCGTCATGCTCAAGATGGGCGGATACGGCTTCCTGCGTCTCGCCATTCCGCTCTTCCCGGTGGCGGCCATGAAGGCGGGCTGGGCCATCGCTTTCCTGGGGGCGATAGGCATCGTCTACGGGGCTCTCGTGTCCCTGGTGCAGCCCGACCTCAAGAAGCTCGTGGCCTACTCCTCGGTCTCCCACCTCGGTTTCGTGATGCTGGGCATCGCCGCCTTCACGCCGATGTCGGTGGTCGGCGCCAGCTACCAGATGCTGAACCACGGCGTTTCCACGGGCGCCCTGTTCCTCATGGTCGGCATGCTCTACGAGCGCCGCCACACCCGCACCATCTCCGAGTTCGGCGGCCTGCGGAATGTCATGCCGCGCTTCGCCGCGGTGTTCCTGCTCGTGTGTCTCTCCTCCATCGCGGTCCCGGGCTTCAACGGCTTCATCGGCGAGTTCCTGATTCTGGTGGGCTCCTTCACCTTCTCGCCCGGCCTCGTGATCCTGTCCACCCTCGGCGTCATCCTGTCCGCCGCCTACATCCTGTGGATGGTCCAGCGAGTGATGTACGGGGACGTGACGAATGAGAAGAACGCGAAACTCCCAGACCTCAACCCGCGTGAGTGGGCCACCCTGCTGCCGCTCGTGTTCCTGGCCCTCTACATGGGCGTGTTCAGCTCCGTCTTCACTCCCAGCCTCGAGAAGCCGGTGATGAAGATCATCCAGGACGCCCGTGCCAAGTCTCTGACCATGGGCGGGGGAGTGCGGATCGCTCCCAGCGCTCGCCCGGCCCCGACCCCGAGCGAACCGCAGGCGGAACCCGGGGGCCACGAATGAACGTCGACCTTCTGCCCGTCCTGCCCGCGATCCTGGTCGCTCTGACCGGCATCCTCGTCCTGCTCGCGGGTGCGTTCGCCTCGAGCGGCCTCGGCGCCTGTCGGAATCTCGCGACCGGCGGGCTCGCCGCGGCTCTGGCCCTGGTCGTCTTCGCGCCCGCTCAGGGCTCGATGGGCGGCACCATCGAGGGAGGTGCTTACAGCGCGTTCGTCCAGATCTCGATCCTGGTGGTCGGAATTCTGGCCGTGTGGATTTCCGCCGCGCGCCTCGCCGACGACCAGGTGCGACCGCACGAGTTCTTCACCCTGATGCTGTTCTCGGTGGTCGGCATGCTCGGCCTCGCAACCGCCACGGAGGCGATCTAGCTCGTCGTGGCCCTCGAGATCATGTCGGTGGCGCTGTATGCCCTTTGCGGAATGCCCCGCACGCATCCGCAGCGGCAGGAAGCGGCGATCAAGTACCTCATCACCGGCGCCTTCTCCTCGGCGTTCCTGCTCTTCGGCATCGCCCTCCTCTACGGCGCTTCGGGCAGCACGACTCTTTCGAAGATGGCTCTGAGCGTGGCCGCAGGGGGCCCCCTCGCTCTGATGGGCTGCGCGTTCTTCTTCGTGGGCTTCCTCTTCAAGGTTGGCGCCGCGCCCTTCCACATGTGGTCGCCGGACGTCTATCAGGGCGCCACCACCTCCGTGACCGCGTTCATGGCCGCCGGGGTCAAGATCGCGGCCTTCGGCGCCCTCGGACGCGTGGTGGCAATCGCCATCGGCGACCTGAGCGGCTCCTGGGCTCCAGGGGTCGCCCTCGTAGCCGGCTTCACCATGGTGGTGGGGAACCTCGGGGCTCTCGCCCAGAGCGACCTGAAACGGCTCCTCGCCTATTCCTCGGTGGCTCATGCGGGCTACATGTTGAGCGGCATCGTGGGCATGCAGGGGCGCCCCGACGGCCTGGAGGCGCTTCTCTTCTACGTGGTCACCTACGCGATCACCAACCTGGGTGCTTTCGGCCTGCTCATTGCGATAAGGCGGAACGGAGCCGAGCCCTCGGTGACCACCGACCTCAAGGGCCTCGCGAGCCGCAATCCCATCCTGGCCGCGATGCTGACCGTGCTCCTGATCTCGCTCACCGGCGTCCCCGTCTCGGCCGGCTTCGTGGGCAAGTTTCACCTCTTCAAGGCCGCGGTTGGCGCTGGCTACTCGGGCCTCGCCGCGGTGGGAGTGCTCATGAGCGTGGTGTCCGCTTTCTACTATCTGCGCCTCGTGGTGCACATGTATATGGAAGAGCCCGATGGAGACGTCGAATTCGGCACCGAGGCGGGGATGGTTCCGAAGATCGTGGCGCTCTCCGCTGCCTTGACCCTGGGGCTTGGCCTCGCTCCCGGGCCCCTCATGACCCTCGCGCGAGCCGCGGCGGCCTCGCTGTTCCACTGAGAACTGCGGCTACCGCCCTCCCGCGTACCGGGGTCCGGTGAAGATCCGAGTCCGGGTGCACGCGGGGGCGAAGGTGACGAAGTGCGAGACCCGCGGCGACGAGTTGCATGTGTGGGTCAAGGCGCAACCGCTGGAGGGGAAGGCCAACCTCGCGACGATCGAGGCGCTCGCCGCCCTCCACGGCGTCCCGAAGCAGGCGGTTCGTCTCACCTCCGGGCAGACCTCGAAGACCAAGATCTTCGAAATCGCGGACGTCTTGCCGAAGGTTCCGCGGCCTTAAGGAGGCGGCACCCGTCCCTCATGCCCCTCCCCTCGTCCAAAGCTCAGAGAAATGAAGAGGATCCGCCTGCATCGCGTACAATCCCCCTTCACATCAGCGACCCAAGTCACCGTGTTTGAACGATATACAGAGCGCGCGCGTCGGGTGATCTTCTTCGCCCGCTACGAAGCTTCACAGCTTGGGGCCCACTCCATTCAGACCGAGCACGTCCTCCTGGGCCTGATCCGCGAGGGCAAGGGCCTGACCCAGCGCCTGTTGAACCGCGGCAACCTCAAAATGGAGGAGGTCCGGCGTCAAGTCGAGGGGCGCTGCCGCTACGGCGAGCAGGTGTCGACCACGGTCGAGATGCCCCTCTCGCCCGAAGTAAGGCGCGTCCTCGCCCTCGCCCAGGACGAGGCCGAGCAGCTCGGCCATTCCTACACCGGCACCGAGCACCTCCTCCTCGGACTTTTGCGTGAGGACACCGCGACCGCGGCCGAGGTCCTGCGGGAGAACGGCCTCACCCTCCCGTTCCTCCGTGAGGAGATCGTGCGCCTCCTTGCTGAAAAGACCCAGCCGCAGGCCCGGGCCAAAGAGACGCCGCTTCTCGCCGAATACTGCCGGGATCTCACCGACCTCGCCGTCCGCGGCAAGCTCGACCCGGTCATCGGCCGTCGCGACGAGCTCGAGCGCGTGATCGAGATCCTGGGACGACGGCAGCGGAACAATCCGGTGCTCATCGGCGAGCCCGGAGTGGGGAAGACCGCGCTCGTCGAAGCCCTGGCCTCCCTGATCGTGCAGGGCGAGGCGCCCCGGCCCCTTCTCGAAAAGCGGGTTCTGGCCCTCGACCTCGCTCTTCTCGTGGCCGGGACCAAGTACCGGGGCCAGTTCGAGGAGCGTCTCAAGAACCTGCTGAAGGAACTCGCCGACAACCAGAACGTCATCCTCTTCATGGACGAGCTGCATACCCTCGTGGGCGCGGGCTCGGCCGAGGGCAGTCTCGACGCCGCGAATATCCTGAAGCCGGCCCTCTCCCGGGGCGAACTGCAATGCATCGGAGCCACCACCCCGGTGGAGTTTCGGAAGCACATCGAGAAGGACCGCGCCCTCTCGCGGCGGTTCCAGATGGTGACCCTCAAGCCGCCCACCGACGAGGAATCGGTGGAGATCCTGCGCGGGCTCAAGCCCCGCTACGAGCGTTTCCACGGCGTCCAATACAAGGACGAGGCGCTCGAGGCCGCGGTGGCTCTGTCCTCGCGCTACATGCCCGACCGGTGCCTTCCCGACAAGGCCATCGATGTCCTGGACGAGGCGGGCAGCCGGGTGAAGCTCCGCTTCCTCAAGCGCTCCGAAGACGCGGTGCCGGAGGTGGAGGATGCTCCGACGAGTCTCTCGCTTCTGCCCGGGGCGACCGAACCGATTTTCGTGTTCCGCGACGACATCGATGCCGTGGTGGCCCGCGCCACCGGCATCCCGGTCATGTCGATCCGCGAGGACGAGTCGAACCGCCTCCTTCGCATCGAGGAGGAGATCCACAAGCGCGTGGTGTCGCAGGATCGCGCCATCTCCGCCCTTGCCCGCGCGATCCGCCGCACCCGCGCGGGGCTCCACGACTCGAAGCGGCCCGTGGGCTCCTTTCTCTTCCTCGGCCCCACCGGGGTGGGGAAGACCGAAGTGGCGCGCGGCCTCGCTGAACTTCTCTTCGGGAGCGAGCGGCACCTCATTCGCGTCGACATGTCCGAGTACATGGAGAAGCACGCGGTGTCGCGCCTGATCGGCGCGCCGCCCGGCTACGTCGGCTACGACGAAGGCGGCCAGCTGACCGAGGCCGTGCGCCGGAAGCCCTACTCGGTGGTGCTGTTCGACGAGATCGAGAA
>CAZYEA010000340.1:0-4680 GCA_964646485.1 uncultured Acidobacteriota bacterium
CGACGTCAATAGCACCGAGACTACCGACGAGAGCGGCCAGACCAGCTCCGACACGGTGTACCGGCCGGAGGCGCGCGAGCTCGCCTCGCTCTGCGCCTCGCGAGAACAAGCCGAGGTCTACACCCTGGCGAAGGGCGCGCTCGGCGCCATCAACCGCGCCAAGACCCAGGCGGGGGGAACGGTCGGGCGGCAGGTCTTGGCCCTCACCCTCACCGCGCCCAGGAGCGTCTTCGACCTCTTCGCCCAGGCGGAGAAGGACATCGTGGCCGCGACCCGCGTGGCCGACCTCCGGAAAGAAGCCGGGGCGGACGGCACGGAGTTCGATCTCGCGAACTTCGTGAAAGAGATCGAGCTCGGCGCGGCTCCGGAGAAGGGTTGAAAGGGTTCCCGTGCCGTCGTTGAGCGCTGGACCCGCGGCCTACGAGCGGGCGCTCACCGCGGCCGGGCTCTCCGAGGTCACGGTCTTCCATCGGCAGACCACGGGATCGACCAACGATGACGCGCGCGAAATGGCGGCCTCCCGCCTTCCCCTGCTCGAGGACGCGGCCGCGATCTTCGTGGCCGAGGCCCAGACCCACGGGCGGGGACGGGGATCGAACTCCTGGGAGTCCCCTCGAGGCTCGATCGCTCTCACCGTGACCGCACCCGGCGTCGAGGTCGCCCGTCTGGGCGTTCTTCCGCTGGGGGTGGGCGCGGTGGTGGCCGAAACGCTCCGGCGAATCGGCGCCCAGGCCTTCGTGAAGTGGCCGAACGATGTCCTGATCGAGGATCGGAAGGTGTGCGGGATCCTCTGCGAATCGAGTCTCCTCGGCGGAACCGCCCGGGTGTTCATCGGCATCGGCATCAACGTGGACGGAGGCTCCGCGGATCCCGAGGTCGCGGCCGAAGCCACCACTCTCGCCGCCCACGGCGTCTCCGCGGATCGTCCGGCCCTCGTGGCCGAACTCACCGCGCGCGTTCTCGATCTCCTCCGCGGCGGCGACTCGGGTGAAGCCATCGTCGAGCGTTGGAAGGCGGTGGCGGCGCCGTGGTGGGGGCAGGAAGTGGCGGTGGTGGAGAGCGGCGCCCCCAGACGGATGGTTCTCCTGGACGTGAACCCGGAAGGCCACCTCGTGGCCCGCGACGAAGGCGGCGCCGTGCGGACCTTCCTGTCCGGAGAAGTGCGGCACCTCCGGGTTTCACGCACGTGAGTTCGGGCGAGCCCTCGGATCCAGAGATCAACTACTTCCGCGACCTCGAGCGTGCGTTCGTGGAACGGCGGGGCGATCCCCTCTTCATTTCGAATGCCGACTGGGTCTTCCTGGCCAAGCTGTGGAAGAAGCGCGTGCCCATGAGAGTCGTCCTCCGCGGCATCACCGACGCCTTCGACGCCCACGCCCACTCGTTCGCTCGCAAACAGAAAGTCCGTTCGCTGAAATTCTGCGAGACGGAGATCACCGCGGCCGTCGATCGGTACCGGCGCGCCCTTCACTCTGAGGGTCCCGGGCCCCGTGGGCTCGGCGCCGCCCTGCATGGACTTGCCGAACGCATCACGGGAGGCGCGGGTTCGCCCGAGGTCGAGGATGCTCGACAGATCGCGGCCCGCGGCGTTCTCGAGGTCGCGAAGGCGGTCGCCGATGACAAGACCTTCGACGTGGCCCTTGGGCTCGCGCGGATCGAGGATGGCCTGGTCGAGGCCGCCTCCCGGGCCCTCGGCCCCGAGGTCGTCGCGGGGTTTTCGCGTGACAGCCGCGGCGCCACCACCGCTTATCGCTCGCGCCTGCCCGCGAAGGTGTACGAGACTCTGATAGAAGAGTCCGTGCGTCGGAAAATCCTGCAGCGTTTCGGCCTTCCCCGCCTTTTGTTGTCGGAGATCGAGTGAGCGACGACCTCGTCCGGGGCACGGTGCGGCGCGCAGTCAACGGCGGGTACGGACTTCTCCAGGTGGACGGGAAGACGGTCTTCGCGAGGAACGCCCTCAAGGGCGAAGACGTCACGGTCGAGGTCAAATCGAGGCGCAAGGGCGTTCTGTTCGGAGAGGCGGTGTCGGTCGAGACGCCTCACCCTCACCGCCGCGAAGCGCCCTGTGCGGCGGCAGGCCGCTGCGGCGGGTGCCACTATCAGACCGCGGACGTGGTCGCCCAGGCGGAGGCCAAGAAAGAGGCTCTCACCGAATTGCTGGGCCGGGCGCACGTCAACCTGGAGATCCGACGCTTCCACCAGGGTCCGGAGTTCGGCTGGCGATGCCGGGTGGAACTCCACGGGGCAAGGCTCGCCGAAGGGTTCACCCTCGGCTTCTTCGAGGAGCGTTCGCACCGCGTGGTTCCGGGCGCTTCGTGCCTGCAGGTATCGGAGAGGATGCGCGGCCTCATCGAGGTGGTGGTGCGCGCCCTCGACGCGGGCGGGGTCAAGACGGGGTCGGTCGAGATCGCGGAATCGTTCGGCGGCCCCAGCCTCGTGCTCGTCGCCTCGGATTCGGCGCTCACCACCGCGCTCAGGCGCCACGCTCATGAGCTCGGACTCAGCGGCCTCGCCCTCAAGACCTCGAAGAACGAGGCGGCGACGATCTACGGCGACGCCCTGGTGGAGAACACGGTGGGCGGAGTTGCGCTCCGCCACCACGTCATGAGCTTCTTCCAGGCGAACCGGTTCCTCACCGGGGCCTTGCTGGAGGCGGTGATGGCCGCGGCCGAAGCGGAGCCTGACGCGCGCATTGTCGACCTCTTCTGCGGCGTCGGATTGTTCTCGGTTCCCCTCGCCTTGAAGGGGCGCGATGTCACCGCGATCGAGTGGAGCCCGGTGGCTTTCGACGACCTGGGCCGGAACGCCAAGGCCAATGGAGTGAAGATCGAGCGACTTCCCCTGAGCGTCGGAACCGCCCTCGCCACCGGCCTGAAGCTCAAGGGCGCCACCACCATCGTCGATCCCCCGCGCCGCGGCCTCGATCCCCTGGAGCTCGACGCCATCGCGGCGGGAAGGCCCCGCCGCATTCTCTACGTCTCGTGCGACCCCGCGACCCTGGTGCGCGACCTGCTGCGCTTCGCCACCTTCGGTTACCAGGCGATCTCTCTCGAGGTCTTCGACATGTTCCCCACGACGTTTCACGTGGAGAGCCTCGCGGTCCTCGAACGAGCGTAGCCTTTAAGGGCCCTCTCAAGACTGGAGTCCACAATGAAGCCCGCCCACTCCCAAAACCAGGCTGCCTGGATTGCCCCCCTTGCCCTGTTGCTGCTGGGTCCTGCGACCCCATCCCTGGGCCAGGGGCTCCCGACCGAGACCCCGGCGAAATTCGTCCCGGTCACTGAGAGCTTCGATCATGTCCGGCGCGACGTGATGATCCCGATGCGCGACGGGGTGAAGCTGCACACCGTGATCCTCGTGCCGAAGGGGGCGAAGGGCGCGCCCATCCTTCTCACCCGCACGCCGTACGATGCGACCGCACTCACGAGTCACGCGCAAAGCGGGCATCTCGGCCCGGCCCTGCAGGGTTACGACAACGCCACGGACGTGATCGTGGAAGGCGGTTACATCCGCGCGGTGCAGGACGTACGGGGCAAGTACGGCTCCGAGGGCGAGTACGTGATGAATCGACCGCTCCAGGGCCCTCTCAATCCCACCACGGTGGATCATGCGACCGACACCTGGGACACCATCGACTGGCTGGTGAAGAACACACCGGAGTCGAACGGCAAGGTCGGCATTCTGGGCATCTCCTACGATGGCTTCCTGCCCCTCATGGCCCTCGTCAATCCGCATCCCGCCCTCAAGGTTTCGGTGCCCATGAACCCGATGGTCGACGGCTGGCGCGGCGACGACTGGTTCCACAACGGAGCGTTCCGCCAGGAAATGATGTCGTACATCTACGACCAGGAGGCGACCCGCAAGAACGACGAGAAATGGTGGAGCAACCATTTCGACGACTACGACATGTTCATGCAGGCCGGATCCGCGGGCGAGCTCGGAAAGAGCCACGGCCTCGAGCAGCTCGGCTTCTGGAAGAAGATCCTCGATCATCCGAGCTACGACGCCTTCTGGCGCGAGCAGGCCATGGACAAGATCCTGGCCGCACAGCCGCTTCGGGTTCCCGTGATGCTGGTCCACAGCCTGTGGGACCAGGAGGACATCTACGGCGCCCCTGCGGTGTACAAGCTCCTCGAACCCAAGGACATCGGGAACGACAAGGTGTTCCTGGTCCTGGGCCCGTGGCATCACGGTCAGTCGATCCTCGAGGGCTCGCAGCTCGGCGCGCTCCGTTTCAACAGCGACACCGCTCTGCACTTCCGACGGGAGATCCTGCGGCCGTTCCTGGATCAGTACCTGAAGGACGGCGCGCCCAAGGCGAACATCGCGCCCGTCTCCGCGTTCGAGACGGGAACGAACACCTGGCGAAAGCTCCCCTCCTGGCCCGCGGGCTGTGAGACCGGGTGCGCTCCCGCTTCGACGCCTCTCTATCTCAACGCCGGGCTCAAGCTGAGCTTCGTGGCACCCAGAGCGGGTGAGGCGCCCTTCGCGGAGTTCGTCTCCGACCCGTCCAAGCCCGTGCCGTATCGGTCGCGGCCCCACCTGTCGACCTACGCTGCCGGCTCCACTTGGCGGCAGTGGCTTGTCGACGATCAGCGTGAGGCCTCGGGCCGTCCCGATGTCGTGTCGTTCACCACCGATGTGCTCACCGCCCCCGTGCAGATCAGCGGACAGCCGGTC
>CAZYEA010000341.1:0-4668 GCA_964646485.1 uncultured Acidobacteriota bacterium
TCGGCCAGGTGGAGGACGCCAGCCGCGCGCTCAACGACGCCCTGAACCTCGCGCTCAAGACCGGCGAGAACCGGATGAAGGGCGCCTTCTCGTACTTCAACCGCGACGCCAGCCGCGCCGAGACGCCGCTGCTCACCGAGCGCGCGGGCGGGACCAAGCCCACCCGCACCTACAACCGCTTCACCGGCATGCTCTCCGGCCCCATCCTCAAGGATCGGACCTTCTTCATGATCGGCGCGGAACACCTTCGCGACGTTCAGCCTGAGCCGGCGAGCTACACCGTGCCCACCGCGCGGATGAGGGCGGGGGACTTCTCCGAATTCGGCGTCCAGATCTTCGATCCCCTCACCGTCACCTCCGGGGGAACCCGCACCGCCTTCCCGGGCAACGTGATTCCCGCGAACCGCATCAACCCGGTGGCCGCGGCCTATGCGGCCCTCTATCCGCTGCCCAATCGTTCGGGCACGGTGTCGAACTACTTCACCAACCAGCTTCGGCCCTACGACTACAACGCGGTGATCGGCCGGATCGATCACAACTTCTCGTCGGAGAAGAAGCTCTTCCTCACCGGCTATTTCAACAAGCGTCGGGAGGACCGGTACAACTGGGCGCTGGGCGCGGAGAATGCCACCGACGGGGCCATCAACGGCTTCAAGGTCACCCAAGGCTATGACTATCGCACCAACGTCGGCGCGACCCTCGGATACACCTCTCAGCTCTCGAACACCCTGCTGCTCGACGTGCGCGGCGCCTACTCCCGCTTCGGCGAATACCGCGACCCCGCGGACACGTTCGATCCCGCCAAGCTCGGCTTCTCGGCAAACACGGTCGCGCTGATGAACGGGTATCAGTATCTGCCCCTGTTCACCTTCGGCTCTTTCAGCACTACGAACTCGAACTCCACCATCGCCTCGCTGGGAGCCCAGCGCGCCGACTGGGGGGAGGGCTTCGACCGTCCGATGAAGAGCTACTCGCTCACTCCCTCGCTCACCAAGATCCGCGGCGGCCACACCGCGCGGGTCGGCTACGACATGCGCCTCCAGCACTGGGACATCATCAGCTCGGGCTACCCGGGCGGCCGCTTCTCCTTCAATGGCGCCTACACCCGCGCCAGCAACTCCGCGGCCACGAACGACCGCGGGCAGTCCTGGGCCCAGTTCCTCCTGGGCTTGCCCACCGCGGCCACCGGGGCGGTCGCGACTCCGGGGACCACCTCGAGCCAGTTCGAGATCGCCGCCACCGGCAGCTACGACCAGTGGTCGCACGCCCTCTTCATCCAGGACGACTGGCGCGTCAACGCGAAACTGACCGTGAACCTCGGCCTGCGCTACGAAGTGAATCCGGGCCTCAAGGAATCGGAGAACCGGAACCTCGCCGGCTTCGACACCACCGCCGTCAGTCCCATCGCGGCCACCGCCACCGCGAACTATGCGCGGAACCCGATCGCGGAGATCGCGCCTTCCGCCTTCTCGGTCAAGGGCGGCCTTCGCTTTGCGGACGGAGCCACCTACAAGACCCTCAGCAAGCTCCTGCCGCGCGGCGCCTTCTCCTACCTGATCAACGATCGCACGGTGGTGCGGGGCGGGGTGGGCCTGTTCAGCTACGACTACTTCTTCGACAACATCAACCAGCAGGGCTTCTCCGTGGGCACGCCCGTGCTCGTCACCAACGACAACGGCATCACCTTCACCGGCGCCAATCTCACCAACCCGATCCCAACCGGCGGTCTCATCCAGCCCGTCGGTTCCGCCCTCGGCCGCGGCAGCTCCCTCGGCCAGAACCTCGGGAATCTGGTTCAGTACGATCGCGAGAGCCCCTATTACACGCGCTGGCAGCTCGGCGCGCAGCATGACTTCGGCTCCGGCTGGAAAGTCGAGGCCATGTACGTCGGCTCGCGCGGCACCAACCTTCCCGTGAACCGCGCGGCCAACAACATCCCGGTCCAGTACCTCTCCACCTCGAAGACCCGCGACGCCGCCCAGGAGACCTTCCTCACCCAGAACGTCACCTCTCCCTTCACCGGCTTGCTCGTGGGCAGCACCATCAACGGCGCCACCGTTCAGCGCCAGCAGCTCCTGCGTCCCTTCCCGGAGTTCGGCACTTTCAACGTGGAGGAGTACGTGGGTTCGGACACCTATAAGGCGGGAACGCTCAGCATCCAGAAGCGTTTCAAGAGCGGCAACTCCCTCAGCGTCCAGTACACCCGCTCGTCCACGAGGGACAAGCTCAACTATCTCAATCCCGCGGACGGGAAGCTCGAGGATCGGGTCTCGCCGAACGACCGCCCGAATCGCATCTCCGTGGGCACGAGCCTGCGCCTGCCCTTCGGCAAGAACCAGAAGTGGGGCAGCGACTGGAAGGGCGCCAAGGAAGCGTTCCTCGGCGGCTGGCAGCTCTCGGGCACCTACCAGTACCAGACCGGGTTCCCCCTGGTGTTCAACACCTCGCTCTACTACAACGGCGATCCCTCCGCCCTCAAGTCCACCATCGGTGAGAAGTGCGCGAGCGGGAACGGGATCTCCGGGCTCGATTGCCCGGCGTGGGACACCACGGGCTTCTACATCAATGATGCCGCCACCCAGACGAACGGGGCGGCCGACCCGACCAAGCAGCGCGCCGACCAGCGCATCCAGCTCGGGAACAACGTCCGCTACTTCCCGTCGACCATGAAGGACATGCGCGCCCACGACCTGCACCTCATGGACATCGGCCTCTACAAGAACTTCTCGCTCCCGCGGGACATGAAGCTCCAGGTCCGCATCGAGGCCATCAACGCCCTCAACTACACGGTGCTCTTCACCCCCGACCTCAATCCGCGCAACGCGACCTTCGGTTACATCACCACCGACCGCAACTCGCCGCGTGACATTCAGATCGGCGCGCGGTTGACGTTCTGATGTTCTCTTCCCGCACCACGCCCTCCTCGTCCCGGCGAGGAGGGCCGTCGTGGCCCTGGGGCCGGCGCGCTCTCGCTGCGATCTTCCTCTCCGGAGTCGCAGCCTCGGCCCCGGGCCAGACTCCGGCGGTCAAGCCGGCCGAAGTCGCTCTCGCCGAGCTGGTGGTGAAGAACGACGCCGCCTTTGCCCGTCGCGAGACCATCGAGGTGGGAATCAAGGATCTTCCTCCGCTCGGCAAGCCGGCGGACATGGAACGCATCCATGTCACCGCGACGGCGGGCGGGCCGGAGATACTCTCGCAGGGCGTCGACACCAACGGCGACTATGACGACGACACCCTTGTCTTCCAGGCCGATCTGCCTGCGAAGTCCACCACACGTTTCCATCTCTCCCTGGGAGGGGCGAGGGAGTACCGGAAAGAGGACTTCAAGGTTTACGGCCGCTTCGTGCGCGAGCGCTTCGACGACTTCGCGTGGGAGAACGACAAGGTCGCCTTCCGCATGTATGGAGAGGCCCTCGAGACCTGGGAGAGGGAACCGCTCACCAGCAGCAGCGTCGATGCGTGGGTGAAGAAGACGCCCAGGCTCACCGTCAACGACTGGTACCTGGTCGACAACTACCACAAGGACCACGGCGAAGGCGGGGATTTCTATCCGGCCGGGAAGAGCCGGGGGTGCGGAGGCAGCGCCCTGCTCGTTGACGGGAAGCTGTATTCGTCGAAGAACTTCCGGAAGTCGCGGGTGCTCTCGCGCGGCCCCATCAGGCTTCTCTTCGAGCTCTCCTACGAAGCGTGGGATGTTGCCGGCACACCGGTCAAGGAGACGAAGCGGGTCACCCTCGACGCGGGCTCGCACTTCAGCCGGTTCGACAGTGTCTACAGCACCGCGAATGGCGCGCCTCTGCCCGATTCCTTCCTGTGGGCCGCGGGCACCAAGAAGGAGAAGGGCGCCCTCGTGCGCATCGACCCGAAGGTCGGGGTGGTGCGAGCGTGGGAGGAGTTGAACCGCTATTCGAAGGACGGCTATATGGGCTGCGCGGTGGTCGCCGATCCCGGCCGCATCGCCGCGACCCCTGAACTCGACTCGAACCTCCTGCTCGCGCTGCGCGGCCCCGCTTCGTATTACGCGGGCACCGGCTGGGATCGGGGCGGGGAATTCAAGGGTGTGGCTGACTTCGACGCCTACGTCGATGCCTTCGCGCGGCGGCTGGCCTCGCCCGTCGCCGTCGAGATCGTGAAACGCTAAGCGTCCTCTTCGCCCGGGCCGCCATGAGAGCGATCGCACTCCCCGTCGCGGCCCTGATCGCAGCGCTGGCCGCCCTCCCCGCCGATGCGGGCCAGGCTCCATGGAGTCCTGATCGCGGAGACGGCACCTACCGGAACCCCGTGCTGTTCGCGGACTACTCCGATCCCGACGCCGTCCGGGTGGGCGACGACTTCTATCTGGTGTCCTCGAGCTTCGCGAGCGTGCCCGGCCTCCCGATCCTCCACTCGCGCGACCTCGTGAACTGGACGATCATCGGCCATGCCGTGTCCCGGCTTCCCTCCCCCAATTTCGACACTCCCCAGCACGGCAAGGGGATCTGGGCGCCGAGCCTGCGTCATCACGCGGGGAAGTTCTGGATCTATGTGGGCGACCCCGACCGGGGCATCTACCTCACCACCGCGAAGGACCCGCGCGGTCCGTGGACGCCCCTCACCCTCGTCAAGGCCGCGAAGGGGGCGATCGACCCGTGTCCGCTCTGGGACGACGACGGGCGGATGTACCTCGTG
>CAZYEA010000342.1:0-4617 GCA_964646485.1 uncultured Acidobacteriota bacterium
GAGAGCGCGCAGGACGGACATGCCCTTCTCGCCCTGGGCCGCGGCGAGGATCATGGCGACCACGTGAGGCAGGCGCTCTTCCGCGAAGAACATGTGTTCGGTGCGGCACAGGCCGATGCCCTCGGCGCCGAAGGCGAATGCGGTGCGCGCGTCCTTCGGAATGTCGGCGTTGGCCCACACGCCCAGACGCTTCACCTCGTCCGCCCAGGACAGGAGTTTGGCGAACTTCTGGTAGATCGGCGACTTCTCGGCCTTCAGGGTGCCGTTCACCACCTGGAGGATCTCCGAGGGCGAGGTGGCCAGGGCGAGGAGCATCACTTCGCCGGTCGATCCGTCGATGGAGATCACGTCTCCTTCGCGCACCACGGTGTCGCCCACGGTCATGGTCTTCTTCTTGGCGTCGATGTGGAGAACGGAGCAGCCGACCACCGAGGGCTTGCCCATCTGGCGGCCGACCACCGCCGCATGGGAGGTCATCCCGCCGGTGGCGGTGAGGATGCCCTGAGCGACGTGCATGCCGTGGATGTCATCGGGCACCGTCTCCATGCGGACGAGGACCACGCGCTTGCCCTTGTGGGCCCACGCGACCGCGTCGTCGGCGGTGAAGACGACCGCACCCGTGGCCGCACCGGGAGAGGCGGGCAGGCCCTTGGCCGCGACCTTGGCCTTGGCCCGCTCCTTCGGCTCGAAGATCGGGTGAAGCAGCTGATCGAGAGACTGGGGCTCGACCTTGAGCAGGGCCTCCGACTTGGTCAGGATGCCTTCTTCGACGAGGTCCACCGCGATCACCACCGAGGCGAGACCGGTGCGCTTGCCGTTCCGGGTCTGAAGCATGAAGAGCTTGTTCTCTTCGATGGTGAACTCGAAATCCTGGATGTCCTTGTAGTGCCGCTCGAGCCTGGTCGTGATCTCGCGCAGCTGCTTGTAAGCCGCGGGCATGAGCTCATGGAGGTCGTTGATGGGGTGCGGGGTCCGGATACCCGCCACCACGTCCTCGCCCTGGGCGTTTTGAAGGAACTCGCCGTAGAACTCCTTGCCGCCGGTCGAGGGATTCCGGGTGAAGCCCACGCCGGTGGCGGAAGTGTCACCCTTGTTCCCGAAGACCATGCACTGCACGTTCACCGCGGTGCCGAGATCGTGCGGGATGTCGTTCAGCCTGCGATAGGTCACGGCGCGGGGGTTGCCCCAGCTCCTGAAGACCGCGTCCCGGGCGCCCGCGAGCTGCTCCTTGGGATCCTGGGGGAAGGGCTTGCCGGTCTGCTTGAGCACCACCGCCTTGTAGCGCTCGATCACGGCGTCAAGGTGCTCTTCCTTGAGGTCGACGTCGGCGTGGACCTTCGCCCCTTTCTTCACCGCATGGAGCTGATGCTCGAAGAGGTCCTTGTTGATGTTCAGGACCACGTTCGAATACATCTGGATGAAGCGGCGGTACGAGTCCTTGGCGAAGCGGCCGTTGCCGGTCTTGTTCTTCAGGCCGATCACCGACTTGTCGTTGAGGCCGAGGTTGAGGATCGTGTCCATCATGCCGGGCATCGAGAACTTCGATCCCGAGCGGACGGAAACGAGGAGCGGGTCGCTCGCCTGCCCGAGCGACTTGCCCATGAGGGTCTCGAGCTTGGCCAGGGCCTCGGCGATCTCATCCTCGATGGCCGCGGTGAGCGTGCCCTGGTTCTCCTCGAAGACCGCGCAGGCCTTGGTGGAAATGGTGAAGCCCGGGGGCACCGGCAGCCCCGCGTTCGTCATCTCCGCGAGCCCGGCGCCCTTGCCGCCGAGCACGTCCTTCATGTCCTTGTGGCCTTCGGCCTTGCCGCCGCCAAAAAAGTAAACGAACTTGGGCACTGGTGTATCTCCTATGAAGAGGTGGCGCCGTCGCCCGAAGGCGGGGCCAGCCTGGAAAGATCGGCGACCTCGTAAACGAGGTTCAGAAGTCTAGAGAGCAGGGCCAGGCGGTTGGCCTTGAGGGCCGGGTCATCGGCCATCACCATGACGCCCTTGAAGAAGCCATCGACTTCAGAGCGCAAGGCCGCGACCGCACGAAGTCTCGCGGAAGGATCCGCTCGCGACGTCCTTTCGGCCCTTGAGATAGCTTCGTGGAGAAGACCTTCCGCACCTTCGACGAAGGCAGAAGTGTCCACCGCACCCGCCGGGGACTCACCCACGATGTTCTTCGCGCGTTTGAACGCCTCGGCAAGGGCGGCGAAGACCTCGCGTTGCTCTGACCGCACCGCGGCGAGAGCACCCAGCCGGACCGCGGCGCCGGAAACATTCTCGAGGGGATCGACGCGCGCTCCGAGCACGGCGTCGACCTCGTCCGCGGTGCCCAGATCGCGCCCCAGGAGCACGCCGCGCAGGCGATCGAGAAGGAAGGTGCGAAGGGCCGCCTGCAGGTCCTTCGTGGACAGGGAGAGCGCCGGTCCGTAAAGCCGGTGGGCATCGGCCACGACCTCGTCGAGATTGGGCGTCTTGCCCGTCCAGAAGTCGAGAAGGATGCGAATCACACCCTGACCCGCGCGCCTCAGACCGTAGGGGTCGCTGCTGCCCGAAGGCGTAATCCCGAGACCGAGGTAGCCGATCAGGGTGTCGAGCTTGTCGACGAGGGACACGATCGCGAAGGTCTGCAGAGCCGTGCCTGAAAGCTGGCCGGCGGGGGCAGCGGCGGCTTCGATGGCGATCGGGTGGTAGTGCCAGCGGATCGCGGCCGCGATATCCGCACCCTCGGTCGACTGGGCATAGAGCCCGCCCATCACCCCCTGCAGCTCCGGGAACTCGCGGACCATCAGAGTGACGAGGTCGGCTTTGGCGAAGAGGGCGGCTCGACCCGCCGCCGTGGTGGCCTCGGCTTCGAAGCCCACGTGGCCGGCGAGATTGGTCGCGAGCATGGAGATGCGCTCGGCCTTCTGCCGGTAGGAACCGAGCCCCTTGTGGAAGGTCACCGCCCCGAGGTCCTCGACGCGGCTCTCGATCGTCCGCTTCCGGTCTTCGTTGTAGAAGAAGCGCGCGTCCTTGAGCCGTGCGATGACCACCCGCTCCTGGCCGCGGGCGGCGTTCACCGCGGCTCCGTCATCGCCTCCGGAGATGGCGGCGAAGCGGGGTTTGCCGTGCGTGTCGCGAGGAAGGGTCACGGCCTTCTGGTGGTGGGCGAGGACGGTCTTCAGGACCTCGTCGGGCAGGTCGGCGAACTCCGCGGGAATAGAACCCACCACCACCGTCGGATACTCGACCAGATCCGACCACTCCGAAACCAGATGCGCCGCCTCTCCCGACACCTGACCGCCCAAAGCCTCCACGTTCCACTTGATGCGGTCGCGTCTCCGCGCGGGATCGAGAATCACGAACCGCGCGGAAAGTCCCGCCTCGAGTTCCGCGAACGAGGACACCTCGAAACCGCGATCGGCGGCGCCCCGCGGGTAGAAACGATTTCCGAGGGAACGCCTTCCGCTCACTACGCGAGGGGCGCCCCTCGTCCCCGACACCGCGTCGAAGATCGTGAACGGGACCACCTCGCCGTCGAGCAAGGCCACGATCCACTGGATGGGCCGGCCGAACTCGAAGGCGCCGCGGCCGTCGTCGAGCCAGGCGTCCCAGTTCATGCGCTTCGGGAAATTGAAGCCGCGCAGGAGGGCAGGCAGGAGGACGGCGAGAACATCCGCGGACGGGCGCCCCGCGATCTGCTTCGTGGCGTTGAGGTAGAGGTCGGCCGAACCCTCTGCTTTGGGGGCGAGGGTCAGGGCCTCGAGGCTGACCCCCTGCTTCCTCGCAAATCCTTCCGCGGCTTTCGACCACTTCCCCGCGCCGTCCTTCGCGATCTTCGCGGCCGGGCCCCACTCCACGACGGAGCGATCCTCCTGTCGGTCCTTCACCGTCGCGGCCAGCACCAGCCGGCGCGAGGTCCAGAAAACCCGAAGTCCTGAAGGCTCCAGCTGCTCGCCCGAGGCCAGAGCCTGGAACTTCGATTTCAGTTGATCGGCAAGACCCGAGAGCCAGGGCGCGGGCATCTCCTCGAAGCCGATCTCGAGAAGGAACTCAGCCACGGCGGGCTCCCCCTTCCTTCGCGTCGTTCCCTTCGTTCGGCCACCGGTCTTCCACGTAGGCGGCCGCGACCGCGCAGGCCGCCTTGCGGATCTGCAGGAGCATGGCCGCGCGCTGGGTCACGGAGATGCCCCCGCGGGCATCGAGCACGTTGAAGGCGTGCGAGGCGCGGAGCACCCAGTCGTAGGCGGCGAGCGACACCCGCGGCCCCGAGGTCTCGATCAAGCGCTTCGTCTCTCCAAGGGCGGCCTCGAACAGCCTCACGTGGAGGTCGACATCCGCGAGTTCGAAGCTGTAGCGGGACAACTCGTACTCTTCTTCGTGACGCACCTTCCGATAGGTGACCCCGCTTCCCCACTCCACATCGAACATGTCCGCCTTGTCCTGCAGGTACATGGCGATGCGTTCGAGGCCGTAGGTGATCTCGGCCGAGATGGGCGAGAGGTTGATCCCCCCCGCCTGCTGGAAGTACGTGAACTGGGTGATCTCCTGGCCGTCGAGCAAGACCTGCCACCCGATGCCCCAGGCCCCGAGCGCGGGCGACTCCCAATTGTCCTCTTCGAAGCGGACGTCATGATCGGCGGGCTC
>CAZYEA010000343.1:0-4557 GCA_964646485.1 uncultured Acidobacteriota bacterium
AGATCGAGCAGATGCAGAAGGAGATGAACGAATTCGTGGCCTGGGTGCGCGAGGAAATGAAGCAGGGCGCGCGCGAAGGGTTCGCGGAGAGACTCGAGCAGGCGCTGGTGCGGCTGCCGCCCCAGGGCATCGTTCGGGTCGAGCCGCCCCCGCCGCCCGCGCAAAGCCCCCAGGGTTGATAACCTCCCCCGCGATGGAACCCTGCCCGATCTGCGGCGGCACCGGCTACGAGATCGTGGTCCGCGAAGAACGCGAGTTCGCCAGGACCTGCGCCTGCCAGACCCAGGGCGGCAAAGGCCCGGACATCTTCGAGCGCCTGAGGGTTCCCGCGCGCTACCGCGGCTGCACCCTCACGAACTTCGAGAGCGCGTCTTCGCCCCAGATGCGCTCGGCCTGGGAGAAGGCGGCGAGTTTTGCCGCGGGGTATCCCCACAGCGGCGTTTCCGCCGGGCTTGGACTTCTCTTCACCGGGTCGAACGGCATCGGCAAGACCCACCTCGCGGTCGCGGTGCTGCGCGAGCTCGCCGAGGTGAAGAAAGTGCGCGGGCAGTTCTGGGACTTCCACGAGCTGATGCGCGAGATCCGCTCCTCGTACAACCCCGACGTGCGCATGACCGAGACCGAGGTTCTCGAGCCCATCATCAACACCGACATCCTGGTTCTCGACGATCTCGGGGCCTGGAAGATGACGGACTGGATGAATGACACGCTCTTCTACATCCTCAACCAGAGATACGTGCATCAGCGCCCCTCCATCATCACCACGAACTTCGAGGACAAGGACGCCTCCGAGATCCGGCGGCTCGATCAGGCGGGCGGCGATGCCACGGATCGCGAGTACCTGGTCGAGCGCATCGGTAACCGCCTCCGCTCGCGCCTCATGGAGATGTGCGTGGTCGTGCGCATGAAAGGCACCGACCATCGGGTGCACCGCCAGCACTACAACCAGTCCGGCGCCCTCGATGGCCCCACCTCCGCGCGATAGCGATATCGCGGAGGCCGCAGTTCCGACATCGCTGAGGGGCCGCTCCGCACTCTCCGTCCGGGCGCCCGAAAGGCCCCTTGGCGTTTACCTTCACATCCCGTTCTGCGCCCAGAAGTGCGCGTACTGCCACTTCGCGATCGACCCGGCGCGGCCTTCCGAGGCTCGCCTCGATCGGTACCTGAAGGCGCTCACCACGGAGATATCCGGTTCGAAGGGCGGGACGGCCGACAGCATCTACTTCGGTGGTGGTACGCCGTCGCTGGTTCCGCCGCGCGCCGTCGGTGAGTTGATCGGCGCCATCCGCGCGCAGTACGCGGTCGAGCCGGGCGTCGAGGTCACACTCGAAGCGAACCCGAAAGACCTCGACGCCCGCGGCTTCGAGGGGCTGAGCGCGGCCGGGGACAACCGGCTCACCCGCGGCGCCCCGTCGTCCGATGACGCCGGCCTGCGCGAGAGTGCCCGGGCCCGGGCCAGCGACGCCGCCGCGCGGGCGGCCCGCCCCGCCCGCTCGGCCGGGTTCTCGAACCTCTCCATGGACCTCATCTTGGGCTGGCCGGGGGAGACCCGTGCCCGCTTCCATCACAACCTGCGCCGGCTCCTCGACCTCGAGCCCGACCATGTGAGCCTGTACGTGCTCGAAATCGACGGGAAGACGGTTATGGCTCATCGCGCGGCGGAAGGCACCCTTCATCTGCCCGACGATGACCTCGTGGCGGACCTTTTCCTCGAAGCCGAGGACGCCCTCGCCGCCGCCGGCCTTCAGGCCTACGAGATCTCCAATTTCGCGCGCCCGGGATTCGAGTCGCGCCACAATCTCAAGTATTGGGACGATGGCCCGTTTCACGGGTTCGGGATGTCCGCCCACAGCTTCGACCAGGGCGTGCGCTATTGGAACGAGGCGACGTTTGGGAGCTACTGCACGGCCATCGAGACCGTCCGCACGGCGAGGGCGGGGGAGAGGGTGGTCGCTGCGAGGGAGCGCCTCGAAGAGGCGGTCATGACCGGCCTCAGAGTGCGCCTCGGGATCGACCGCGAAGAGTTCCGGGCCCGGCACGGAGTGGATTTGATGGAACAGTTCGGTGAGGCGCTTCGACCCAGCATCGCCGCGGGCCTGCTCAGCGTCGACGACACGAGCGTCCGCCTCACCCGCCGCGGGGTTCTGATGTCGAGCGAGGTCCTGGCCGCGATCCTCTAGCCGGGCAGCCGGTCGGTTCCTATCTCGGAACCCGGGTCAGCCACTCCGAGGGGACGTCCACGAACGAGCGATCCAGCTTCGCGATGGAGTCGACACCCAGAAGCTTCAGGGTGCGCACGACATCGCTACGCAGGATCTCGATCGCCCGGGTCACTCCCGTTTCGCCCGCGGCGGCGAGGCCGTACGCGTAGGCACGACCGACGAGGACGGCCCGCGCGCCCAGGCACAGCGCCTTCACCACGTCGGTGCCCGCGCGGATGCCGCCGTCCATCAGCACCTCGACCTGGCCGTTCACCGCGGCGACGATCTCGGGCAGCACGCGGATGGTCGGCGCCACCGTGTCGAGCTGGCGCGCCCCGTGGTTCGACACCACGACCGCGTGGGCCCCTTCGTCCACCGCGCGTCGGGCGTCGTCACCTATGTGCACACCCTTCACCACGATCGGGCCCTGCCAGGCTTCCCTGATCCACTTCAGGTCCGCCCACGAGACCATCGATTGCTCGAGGGCCGCGCCCACATCGGCATAGCCCATGGGCCCATCCTTGAGCACGATGTTCGGGAAGTTCATGAGGCCGGAGTCCGCGAACCAGTCGATGAGCCAGCCCGGGCGGACCAGCATCTGAGCGAGATACGGCAGCATGGTGAAGGGATTTCCGGAGAGGAGTTCCTTGACTCCGTTTCTCGGGTCGCGCTCGCGCATGCCGGCGACCGGCGTGTCGATGGTGACCACGAGGGCCTTGTACCCCGCGGCCTTCGCCCGGGCGATGGCGGCCCGTGCGACCTCGTGGCCTCCCACCAGGTAGAGCTGATACCAGGCGGGGCCGGTGGTTGCGGCCTTGACGTCTTCAAGGCGGCAGCCCGACAGAGTCGAGAGCGTGTACAGCGTGCCCGCCTTGCCCGCGGCCCGCGCCGCCGCCTCTTCTCCCCGCGGGTAAAACATGCGGCTGCTGCCCACCGGGGCCAGGATGAAGGGAAGGTCCAGCGTGGTTCCAAGGACGGTGGTCCTGAGATCGCACGCGGGCGTCGCGACCGCACAGCGCGGGCGGAAGAGCACCTGGTCGAAGGCCGCGCAGTTGTCGCGCAGCGTGATCTCGCGATCGGCGCCGCCGTCGATGTAGTCGAAGGCCATGCGGGGGAGGCGGCGCTTCGCGATCCGGCGCAGGTCGCCGATGTTGAGGACGTGGGGAGGGGCGACGGATCGGGTCATGATCCCAGGAGGGTAATCCAAACGAGACCCCCTGGGGTGCTTTCGCCCTCCGGACCGGCCGAGTCGCGCTTGCCGCGTGCCTTTGCGTCAACGAGACTAGCCGTGCCCTTTCTCCTCCGAGGATTCCGATGACTCTGTCAAGAAGCCGTTGCGCGATGGCCGCGTTCTTTCTCATCCCTCTACTGGCGATGTCCTCGCCGGCCGAGCAGGCCCCCACCCTGGCCCGCGATCTTGCGCAGCCGCGTCCGCCCGCCCTTCGTCCCGCGGTGGCGGGTCCGAGCGCGGGCATTTCCACCGGGCATCCACTCACCACCGCGGCGGCGTTCGAGATCCTCCTCAAAGGCGGCAATGCCTTCGATGCCGGCGTGGCTTCTCTTCTAACCGGGGGCGTGATTGAACAGGACCTCTACAGTCTTGGCGGCGAGGCTCTCGTGCTCGTCTATCCCCAGGCGGAGAAGAAAGTCACCTCGGTTGTAGGCCAGGGGTGGGCGCCCAAAGCCGTCGACGTCGACTGGTTTCTCTCGCGCGGCAAGTCTCTCCAGGGCGAAGGCCTCGACCCCGCCGTGGTCCCGGGCGCCATTCACGCGGCCCTCACCGTGCTCGAGAAATGGGGCACCATGACCTTCGAGGATGTCTCGCGCTCCGCCATCGCCTATGCCGAGGGTGGCTTTCCCATGCGCCTCAGCACCGCCCAGGGAATCGAGCGGCAACTGAACTTCTTCAAGAAGTGGCCCTTTAACCAGCGCTACTGGCTCAAGCCCGACGGATCGACGTACAAGCCAGGAGAGACGATCAAGCTGCCCACCCTCGCGAGGACGCTGCGGCGCATGGTGGAGGCGGAGCGCGCGGCCAGGGGCAAGGGGCGTGCCGCCGCGATCGTGGCCGCGCGGGATCTCTTCTACCGGGGCGACCTCGCAAAGGAGATGGTGGCGTTCCTGCAGAAGAACCAGTCGCCCTTCGTGCTTGCCGACTTCGCCGAGTTCTACGCGCGCCTCGAAGACCCCGCGAAAACCACGTACCGCGGCTACACCGTCTACAAGCACTCGTTCTCGAGCCAGGGTCCGGTGCTGCTGCAGGCCCTGAATCTTCTCGAGGGCTTCGACCTTCAGGCCATGGGCCACGACAGCGCCGACTACATCCACACCGTTACCGAGGCCATGAAGCTTGCCT
>CAZYEA010000344.1:0-4544 GCA_964646485.1 uncultured Acidobacteriota bacterium
GGGCGCTCACATCCGAAAACGACTTTGGAACAATGTACAGGGGAGGCTTCGCGCTGGCCCGTGCGCGCCAGGACTTCAAGACGTCACGTCAAGAGGGCTTGCTGGCTGGTCAGGCCGCGGACCGCGGCGCGTCGCGCTTGGCCAGCGAGCGAAGAGCCGCGATCAGCATCGGGGCCACGCCGAAGACCAGGAACACCGAGTCGGCCAGGATCCGAACCCACTCCAGGGTGTGAAACGTGCCGGCCATGAGGAAGGTCAGCCGACGCGCGTGCCAGTAGCCGTTGTCGAGGACGTCCACCAGCTGGATGATTCCGCCGGGGAAGAGATCGGTGAGCATCATGAGGGCGAGCCCCACGTTCAAGCCCCAGAAACCGGTGCGCACGAAGCGGACCGTCCCCTCCCAGGTGGCGTCGGTCTGCATGGCGCGGAGGCAGAAGACGAGGACGGCGAGGGCCAGCATGCCGAAGACGCCGAACATCGCGGCGTGCCCGTGGTTGGTGGTGAGCGTGGTGCCGACCTCGAAGTAGGAGACGATGGGGAGATTGATGAGGAAGCCGAAGACTCCGGCCCCTACGAAGTTCCAGAAGCCGACCGCCATCAGGAAGTAGATCGACCAGATCTGACCCCCCGCGAAGGACTTCCCGCAATCGGCGCACGGACGGTCCTTGATGCGCACGAAGTCCCAGGCGTCGAGAGTGAGCAGGGTCAGGGGCACGACTTCGAGAGCCGAGAAGGCCGCGGCCAGTCCCATGTTCAGCGTCCCCTGCCCGGTGAAGTACCAGTGATGCCCGGTGCCGATGATCCCCCCGCCCAGATACAGGATGGCGTCGAGGTACACGACTCGGGTGGCCGTGGTCACGCTGACCAGTCCCATCTGGTGGAACATGGTGGCCACGAGAACGGTGGCGAAGAGCTCGAAGAACCCTTCCACCCACAGATGGATGATCCAGAAGCGCCAGTTGTCTATGACCGCGAAGTTGGTGTGGGGGCCGTAGAAAAGCGCGGGGAGGTAGAAGAGAGGGATGGCGGTCGCGGCGTAGAGGAACAAGGAGGCGAGCTCTGAGCGGCCGGCCGCCTTCATGGCGGGGCGAAGCGCACGGAACATCAGGACCAGCCACAGCACCAGACCGCCGGCCAGGAGCACCTGCCAGATCCGGCCGAGGTCGAGATACTCCGAGCCCTGGTGACCCAGCCAGAACCAGAGGTTTCCCAACCGGCCGTTGATGCCCAGCCACTCGCCCAGCAGACTGCCCAGGACCACGAAGACGAGGGCTCCGAAGAGAATGTTGGCGCCCATGCGCTGGCCCTTGGGCTCCTCGCGGCCTACCAGGGGGGCGAGGAACAATCCCCCGGCCACCCAGGCCGTGGCCACCCAGAAGATCACCAGCTGCAGATGCCAGGTGCGGAGGAGGTTGTAGGGAAGATAGGACGCGATGTCCAGGCCGTAGAAGGCCCCCGGCTCGACCCGGTAGTGGGCGAGGGCGCCACCCGCGAGACTCTGCAGCAGGAAGAGGGCGGCCACCACTCCAAAGAACTTCCCGGTGGCCCATTGAGAGGGAGTGAGCTTCCAACCCGAGAACGCCGAATCATGGAAGTGCGCGGCCGACTTCGCCCCGCCCCAGCCCAGGTAATCGAACTTGCCGAACAGGAAGAGGATGGCGCCGATGCCTCCCAGGAGCGCGATCAGGCTGGTGGCGCTCCACAGGTAGGCGGAGGTGGTGGGGCGGTTGCCGACCTTGGGTTCGAAGGGCCAGTTGTTGGTGTAGGAGTAGTTCTTGCCCGGCCGGTTGGCCACGGTGGCCCAGGCCGCCCAGGCAAAGTAGGCAGTCAGATCCTTTACCTCGGCCGGGTCCTTGATGTACATCGAGCCCAGGCCCGGCGCCGGGGTCTGGCCTCGGAAGTACTGCTCCCACTCCCGGCCCTGGATTTCGAGGGAAGAGGCTTCGCAGGGAGTGAACGTCAGGGTGTCGGTGGCGTCGTCGTAGCGGTTCGTCTTCAGGTCCTGAGCGGCGTCCCCGCAGATCTCGGCCAGGCGGTGCAGATACTCGGCGCTGTAGTCGGGGCCCAGGTACGCGCCGTGCCCCCAAAGCGAACCGTGTTCCATCAACCCATACTTGAGGAAGACCTCCTGACCGTGCAGGATGGCCGACTCTTCAACCAGGGTCGCCCCCGACGCATCCGCGATCCGCCCGGGGATCGGAGGGGCGTTCGTGTAGGTCAGGACCGTGACCAGAGTGAGCACCGAGAAGCCCGCGATCATGACCAGGATGGTGGCGTGGCGCCACCAGGGGGAAAGATGGGTGGGTTCCGCGGTTTCTTCGGTCATGAAGGCTCCTTTGTGTGGGCGACGAGGCCCATTGGATTCTGGTGCATGCGCTTAGTTCGGGATCGGCTGAACAAGCTTCGCGGTAGCGACGACCTCGGGTTGAGAGAAGGGCGCGCCCATGAGCGAGAGCCTACAGCCGCAAGACCGGTCCCGTGAGGTCCTCGATCTGAGAGCGGAGCAGAAGAGGGACCCCGCAGGCGCGGCACTTGAGCCTCGTGCCTCAGGCTGATGCCGGCGAGTTTGTCCAGGCCGGGCGCGGAAGTCCTACTTCGCGGGCTTCGCGCTCCGCGCCTGCGCCACCATGTCCTTGACCTCTTTCATCAGCGTCGGGACGTGGTACGGGACGCCGTCCTTGATCGTCCACTCGATGCCGCCGCCGTGCACCATGCCCGCGCGCGGGTCGCCCGGCACGATGTCGCCCGAGGTGTTGTCGACGACCTTGCCGTCGATGGTCATGAGGTCCGTTCCGTACGGGTTCAGCAGGCGCAGGTTCGCGAGCGGGTTGCCGTTGACGATGAGCAGGTCGGCGGCAAACCCCGCGCGCACACGACCCAGCTTGTCGCCGAGACCCAGGACTTCGGCGCCGTTCACGGTCGCCTGCCGGATCACCTCGAGCGGGGCGAAGCCGGCTTCCTGGTGCATCTCGAGCTCGCGGACGGTCCCGAACCCGTACACCGATCCGTACAGGTACCCCGCGTCGTCACCGACCGTGATCACACCGCCCTTGCGGCCGAACCGAAGCAGCGTCGCCATCCATACCTGGTAGTCCTGCCGCCAGCGCGCCTCCTGCGTCTCGGTCCATCCCATGTAGAAGGTCGCGTGGCGGGTCGTGCTCGGCTTCATGTAGGCCTCGAGCGAGGGGTGCAGGTACTCCTTGTACCAGGGCAGGTTCTGCGCGCGGATCAGATCGCGGGCCGCCTCATAGGTGGACATGGTCGGGCTCCACGCGACGTGCTTCGCGACCATGTCGTCGAGCAGCTTGTCGAGCTTCTCGGGGTTCAGGTTCTCCTGTATGTAGAGCTCGCCCGCGCGCCCGAAGCGATGGATCTCGTTCGACAGGTTCATCTCGGGCGGAAAGTTCTGGACGCCGTCGAGGGCCGCGTCGGGGATGCCGTAGAAATGCTCGATGCAGTTGACCCCGTCGTCGACGTAGTCGCGCGCCGTGGCCTCGCCGACCGCGATGTGGACAGTCGTCGGCAGGCCGACCTTCTTCGCTTCGTCGATCGCCGCCGCCGCCTGGTCGCGGTCCATCGGGCCGATCAGCTTGATGCCGTCCGCGCCGCGTTCCTTCGCCGAGCGCACGAGGGCGCGGATTTCCTCGGGCGTCCCGTTGTACGCCTGCCCCTTCGGCACCAGATCGGCCAGCATGGGGTAGAGCAGAATGCGGGGCGCGATGATCCGGTGCGCAGCGCTCTCTTCACGCCATTGCTTGGTCTTGTCGAAGTTTCCGCCCACCTCGCGGGCCGTGGTGACCCCGGACGCAAGATAGAGATTGCGCTCGTATTGGATGGGAATCGGACCCACGCGATCCTCGTGCCAGTGCATGTGGGTATTGACGATGCCCGGCATGATCCACTTGCCGGTGGCGTCGATGACGGCGTCGGCGGCCGGCCAGTCCGGCCTGGCGTGGCCGATCCGCGCGATGGCGCCGCCCTCGATCAGGAGATCCGATGGACCGGACGCGGGCACGCCCGTGCCCGGGATGATCATGGCATTGCGAACGAGCAGGCGCTTGACCTCGCGCGCGTGCTGGGCCGCAGGAGCAGTCGCCGGGGCCGGTGTCTGCGCGTGGACACCAACGGTCGAAGCGGCCAGCAGGGTGGCTGCAAAGCAGGCGACGATGGCGGGTCGGCTCATGCGCGGATTCTATGGATAATTCGGGGATCAGACAGCGATCGACCGTCCGAGTTCCTTTGGCTTCGCACCCATCGCCAGGAGTGATCTGACGAGCAGATCGAGCGAGACCGACGCGTCGCCCCGTTCCATCTTGGCGACGCGAGACTGACTGGAGCCGATCAGCGCGGCCAGCTGCTGTTGCGTGATGTTCCGCTTGGAGCGTCGCTTCCTGAGCTCGTCGGCGAGCGTGAGCTTCAGCTCGACGAAGTAGCTCTCTTCGCGGGAGAGGCCCAGGAACTCCGACGCCGATCCCGACCGCCAGCCTTTCGCCTCGAGTTTCGCCGTCCGTGCCCTATTCATCGTCGTAATCCTTCAATCGTTG
>CAZYEA010000345.1:0-4522 GCA_964646485.1 uncultured Acidobacteriota bacterium
AGTCGATGATCCAAAGCAGGCCACTCCATGCCTGCCGAATGGAAACTCAGCCCGGTACGTCGGCGCTCTCAGCCCCGCACCGTCGGCTCCGAGCCTCAGGCCGCGCGGATCGACAGCGCGGGGACGAACCGGCGATGTCGAGCCAGTGAGGCATCCGAGAACCCGGCCGCACGAGGGTGACCTTGTGATCCGAGACCTCCTCGTTCCCGCCCACGATTACGCTGCCACCGGGCCGGTCGCGGACGTCGTGGGCGCTGACCCGGCCCATGATGCGACCGCGCAGGGGCTCGATGACTGCGCTGGACTCGACGATCGACCGGATCTCGATGCCTACGTGAGGATCACCGTTTCCATGCGTACTGCGCCTTCACCATCAGCGCGTTCGAGTCCTTGGCCCATCCGGTCGGGCTCTCCTTGAAGTCACGGACGTTGTGGTTGTAGATCACGAACAGGTCACCCTGGGGATGGAAGGTCCAGCGCAGGCGGGTGTTCGTGCCCACGGACCGCGACTCGTTGTCGAACTGAACGAAGCTGTTGAGTTGCAGGTCGGGGGATAGATTGAGCCGAACTTTCACACCGACGAGGGTCTGGTCGAAGTCGCCCGCGGGCAGGCGGCCGACGTTGTGCTGGACATTGAAGAGGAAACTCACGATCGGCGACGGCGTCCATGATCCGTCGGCGCTTATCTGGTCGAGCTTCCCGTTGTAGAAGCCGCCGAACCACCAGGTGACCTGCGCGGCCAGGCGCCTCTTGGCCGCGGTCCCCGCTTCCAGCCGATAACGTCGCCAGTTGTAAGTGCCCACCGGGATCACCACTCCCTCCGCGATCTCGAAGGGAGCGAACAGCCGCTCCCCCGCCGGGGCGAAATTCGCCTCGAACCGGTCGCCGCTTTCGAGCCGCCAGTTGATGGGAGCCATGAAGACGCGATAGCTCTCTCGTTCGTTCTTCAGGTTGGTGAAATAGTCCACCATGAACTCGTTGAACATCTGACGGATGAACGTGCCATGGAGGCGCGGCGCGTAAGTGATGGAAAGCCGATACGCCTTCACCGCCGGGCGAGGAACGAAGCCGAGCGAGGGATCGAAGCCGTCCCCGACGTAGCGATAGCTCGCGGAAATGTCCCAAAGATCGTTCGGCATGTCGAGCTTCAAGCCCCAGGCTTCGCGCGATCCGGTGAGACCATCACGCCGCGCCATCAGGCCCCACGCGCCCAGCCAGAAGTTCTTGCCGCCCCGAAAACGCGAGTTCTGATACGTGAGATCGACCCCGAAAGTCGAGGCCCCCGGCCGGCCCAATGGATCGCCCGCGGTGGCGATGAAACCGACGCTGGATTCATCAAGGACGTTGCGCCTCACTCTGAGCGCGGCCAGCGAGGCGGCCGGAGCCACGCCGGTCTCCTCACGCGTGCGCACGAACAGACCGCCGACGCTCGTCTTCCCCTGGCGGCCGGACAGCTTGGCCCCCGCGAGAATGGGCACCTCTTTTCCGTCGACCAGGCCGATGCGCCGCGAGAAGAAAGGTCGGATGTCGCTCGAAAGCCCGAGGCCGAAGACGAAAGTGTCTGAGCCCTCCAGGAAGAACGCGCGTTTCTCGGGGAAGAAGAGGGGAAAGCGAGTGAGGTTCGTCTGCCTCGTGTCGACCTCGGTTTCCGCGAAGTCGGTGTTGATGGTGACGGAGGCGGTCAGGTTCGGGCCGAGGCGCTTCGACATGTCGAGGCTAACGTCTCCGGTTGCCGACGTGGAGGCGTCGCGGGAAGGATGATCGAAACCGCCCACCACCGCGGGCCGGAATGACACCCCGTGACCGAGGCTGAAGTCGGGCAGATCGGTGAGGAGACCGGCGCGGGTGGTCTGATAGATCTTGGTGTCACGCGAGGCCCCGGCCCAGCGCTCGGTCTCCTGGTTGCGCTGAATTCGCCGTTGGACGTTGAGGCCCCAGGCCGTGAGTCCCTTCGCGAAGTTGATGGAGAAGACGGGAATCCGGATCTCGGCGGACCAGCCTTCCGAGTCGCGTTCGGTCGCGGCCTCCCACACGCTGTCCCAGCTCTTGTCCACCGACTCGCCGTTCGAAACCACAAGCCCATCGGCGCGCGCGCCGCCCGGATTCACGGAGAACACATATCCCGACCGACCGTCCTGAAAGGGGTCGATGACGAAGAGCAGGTGATCCTCGTTGTCGAAATTCCCGTCACGCTCCTTGGTGAAGGAGACGATCCTGGATGGGTCCGGGTCGAAGCAGCGCACGCCGATCACGATCTCGCGCTCGCTCGCCAGCACCTTGATTTCAGTTCGCCCGGTGGGCGGGCCTCCCGCCACCGGCTCGATCATGGTGAGGTCGGAGATGGCGGCGGCGTTCAGCCAGTCGATCTCGGAGAGCCGGCCGTCGATCTCAATCGCGCCCTTGATCGGTCCCACCCTGAGGGTGGGGCGAGGCTCACCATCGGCGGCCAGAAATGCGGTGAGAAGAAGGAGAGGAAGCAAGTCTCAGGCCTCCCGGATGCCTTCGGCCCTTGGGTGGGCTTCTAAAGGTCCGGTTCCGTCGGGTGCGAGCGGGTGATGGTCAATCATGGGCGTTCGGTCGGCGGCAGACTCTATCCCGTTCGACGACGCTCACGCGCCGCTGAACCTCAAGAACGCGCCAAGGAGGGCGGTGGCTCCTATGACCAGAGGCGCCGAGGCGTTCCGATTGAGCGCAAAGACGGAGACGACGACGAGCAGACACGCGAAGACGTCCGGGACGATCGTCCGTGGGAGCAGAAGGACGGTGACCGAAAGATCGAGCCCGAGTCGCACGATGACCGCGACCACGGCCGCCGCGATTCCGGCAAGCGCCCGTCGAATCCAGGGCGTCGCCTGGGCCCGGGACACGAGCGGCGCGAACACAAGTATCAGAGCGAGGGAGGGAAGGAACGTGAATGCGGTGGCGACGCTCGCCCCGGCGAGGCCATGCAGAAACGGGGACGCGGCCGCCCCCGGCTCGCCCCAGCCCGCGAGAAAGCCGATGAAGGTCACGACCATGATCAGCGGGCCGGGAGTGGTTTCTCCGAGCGCGAGGCCGTCAATGACCTGCGTGGGCTGAAGCCACCCATACCGATGAACCGACGCGTCGAACACGTAGGGCAAGACCGCATAGGCGCCTCCAATGGTCACGAACGCCGACTTCGTGAAGAAGAGAGCGAGGTCGGTTCCCCGCGCGATGACCCGCGACGAGGTGACGAACAGGCCCGCCCAGAGTAGCGCGAAGACGAGGCCGCCTCGCGCAACTCGGCTCCAGAGCCCTCTCGCCGATTCGGACGCAGGCTCGGGCGAAGACATCGGCTCTTCGCCCGACTTCACTGAATAACCCGCAAGTGCGGCCAGGGTCAGGATCGCCGGAAACGGCAGCCCCACCCAGGAGAGGGCCAGCGAGACCGCGGCCAGCGCCTTCTGCCACGGCGCGCGAAGCGCTTTGCCGCCGATCCGACGGGCGGCCATGAAGATGAGCGCGAGCACCGCGGGCCTGAGGCCGTAGAGCAGCCCGTCGACCGCGGGCGTCACTCCCCAGGTCGCGTACACCCAGGACAGGCCCACCAGAAGGAAGAACGACGGCAGAACGAAGAGCCCTCCACTCACCAGGCCGCCGCGCAGGCCATGCAGCCGCCAGCCGATCCAGGTCGCGAGCTGCTGAGCCTCCGGTCCGGGCAGAAGCATGCAGAAATTCAACGCGTGAAGAAAGTCCTCCTCGCTCACCCATCTTCGCTTCTCGACGACCTCGCGATGCATGATGGCGACCTGGCCGGCCGGCCCGCCGAAGCTGATACAGCCAAGCCTCGCCCAGAAGCGCGTGGCCTCGGCGAAGGTAGGGCGGGCGGGGCCTTCCATCTGAACGCTTGAGCCCCCTAGTGCGAGCCTTAACTCCGGGGCTTCGATGCAGGGGTCTTCGGTGTGGTCTTCGTCAGGAGCTGGTCCATGCGGGCCCGCATCGCATCGCGCGAGGCCGCATAGTTCTCGGAGGCGGGTGGGATGTCGTTCCAGGTCTCAACGGGAACCGGGACTCCCTTCGTGAGACTCACGGCATCAACGCCGATCGTGACGACCCGGGAGGCGGTGGCCAGGTCCGCCCTGGAGAGAGCCTTCGGAACGAAACCGTCCGGCGCAAGACCGTCGCCGGCGAGGTTCTTCGCTATCGCGGGTGGGACGGATGCGTCGGGGGTGATGCCTCTCGACACCGATCTCACGCTCAGGCCTCGCTCAGCCGCGACCTTGTTGAACCACTGCGAGGCAATCAGGCTCTTTGCGGAACCATGCTCACAGACGAACACGATTGTCTCCATGGGCGCTTTTCTCTCTTCCGCGGGGCCGGCCTGCATCGAGAAGCCTCCCGCCATCAATCCAATCGCCAACAATGCCCGCATCGGGCTCTCCTACGCCTTTCGGGCGGCTTCGAGACGCCGCTGCACTTCGTCCCAATGAGCGTTCGCGAAGAACGCGTCCACGTAGCGCGCGGCCGCGGCGCCGAAGTCGATGTGATAGGCGTGCTCGTA
>CAZYEA010000346.1:0-4495 GCA_964646485.1 uncultured Acidobacteriota bacterium
GGTGGAGGGTCGGGCCACCATCGTCGATCGCGCGGCGAAGCGGCCCGAATGGATCTATGACGCCGAATCACCGCGGCTCCAGTCGACCGCCTCCCACACTGCCTTCATCAAGATCTCGGAAGGGTGCGACTACACCTGCACCTTCTGCATCATTCCCACCCTGCGAGGCCTGCATCGTTCGCGGCCGGCCGAGGACATCGAGAGGGAGGCGCGGCGGCTCGCGGCCTCGGGCGTGCGCGAGATCGTCCTCGTGGCCCAGGATTCGACCCGCTACGGCCTCGACCTCGGGGAGCGAGGGGCCCTCGCACCGCTCCTGCGGCGGCTTGGGGCCATCGACTCGCTCCGCTGGATCCGGGTGATGTACGCCTATCCCGCGACCGTCACCGACGACATCCTCGACGCCATCGCCTCCGAGGCAAAGGTGGTGAAGTACGTGGACATGCCCCTGCAGCACGCGAGCGAGGCTGTCCTCAAGCGGATGAAGCGGCCGACGGGGAAGGGAAACCTCTTCGGCATGGTCGAGCGCGTGCGCCGCAGGGTCCCCGGGGTCGCCTTCCGAACCACCTTCATCGTCGGTTTCCCGGGTGAGACCGACGCCGATTTCCAGCAGCTCGCCACCTTCGTCGAGCAGGCGGAGTTCGACCACCTCGGGGTCTTCACGTACTCCGATGAAGAGGGGACGGCGGCCTTCGATCTGAAAGGCCGCGTGCCCGCCAAGGTCAAGAAGGCCCGCCAGGGGGAGCTCATGAGGATCCAGAAACGCATCTCCTCCCGCCGAAACAAGGCGCTTGTGGGGAGCCGGGTCGAAGTCCTGATCGACGGACCGCATCCGGAGACCGACCTTCTTCTCGCCGGCCGCCTCGCCTCCCAGGCCCCGGAGATCGACGGCGCGGTTCTCATCACCGATCCGGGCGAGAGGCCTCCCGGCCGCGGTGAGTTCGTCACCTGTGAGGTAACCAAGAGCCACGCCTACGACCTCGAAGCCCGGGTCATCTGACCTTTTGGGCCAACGCCTTGCCCCCTCGGAGGACTGCATGCGACGACGTCATCGACTGATCGCCTTCGGGCTTTTGTTCCTCGCGGCTCCGGCGGTCTCGGGCGCGGTGGAAGCTCCCACCCGCCGCGAGGCCCAGCGGCGCTTCCAGATGGGGTGCCAGATCCGTTCCGACAAGTTCAACTACGTTCTTCCCGAAGTCATGCGGGAGAACAAGGTGGACATGTGGATCGTGACCCTGCAGGAGCAGGCCTACGACCCGCTCTATGACGACCTCGGGCGCGGGTATCCGGGTTCGATGCTGGGCTACTATGTCTTCACCGACCGCGGTGGAGACCGCATCGAACGCGCGGCCCTCGGCATCGACGGGTACATGCTGGAGCAGTGCGGGGTCTACGACATCGTGACCGGCCCGGATCTTGCCGCCTTCGTGAAGGAGCGGGATCCGAAGCGCATTGCCCTCAACTATTCGGAGGAGATCGGGGCCGCCGACGGGCTTTCCCATTCGAGCTTCCAGAAGATCTCGAGGCTTCTGGGTGAGCCCTACATCTCGCGATTCACATCCGCTGAGAAACTCGTCTCCGATTTCCGTTCACGGCGCGTCGCCACCGAGATCGCCGCGTTCTCGGAGGCCTCTCAGCACTCGGTCGAACTGGCGGAGCGCGCTCTGTCGAACGAAGTCATCACCCCAGGGAAGACCACGCTCGAGGAGGTCGCCTGGTGGCTGCAGGAGGAACTGCTCAAGCGCGGACTGGGATCGTCCTTCGACATGCCCTCGGTGTACATCACCGGGCGAAAGGGGATCGAGGGGCTCTCGAACGGACGCATCATCCAGGGCGGCGACTTCCTCTCCATCGACTGGGGCGTCTGTCTGATGAATTTCTGCACCGACGTGAAGCGGCAGGCCTATGTGCTCCGGAGCGGCGAAGTCTCACCTCCGCCCGGGTACCTGAAAGCCTTCGATCAGGCCATGAAAGTGCGGGAGGTCATCAAGCGAACCGCGCGTCCTTCCGGAACCGCGGCTTCCATGCTCAAGCTGGTGGAAAGTGCGGTGTCCGCCGCGGGGTTCCCGGTCATGAAGGTCTTCAATCAGCCTTATACGAGCGACACCACCGACGTGATGATCGGAATGCACTCGGTCGGGAACACCGGCCACGGGGCCGGGCCCTCGATGGCCTTCTTCAATCCGAAGCGGCTCACCTTCGAACTCAAGCCCACGAACATGATCTCGGTGGAGTTCTTCGCCTACACGCCTCTTCCCGAGTGGGGCGGGGCGAAGTTGAGGGTACCCATCGAGGACGATGCCATTCTCACCTCGCGCGGGGTGGAATTCCTCCATCCTCACTCCACCCGGCTCCTGGTCGTCAAGTGAGCGTGGGCGCAGAAATTTCCGTCAACCGATGACGGGAAGGCAAAATAGGCGGCTCCTTTGAACAAACTTCTCTCCATTCCCCGGGCCGTACTCGAGGCGTTCGGCCGCGGCTGCATTGCGTCGGCTCGTCATGCCGGCCAGATCTCCATCCTCACCGTGAAGATCGTCATGGCCGTGTTCCAGGGCGGGGTGTCTTGGAAGATGATCTTCGCCCAGGCCTACGAGCAGGGCATCGGCAGCCTGCCCCTCGTCCTCGTGACCGCGGTTCTTTCCGGGATCGTCACCTCGCAGCAGGGTGGCTACCAGTTTTCCTCGTCGATCCCCCTGTACGTGCTCGGCAGCGTGGTCGCGTCCAGCGTGGTGCTCGAACTCGGGCCGGTCATGACCGCGTTCGTCCTGATCGGCCGCGTGGGCGCCCGCATCACCGCCGAGATCGGCACCATGGCCGTCTCGGAGCAGGTCGACGCGCTCATCTCTCTGGGCCGCGACCCCGTTCCTTTTCTCGCCGCGCCCCGGGTGATCGCGGGGATGGTCGTGACCCCGGTTCTGGTGGGTGTCGCCAACGCGGTGGGCGTCCTCACCGGCCTGGTTTCCGCGCGCGCCACCATGGGCCTCGGGCCTGAGGGGTTCCTCTACGGAGCGCGCCTCTACTGGCATTCCTGGGATTTGTTCTACTCGCTCACCAAGGCCTTCGTCTTCGGCTTCATGATCCCCATCATCTCCACCCACATGGGCCTCATCACCCACGGCGGCGCCGAAGGGGTGGGCCGGAACACCACGACCTCCGTGGTCTTCATGATCATTACCGTGCTCGTGGTCGATGCCACGTTCCCGCCCCTCTTCTTGAACTAGGCGAGGAGACGAGGAAAACGTATGGCCGAAGAAGTCACCATCCAGTACGACGACGTCCACAAGCGTTTCGACACCCCGGTGCTCTCGGGGGTGAGCCTCAGCGTGATGCGCGGGGAGACCATCTCCATCCTGGGAACCTCGGGCACGGGAAAGAGCGTCCTCCTCAAGACCACGATCGGCCTCATCACCCCCGACCTCGGCGATGTTCGTATCGACGGGGAGAGCGTCTACCACTCGACCCGCAAGGGCATCCGCGACCTGCGGCGAGCCGTGCGCTACGTCTTCCAGTACGCGGCCCTCTTCGATTCGCTGAACATCTACGACAACGTGGCCATGGGCCTCGACCCCGAGACCATCAGGAGCCTCGACAAGCGGGTGATGCTGGAGCGGATCGCGAAGTCGCTCGAGGACGTGAACCTCGATCCGGGCAAGGTGCTCTCGAAGCTGCCGGCCGAGCTCTCCGGGGGCATGAGAAAGCGGGTCGGCCTCGCCCGCGCCATTGTGGGAGAGCCGCGCATCATCCTCTACGACGAGCCGGTCACCGGGCTCGATCCCGTGAATGCCGCCACCGTCAACCGCCTGATCATGTCGATCGCCGAGCGAACCAAGGTCACCTCGATCGTGGTCACCCACGATGTCCCGGGCGCCCTCGAGATGTCGCACCGGGTGGCCCTGCTCGACAACGGCAAACTGCGATTCATCGGCAGCCCCGAGGAGTTCAGCAAGAGCGACGATCCGCTGGTGATGGCCTTCGCCGATCGAAAGGCCGCGGCCCGGGCCGCCCTGAAGCTGATCGAGCACGAAACCCAGGACGAAGACAATGAACCCGGATCCGCGCACGCGGTATCGATTGGAGTATGAGCATGAGTGAGAAAGCCGCCGTGGTGGCGCCTCCCGTTCGCGGGAAGCATCAGGAGTTGTGGGTCGGCCTCTTCGTGATCCTGGGCACCCTCGTCACCGTCTACCTCCTCCTCACCCTTACCGATGCGGCCATGTTCCGGGGCCGTTACATCGTCTCGAGCATCGTGAAGGACGCGAGCGGCGTGCGCAAGGGCGATCCCGTGCAGATGCGCGGCGTGGGTATCGGCCGGGTGCAGAAATTCGAGATCTCGAACGAAGGGGTGAAGGTGTATCTGGAGGTCGAGGGCGAGTACAGCACCATCCCCACCGACTCCCGGGTTGAACTGGTGAGCGCGGGGCTCTTGGGCGGCATGGTGGCGCGGGTGATTCCAGGGACGGGCACGCAGATGGCGCACAACGGAACCGAGCTCGCGGGC
>CAZYEA010000347.1:0-3614 GCA_964646485.1 uncultured Acidobacteriota bacterium
AGCCCGCGCCCTTCTCGGGGACGCCCGGCGGCCTCACACAGCAGGATGTGACCGACGCGTACATCGCCCACTGTCTCGGCTTCATCGACGTCAAGAAGATGCGGCCCCTGAAGCTGGTGCTCGACGCGGGCAACGGCATGGGCGGCCCCACCGCGGAGCGCATCTTCGCGAAGCTCCCCTTCGAACGCACCGATCTGTATTTCACCCCGGACGGCGACTTCCCGAACCACCCCGCCGATCCCCTGGTCGAAGAGAACCGGCGTGACATCATCGGCGCGGTGAGGAAGAAAGGCGCCGACATGGGCATCGCCTGGGACGGCGACGCCGACCGCTGCTTCTTCATCGACGACACCGGCGAGTTCATCCCCGGCGACTTCGTGACCGCGCTTCTGGGGACGATGTTCGCGAAGCGCGAGCCGGGCGCCACCATCGTCTACGACTGCCGGGCCTCGCGCGCGGTGGCCGACAGCGTCAAGGCCGCGGGCGGTAATCCGGTGATGCACCGCGTCGGCCACGCCTTCATGAAGGTGAAGATGCGCGAACTGAACGCGGTCTACGGCGGTGAGGTCTCCGCCCATTACTACTTCCGCGATAACTGGTTCGCGGACAATGGCATGATCCCCGCGCTCCTGCTGCTCGAGCTGGTCTCCCTATCCGGGAAGAAGCTTTCCGAACTCCTCGCTCCCTTCCGCGCCAAGTACTTCATCTCCGGCGAGATCAACTCCAAGGTCGCGGATGTGCCCCGCGCGCTCAAGCTGCTCGAGGAGCGCTACCAGGACGGCCGGATCCTGAAGCTCGACGGGGTGTCGGTCGATTACGACACCTGGCACTTCAACGTCCGCGGATCGAACACCGAGCCGCTGCTGCGGCTGAACCTCGAGGCGTACTCGCAGGCGGAGATGGAGCGCCGGCGGGACGAGGTGCTGGCGCTGATTCGGTCCTAGAGGTCAGAGCGGCAGGGGCGACCCGAAACGAGACGACGATCAGGTGTCCGGAGGAAACATCGTCACGCGGTGGAGCCTTAGCCGATGACGCGAATTCATGACGTGCGAACCATCGCGGCTGCGCTCGCGCTGGTCATCTGCACCGCGCTCGCGGCGTTCCTGATGCTCGAGTACCCAGACTATCGAAGCACGCTTGCCGTGGCCCGCCAGGCGCCGTCGCATGAAGCCATCGATGGCCTGTTCATCGGCCGCGCGGTTATGTGGACCTTCGCCTACGAGTTGATCGCCGCGACCATCGTCGTTCAGACGCTGGCAGCCGTCGCCCTCCTCAGAATGTGGCGGCGTCTTCTCCCTATCACGTCGCTCGCTCTATTCCTGTGCGCCGTTCCCCAGTACCTCGTGGGCAAGGATGCCAGGTCTCCTCTGCTGTTTGCCGTGGCTGGATCGAACGTCGTGCTGGGGCTACTGTCCGCGGTCACGTTCGTCAGAAGCAGGGCCGGGCGGGCAGATGCTTCCGCTCGTTCCATGGCGGTGTTCGCGGCCGTCTTCTCGCTCCTGGGAAGAGTGTCGCCGGCCGTGGCAGCGCAGGCTGCGCCGGGCAGCGGCGGCGGAATCACCTACGCTCAGGTGGCGGCGGGGAAAACCGGCCTCCGGTTTCCACGCCTCACGGGGTTCAAGGACTCTGCGGTGCTGCGCAGCGTCAACCGCCAACTCGACGCGATTGCTGCCACCTTCGGCTGCCATCTCAGCCAGCCTCAGAAGGGCGCCTATTACAAGGTGCGGTCGCAGGTGGAGTATGCCGACCGTGATGTCTTCAGCATCTACGCGTCCGCCTCCTACGACTGCGGTGGACCGTACCCGACGAACGACCGCAACAGCTCCGTAACCTTCGATCTGCGAACCGGACTTCGCGTCGAGTTCGACGGCCTGTTCCGGAGCTTCGCGAAGGACAAGCGGGCGATCCTCGAGACGATCTTCACGAAGCAAATCGATCGCGCGGCGGTGGCCGCCGCCGCGAATCGTCCCGACGACGGCGGGTGTGACGCGGATCCGACGCTGTTCTCTGTCGCGAACCTCGAGGGCTCGACCTTCGCATTCACGTTCACCTCCGCCGGCTTGAAGGTCCAGCCGGAATGGCCCCATGCCGTTGAAGCGTGCGCCGAGGCTGTGGTCGTCCCGTACAAGGCGCTGGCCGGGTTTGCCGCCGTCGGTGGCGTCCTCGAACGCGTGAGTCGATAGGCTGGAAGTTTGGTGTAGCGTCCATTCGCTCGGGGCGTCGAGTGGGAACGCCCCACCTACGGTAGGCGACTCGTCGCGATAGCGGAATGGAACTGTCCTCGCAGGCCGAGATGGAGCAGTGCCGCGATGAGGTCTCCTCAGTACCTGTCGGCGGTGCTGACCGCTCCGCAAGCCTCGCGCGTCTTCTTGTCCTCCGTCTTCGAGATCAGCACACGCCGCATCGACCGCGCCTCCTGCGAGGAGAACAGCGCTCGCAGACCCGTGGGGTCAGTGTCGATGCCCGTGGTCATGAGGCCAAAGCGCGAGTGACGGCTGCCGAGCAGGAGGTGCCCGACCTCGTGAGCGATCACACGGCCAAGCAGGACGCCCGCGTCGACTCGCGTGCCCTCGGCCCGGGCGTAGACCCGCACCGCGTAGACGAACGCGCGGCCCGCGCTCGGTGACGCCGAACCCAGGACGGTCGCTCCCATCCCCTGGCCGACCAGCTGCCTGATGAGGAACGGCGAGAGCAGGGCGACGGATACGTTCATTCCGTCGCAGGCATGGGCCTCTCGGCCCTCGGAGATGCTCGTCCACGCCAGCCGCACGCCGCTATCCGCAAAGATACGTTCCGCCTCCACCTGCGCTCGAGCAAGGTCCCCGGCATCGAGGCCGGCGTGGTCGGTGACGCGAACGACCACCCCGGGCGCAGGGTCCGCCGCCTGCGCGGCCCCCGAGCCGAGGAGGACGGCCATAACTCCCGTGAATACAAGCGCTTTCCGATCTCCCTGAAACATGGCTTTCTCCTTGTTGGAGGGAAAGGCGGGAAATCGGCGCCGAAACCGGAAGGGGCCGCGGAAAAGCGTAGGATTTTGTGATTCAGGGCGACACTCACCAGGTCACGCAACTCCTCCTGCGATGGGGCAAGGGAGACGAGGCGGCGCTCGCCGCCCTGATCCCCCTCGTTCACGACGAACTCCGTAGGATCGCGCGCCGCTGCATGGCCGGCGAGCGGCGGGGGCACAGCCTGCAGCCCACTGCACTGGTGAACGAGGCCTATCTGCGCCTGGTTGACGTCCAGCACCTCAACTGGCAGAACCGGACCCACTTCCTCGCCATGTCGGCGCGGCTCATGCGGCGGGTCCTCGTGGACATCGCGCGTTCCAAGCGGTACCAGAAACGCGGGGGTGGCGCGGTCAGGGTCACCCTCGGCGACGCCATGGCGACGACCACCGCCCCCGGCGAAGACCTCGCCGCCCTCGACGACGCCCTTCACGCCCTGGCCGAAGTGGACGAACGCAAGGTCCGCGTGATCGAGCTCCGGTTCTTCGGCGGCCTGAGCGTCACGGAGACCGCGGAGATCCTGAAGGTCTCGGGCGACACCGTGACCCGCGACTGGAAGCTCGCGCGCGCCTGGCTCTTCCGCGAGCTGAGCTCTTCCGGCTAGGAGGC
>CAZYEA010000347.1:3624-4467 GCA_964646485.1 uncultured Acidobacteriota bacterium
TTGCTACAGTCCGCGAACTGGACGGAAAGGGGGCGACGCCCGAACCATGGAAGAGGGACGGCGGGAAACGACTGAACGCTGGCGCCGTGTCGAGGCGCTGTACAACGACATGCTCGCGCTCCCGGCGTCCGAGCGCGCTTCGGCGCTTGCCTCCGCTTGCAGAGACGATCTCTCGCTCGCCGTCGAAGTGCAGTCCCTCCTCGATCAGCCCGAATCGGCTGCCGGGTTTCTCAATAAGCCCGCGCTCGATGTTGCCGCACGCGCGGTATCACCCGCCGGCGCCTCCATGATCGGGCGGCGCATCGGCAGCTTCGAGGTGCGCTCGCTCATCGGCATCGGCGGCATGGGCGAGGTCTATCGCGCCCACGATTCCAAGCTCGGACGCGATGTGGCCATCAAGGTCCTGCCTTCCAGCGTCGCGAAGGACGCCGATCGTCTCTCACGGTTTCGCCGGGAGGCGCGCCTGCTCGCTTCCCTGAATCATCCGAACATCGCGTCGATTCACGGGCTCGAGGAGTCCGACGGGACGTTCGCCCTCGTCATGGAGATGGTTGAAGGCGAGGACCTCGCCGAGCGTCTCAGGCGCGGGCCGATTCCGGTCGACGAGGCCATCACCATCGCAAAGCAGATCGCGGAGGGCCTCGAGGCCGCTCACGAAAAGGGCATCGTCCATCGTGATTTGAAGCCCGCGAACATCAAGCTCACGAAAGAGGGTGCGGTGAAGATCCTCGACTTCGGCCTCGCCAAGGCCTACGAGAGCGCGAGTGAGGGGGCCGACGCCAGCGCGCTATCCGACTCGCCCACGATCTCTCGACGCATGACCGAGGCCGGCCTGATACTCGG